>NZ_VIWV01000001.1:5684423-6000961 GCF_007829875.1 Streptomyces capillispiralis | reverse complement strand
TCGTTGGTGACCAGGGGCGGGATGCCGAGCTTCTTCCCGATCTCGAGCAGGCCGTCGCGGACCCGGTGCTCGATCTCGATGCCGTGGTCCATCAGCTCCAGGAAGTAGCGGTCCTTGCCGAAGATGTCCTGGTAGTCGGCGGCGGCCTTGAGGGCCTCGTCGAACTGGCCGAGGCGCAGCCGGGTCTGGAGCTCGCCGGAGGGGCAGCCGGTGGAGGCGACGATCCCCTCGGACCACTTGGCGATGGTCTCCTTGTCCATGCGGGGCCACTTCTGCAGCCAGCCCTCGGCGTAGGCGTCGGAGGAGAGCCGGAAGAGGTTGTGCAGGCCGGTCGCGTTCACCGCCCACATCGTCTTGTGGGTGTAACCACCGGAACCGGAGACGTCGTCCCGCTTCTGGTGCGGCTGGCCCCACTGGATCTTGCGCTTGTTGCGCCGGGACTCGGGGGCGACGTACGCCTCGATCCCGATGATCGGGGTGACTCCGGCCTTCTGGGCGGAGTGGAAGAAGTCGTACGCCCCGTGCAGGTTGCCGTGGTCGGACATGGCGATGTGCGTCATGCCCATCTCGTTGCAGGCGTTGAACATGTCCTTCAGCCGCGCGGCACCGTCCAGCAGCGAGTACTGGGTGTGGACGTGCAGGTGCGTGAACGGCGGCTTCGACACGGTGCGGCCTCCAAGGCGAACTCTCGGCGACGGACTGTGGACGGTCCGCGGACGGCAGGCGGACAGTCCGGGGGACAGCCTCGAAGTCTATGCCCCGGCACTGACACCCGGAGCGCATCCCGGCGTACCTTCGGGCGGGGGTCACGGGCACTCCGGCCCCCCGTCACACGTTACGCAGGGGACGGGCCACCGTCCCGAAACGATCCGCACCAGGAGGCACCCAGCGATGTCGGTCCCGCAGCTCAACGACGAGCACCGCGGCGAGGAGATCCTCGCCGTCCTCGACACCGCCTTCGGCGAGCTCCTGGCCGCCGACCCGGCCGCCTTCCGCGTGAAGTTCCGGAAGATGGCGGCCTCGGCCTTCGCGTTCTACCGCGGGACGGCGTGCCTCTTCTACCACGACCTGGACGCCGAGAGCGCCGGGCGGGTCGGGAGGGGCATACACAGCGGGCCGTACCTGGACGACCGGACGTCCCGGGTCTGGATCCACGGCGACCTCCACGCGGAGAACTTCGGCACGTACATGGACTCCAACGGCCGCCTGGTCTTCAACGTCAACGACTTCGACGAGGCCTACGTCGGCCCCTTCACCTGGGACCTCAAGCGCTTCGCGGCCTCGGTGGCGCTGATCGGCTACGCGAAGGCGCTCAGTGACGAGCAGATCACCGAGCTGGTCACCGTCTACGCCGCCGCCTACCGGGAGCGGATCCACGCGCTGGCCACGGGCGCGAAGAGCGACGAGGTGCCGCCGTTCACGCTGGACACGGCCCAGGGGCCGCTGCTGGACGCCCTGCGCGACGCCCGCTCGCTGACGCGTTTCGGGCTGCTGGAGTCGATGACCGAGATCCGTGACTTCGAGCGCCGCTTCGCCGCCGGCGGCGGCGCGGTCGAGCTGGACGCCGCCACCCGCTACAAGGTGCTGGCCGCCTTCGACGGCTATCTGGAGACGCTGCCGGACGCCTCGCTGGCCCGCCCGGACTCCTACCGGGTGAAGGACGTCGTGGGCCGGCGCGGCATCGGCATCGGCTCGGCCGGGCTGCCGTCGTACAACATCCTGCTGGAGGGCCACAGCGACGCCCTGGAGAACGATGTGGTGATCTACATCAAGCAGGCCCAGACCCCGGCCGTCTCCCGGCACGTCACCGACCCGGCCATCGGCGCCTACTTCCAGCACGAGGGGCACCGCACGGTGATCTCCCAGCGCGCCCTCCAGGCGCACGCCGACCCGTGGCTGGGCTGGACCGAGCTGGACGGCGCGGGCCAGCTGGTCGCCGAGGTCTCGCCGTACGCCGTGGACCTGGACTGGGGCGACATCGACGAGCCGGAGGAGATCGCCCAGGTGGTCGCCGACCTCGGCCGGGCCACGGCCACGATGCACTCGGCGGCGGACGACACCTCCGGCGAGTCCCTGGTGCCGTTCTCCACCGAGCGCGCGATCGACGCCGCGATCGCGGCCGACGAGGACGGGCTGGTCCCGCTGCTGGTCGGCTTCGCGCACGACTACGGCGCGCGGGCCCGCCGGGACCACCAGATCTTCCTGGACCTGTTCCGCAACGGCAGGATTCCGGGGCTGTGACCCCTGCGACCCGTGTGACCTCCGTGACCGCCCGTCCGTCCACAGGAACCCTTTAGGGACCTCTTACCGGAGCACGTGACACACTCTTCACCGCCATGGACATATCCGGAACCCGACTCAGAGCCGTCCGCGCGGCGCTGTTCACGGCCGTCGTCGTGACGCTCAGCACCGCGTCGCACGTGCTGCTGTCCGGGGCTCCGCTGCCGGTGAGCACGGTGGCCGCGATCGCCGCCGCCGTGTTCGCCCTGGCGTACGTCCTGGCGGGCCGGGAGCGCTCCTTCGGGCGGATCGCCGCCCTGCTGATCCCGCTGGAGCTGGCCGCCGACACCGTCTTCACCACCGGCCAGCACGTCTGCTACGGCCGGATGGGCGGCCCGGTCGCGGGCCCGCTGCGCTCCGTCGGCTTCGACGTGCTGTGCGGCGGCGCCGACGTGGGCGCACCCCTCGCCCGGGTCACCGGGTCCGCCGCCGAGGGCGGCGACCGGCTGGCGGGCCTGTTCGCCCAGGCCGACCCGGCCACCGCCTGGGCGCTGCTGGGCGCCCACATCGGGGTCGGCCTGTTCGCCGCCGCGTGGCTGCGCCGCGGCGAGCGCGCGCTGGCCCAGCTGCTGGGCGCGGTGGCGGCGACCACCTTCCGGCCGCTGCTGCTCGCGGTCGCCGCGGGGACCGTCCGGGCCCCCGGGACGCTCCGCCCGTTCCGCCCGGCGCGCCGCGCCGCCACGGCCCGGACCCTGCTCTTCGTGCACTCCCTGGGGCGGCGCGGACCGCCGTGCCCCACCGCCCTCGTCTGAGGCGACCCCGCCCCGGTACCGGTGGTCCGGGTCGCCCGAGGCACCCGGCCCGGCTGCCGGCAGGCCTCCCCCGCACGAACAGTCCCCATACGTATCCCGCACACGACGTGTGCGTCCCCCGTGGAGAACATCACCATGAGCAAGCGGAACAGCCAGGCGGCGAAGCAGGCGGCCCGTGAGCGGCTGCGCGTCGAGCGCGAGCGCCAGGCCAAGCGCGACAAGGTCAAGCGGCAGCTCGTCGTCGCGGGCTCCCTCGTCGGTGTGCTGGCGATAGCCGGCGGCATCAGCTACGCCGTCGTCCAGGGCAACAAGCCCGACCACTGGGAGGCCGCGGCGGACGCCAAGCTCGTCAAGCCGGCCCACACCAGCGGCGAGAACGGCACCACCGTCGTCATCGGCAAGTCCGACGCGAAGAAGACCCTGGAGCTGTACGAGGACCCGCGCTGCCCGGTCTGCGCCTCGTTCGAGCAGACGGTCGGCAAGACGATCGAGAAGGACGTCGAGGAGGGCAAGTACAAGATCCGCTTCATCGGCGCCTCGTTCCTCGACCGCAACCTGACCGGTGAGGGCTCCAAGAACGCCCTGAGCGCGCTGGGTGCCGCGCTGGACGTCAGCCCCGAGGCGTTCCTCGCGTACAAGGCCGCGCTCTACTCGGCCGAGTACCACCCCGAGGAGACCGACGACAAGTTCAAGGACGACGCCTACCTGATCAAGATCGCGAACACGGTCGACGCCCTGAAGGGCGACAAGGGCTTCCAGACGGCCGTGAAGGACGGCACCTACGACAAGTGGGCGCTGGAGATGTCCGAGGTGTTCGACAAGAGCGAGGCCCAGGGCACGCCGACGCTGATGATGGACGGGGAGAAGCTCACCGGCTCCGACGGCCAGAACGCGCCGATGACGGTGGCCGAGTTCACCACGGCGGTCGACAAGGCCCTCAAGGCCTGAACCGGGGCCGGCTGACCGCAGGCCGAAGAGCGGGCGAACTTTCGCGAGTTCGCCCGCTCTCGCGTGTACCTGTCAGTAACCTGATCGGCTGTGACCAGCCGACACAGATCATCCGAGAGTGCCGTCCCCGCCACCGCGGACCCCAACTCCCTCTCCCCGCGCCGTCGTACGGTCGTCAGGGCAGCCGCCGCCACCGCGGTGCTGGCCGGACCGCTCGCCGCGTCCCTGCCCGCCTGGGCGGCGACACGGGCCCCCGCCTTCCTGCACGGCGTGGCCTCCGGTGACCCCCTGCCGGACGGCGTCCTGCTGTGGACCCGGGTGACCCCGGTGCCGGAGGCGATACCCGGCTCAGGGCTGGGCCCGGACACGGAGGTGAGCTGGACCGTCGCCCGGGACAAGGCGCTCACCGACGTCGTCTCCTCGGGCTCGACGCTCGCCACCGCCGCCTCCGACCACACCGTCAAGGCGGACATCCGGGGCCTGGCACCCGCCACCGACTACTGGTTCCGCTTCTCCGCGGGCGGCGCCGACTCCCCCGTCGCCCGCACCCGCACCGCCCCGGCCGCCGACGCCGCCGTGCCCGGGCTGCGCTTCGGCGTGGTGTCCTGCTCCAACTGGGAGGCCGGCCACTTCTCGGCGTACCGCCATCTCGCGGCCCGGTCCGACCTGGACGCCTGGCTGCACCTGGGCGACTACCTCTACGAGTACGCGACCGGCGAGTACGGCACCCGCGGCGAGGCCGTCCGCCCGCACGCGCCCGCCCACGAGATCGTCACCCTCGCCGACTACCGCGTCCGGCACGGGCAGTACAAGACCGACCCCGACCTCCAGGCCCTGCACCACCGGGCGCCGGTCGTCGCGATCTGGGACGATCACGAGATCGCCAACGACACCTGGTCGGGCGGCGCCGAGAACCACACCGAGGGCGCGGAGGGGACCTGGGCGGCGCGTCAGGCCGCGGCCAAGCAGGCCTACTTCGAGTGGATGCCGGTGCGCCCCGCGCTGGCCGGCACCACCTACCGCCGGCTGCGCTTCGGCCGGCTCGCCGACCTGTCCCTGCTGGACCTGCGCTCCTTCCGGTCCCAGCAGGTCTCCACCGGTGACGGCGACGTGGACGACCCGGACCGCACGCTCACCGGGCGCGCCCAGCTGGACTGGCTGAAGGCGGGCCTGACGGCGTCCGACACCACCTGGCGGCTGGTCGGCACCTCGGTGATGATCTCGCCGTTCTCGGTGGGTTCCCTCCCCGCGAGCATTCTGAAGCCGCTCGCGAAGCTGCTGGGCCTGCCGCAGGAGGGCCTGGCCCTCAACACCGACCAGTGGGACGGCTACACCGACGACCGCCGCGAACTCCTCGCCCACCTGCGCGCGAACGCCGTCCGCAACACGGTCTTCCTCACCGGCGACATCCACATGGCGTGGGCCAACGACGTGCCGGTGAACGCGGGCACCTATCCGCTGTCGGCCTCGGCCGCCACGGAGTTCGTCGTCACCTCGGTGACCTCGGACAACCTCGACGACATCGTGAAGGTCCCCGAGGGAACCGTCTCCGCGGTCGCCGCTCCGCTGATCCGGGCCGCCAACCGGCACGTCCACTGGGTCGACACCGACCGCCACGGCTACGGCGTGCTGGACATCACCGCCGAGCGGGCGCAGATGGACTACTACGTGCTGTCCGGCCGTACGACGGCGGACGCCACGTCGGCGTGGGCGCGCTCGTACCGCACGCGCAGCGGCACGCAGAAGGTCGAACGCACCTACGACCCGGTGTAGCCCCCGCCCCGTGAGGGGCGATTTTCAGCCACTCCCCGCCGCGGGATGGCCCGTTCGCGGCGGAGCGCATCGCTACGGCGGGTGGTGTGGGACCGTGAGCCGAATCCGGACACACCACCCGCCCGATGGCCGAATCGATGGCATCCCGCTGCCGGAGGGTGCGCGCCGTAACGTTTCCTCTTTCGCCACTTCCGCGATTGCCCCTGTTTGACCGGCGGTTGATTGGGCTTGATCACTCCTCTTGGCGCATAGTCATGTCCACGTAATCTCCCGGCGGCGGCCAGGAAGATCCCTGGCCCCTCTCCCCATCGCATCCGCCAGGAGCCCTCATGCGTACGCTCGCCCGGATCTCGTCCCTGTCGCGCAGACGTCTGCTCGGTACGGCCGTCGTGGCCGGAACCCTCATGCTCACCCCCCTGTCCGCGCCCACCACCGTCGCCGCGGCCGACACCACCCGGTCCGCCGAGTGCGCCGACGACGCCCACACCGCGGCCCGCGAGGCCCACCCCGGGCACGGCGAGCACGCCGCCGAGCCGAACGAGATCAGCGCGGCCCGCGCCCAGGCCATGGACGCCGACCTGCGCGCCAAGCTGGACCGGCTGCGCGCCACCGGCCGGAGCACCGCGACCGCCGCCTCGGTGAGCGTCCCGGTCTACTTCCACGTCATCCACGACGGCGAGACCGGCAAGCTCGGCTCCGCCGCCATCACCGCGCAGATGAACGTCCTGAACGCGGCCTACGCCGGCCAGGGCACCGGCAACACCGACTCCGGCTTCCAGTTCACGCTGGCGGGCACCGACTACACCGACAACGCCGCCTGGTACACCGTCGGCTACGGCTCGCCGGAGGAGAAGGCGATGAAGACCGCCCTGCACCAGGGCGGCGCGAACGCGCTCAACTTCTACACCGCCAACATCGGCGACGGCCTGCTCGGCTGGGCCACCTTCCCCAGCTCCTACCGCTCCAGCCCGGAGATGGACGGCGTCGTCGTCCTGAACTCCTCGCTGCCCGGCGGCTCCGCCACCCACTACGACGAGGGCGACACCGCCACCCACGAGGTCGGCCACTGGATGGGCCTGTACCACACCTTCCAGGGCGGCTGCAATGGCAGCGGCGACTACGTCAGCGACACCCCGGCCGAGAAGAGCGCCGCCTACCAGTGCCCCGAGGGCCGCGACACCTGCGCCCGCGGCGCGGGTGCCGACCCGATCCACAACTTCATGGACTACACCTACGACGCGTGCATGTACCAGTTCACCGCCGGTCAGGTGACGCGCATGCAGGAGAGCTGGACCGCCTACCGCGCCGGCTGATCCCCCTCCAGCGAGCCGAGGAAGCCGAGCGCCACCCGCCAGGTGGCCTCGGCGGCCTCCTCGTCGTAGTCCGGCAGGTCGGGGTCGGTGTAGAGGTGGCCCGCCCCGGCGTACCGGTACACCTCCACGTCGGCGCCGGCCCGGCCAATCCGCAGGTACCAGGCGGTGAGCCAGTCGTCGGTCTCGAACGGATCGGGCTCGGCGACGTGCAGCTGCACCGGCAGGTCGTCCACCGAGGCGTTCTCCGCGATGTCGGAGGTGCCGTGCAGCAACAGCAGTCCGCGCGCCTTCTCGTCGCCCAGGGCCAGCGTCTGGGCCACGGAGGCGCCGAAGGAGAACCCGGCGTACACCAACCCGCGCTCCGAGTAGGGCGCGGCGGCCAGCACCGCCCGCCTCAGCAGCTCGTCCTTGCCGGTCTCCTCCTTGTACGCCGTGCCCTCCTCGACCGTGTCGAACGTACGGCCCTCGAAGAGGTCGGGCGTCCACACCTCGTGTCCGGCCGCGCGCAGCCGGTCCGCCGCCCGCCGCACCGCGGGGCGCAGACCGTAGGTCGAGTGAAAGAGCACGATGTTCATGAGGCCATGGTGCCAGCCCGGTGTGACGGTGCCGGATCCCGGCCGTACCCCTGATCGCGCGGAAGTCACATGTTCATGCCCGCGGTGGGCCGGTTAGGTTCGAGGGCATGGATGACGTGCTCCGCCCCCTGATCGTGGTCGGCGGCTCGGTCGTGCTCACGCTGCTGCTCGGCTGGGCCACCGACCTGCTGCTGCGCAAGGCCGACGAACGCCACCACGACACTCCGCTGTGGGGTCTGCTCCGCCGCGGCCGCGTCCCGTACCAGCTGGTGATCTGCGCGGCCCTGCTGAGAGGGTCCTACGAGGAGGCCCGGCTGCTGCCGAGCCACGAGGCGGGGATCGGCAGGACCCTGACACTGGTGCTGATCGGCTCGGCGGCCTGGCTGGTGATCCGCATCGCGGCCGCGGTCGTCGAGACCTCGTACACGCGGTACGCCAGCTCCCGCCACCAGCGCGACCCCGCCCGGGTCCGCCGCGTGCGCACCCAGGTGACGCTGATCCGCCGGGTGGTCTCGGCGATCGTCGGTGTGGTGGCGGTGGCCGCGATGCTGCTGACCTTCCCGGCGATGCGCGCGGCGGGCGCCTCGCTGCTGGCCTCGGCGGGCATCCTCGGCATCGTCGCCGGTGTGGCCGCCCAGTCCACGCTGAGCAACATGTTCGCCGGGCTGCAGATCGCCTTCGGCGACATGGTGCGCATCGGGGACACGGTGGTCGTGGACGGCGAGTGGGGCACGGTGGAGGAGATCACCCTCACCTTCCTCACCGTGCGCACCTGGGACGAGCGCCGGATCACCATGCCGGTGTCGTACTTCACCTCCAAGCCGTTCGAGAACTGGTCGCGCGGCACCCCGCAGATGACCGGCATCGTCTTCTGGCACCTCGACCACTCGGCCCCGCTGGAGGCGATGCGCGACAAGCTCCGCGACATCCTGCGCGACTGCCCGGCCTGGGACGGCCGCGCCTACAACCTGAACGTGACGGACAGCACCCCCAGCACCATGGAGGTGCGGGCCCTGGTCACGGCCAAGGACGCCGACGACATATGGACGGTGCGGGTGGAGGTCCGCGAGCGGATGATCCGCTGGCTGACCGAGGAGCACCCGTACGCGCTGCCCCGGGTCAACACGGCGGACGCGGTGCCGGCGCCGGGCCGCGACGGCCGCGGCTCCCCCGGCGGCATTCCGGCGGCCCGCCGTGCGCACAGCCATCCCAGGGAGCGCTGAGCGGGCCTCAGTGGCCTCGCTCGGCGCCGCCGTTGACCTGGATGATCTGCGAGGTGATGTGCGCGGCGCCCGGGGAGGCAAGCCAGTGCAGGGTCGCGGCCACGTCCCCGGGCGTCCCGGCCCGCTTGTCCAGGGTCTCCTCGACCAGCCACGTCCGCAGGCCCTCGTCGATGCCGTCGCCGAAGAACGCGGTGTCCTCGATGTAGCCGGGGGCGACCACGTTCACGGTGATGCCGTGCGGGCCGAGCCTGCGGGCGAGGTCGTGCGCGTACGGGTGCAGGCCCGCCTTGGCCGCCGCGTACGCCACCTGCCCGTGCCCCCGGTAGGCGGCGATGGAGCTGAGGAACAGCACCCGGCCGCCGGGCTCGGCGAGGCGCTCCCGCAGGGCCTCCGTGAGCAGCGCGGCGGACAGGAGGTTGAGGCGGAAGTTGACGGTCCAGGAGCGGACGACCGCGTCGAGCGGGTCGTCGCCGGCGGCCGGGGGCTCCAGCAGCCCGTTGCCCCCGGCGGAGTGGATCAGTACGTCCACGGCGCCCAGCTCCCGGCCCACGAAACCGGCGACGCCGCGCACCGCCTCCGGGTCCGCCAGATCGGCGGCGTAGGTCAGGGCGCCCGGCACCGGGGCCCGCTCCAGGACCTCCGCGCGCCGTCCGAGCAGCAGCACCTGGTCCCCGTCGGCGGCGAACACCCGCGCGGCGGCCAGACCGATCCCCGTGCCGCCCCCACTGATCACGACATTCCGAGTCATGCCCAGACTTTACGGACGAAAGGGCGCGGCTGTCGCCAAGCTCACCGCAGACTGCGCACATCGAGGTGGCGCAGCACCCGGTCCACGACCTCCGGGTCCGCGCCCGGCTCGCTGCGCGCCGCCAGCACCTCGTGCCGGGCGGCGCTGAGCATCTCCCGCTGGATCCGGCGGACCCGCTTCAGCCGCAGCGCCCGCTGCCGGTGCGCCTCCCGCCGCTCGTCCTCCGCGAGGTCGGGACTGATCCGCACACCGATGTCGAAGGCCCTGCGCAGCATCTGCTCGGACAGTTCTTCCGGCAGTTCCTCGACCTCCTCGATCTCCCGCAACCGGTGCTTGGCCGCCTTCGTCGCGCGCACCGCGAGGTCGTGCTCGAACCGCTTCTCGCGCCCTGTGTCGGCCCGCACGCCCAGCCGTCCCACCAGCCAGGGCAGGGTCAGCCCCTGCACCAGCAGCGTCGCCATGATCACGCCGAACGCGATGAAGACGATCTCGTCGCGGCCGGGGAAGGCCGCCCCCGCGTCGGTCTCCAGCGGAATGGCGAGCGCCAGCGCCACGGAGGCCACCCCGCGCATCCCCGACCACCACATCACCACGGTCTCGCGCCAGCTGACCGGGATCTCCTCGGCGGTGTCCCGCGCGGCGTGCAGCCGCTGCGTCAGCCAGGTCGCCGGGAGCAGCCACAGCAGCCGCACCAGGACGACCACGCCCACGATCACCGCGGCCCGGGCCAGCAGTTCTCCCCAGCGGCCGGAGGCGGTGCGGATCGCGTTGTGCAGTTCGAGCCCGACCAGCCCGAACGCCACGCCGGTGACCAGGGTGTCGACGATGTCCCAGACGGTGTGCCCGGCCAGCCGGGTCATGACGTCGTCGGCGTCGGTGGCGTACTCGACCAGGAACAGCGCGGTGGTGAGCACGGCGAGGACGCCGGAGCCGTGCAGTTCCTCGGCCAGCACGTAGGAGGCGTACGGCACCAGCAGGCTGAGCCCGATCTGCAGGGTGGCGTCCCCGAGCAGGTCCATCAGCCGGTTGGCGCCCCAGCCGAGCGCGAGTCCGACGGCCACCGCGACCACGGCCGACAGCACCAGGTCGAACCCGGCCTCCCAGGGCGAGAAGGTGCCGCTGACCACGGCGGCGATCGCCACGTTGTAGAGGACGATCGCCGTGACGTCGTTGAACAGGCCCTCGCCCTCCAGGATCGACACCAGCCGGCGCGGCAGCCCCAGCTTCCCGGCGACGGCGGTCGCGGCGACCGGGTCGGGCGGCGCGACCAGCGCGCCGAGGGCGAAGGCGGCGGCGAGCGGCAGCCCGGGCACGATCGCGTGGGCGACGGCGGCCACGCACAGCATGGTGACGAAGACCAGCGCGACCGCGAGCAGCAGGATGGGTCTGACGTTCGCCGCGAACTGCCGCCAGGAGGTGCGCCGTACGGCGGCGTACAGCAGGGGCGGCAGCAGCAGCGGGAGGATCAGGTCGGGCGGGATCTCGACGTTCGGCACGAACTCCAGGAGCGCCAGGACGATGCCGAGGACCGTCATCAGCACCGGCGCGGGCAGCCCCAGCCGCTCACCGACCGGGACGCTCACCACGGCCCCGAGCAACAGGGCGAACAGCAGGGTCAACTGATCCACGGTCGGCACTCCGGACGGATCGGCGGTCGCAGGGCGGATCTCCACCCTGCCACGCCTCCGCCCTCACCAGGCCGTTCGCCGCCTCCGGCTACAGAACGCGCCGCATGGCCCGGTGCGGCATCCCCGCGTCCGGGAACTCCGGCCCGTAGGGCTCGTAGCCCAGCCGCTCGTAGAAACCGAGGGCGTGGGTCTGGGCGTGCAGGTCGACCGCGGTGAGGCCGCGCGCGCGGGCCGCGTCCTCGATGGCCCGCACCAGCGCCGCACCGACGCCGAGGCCGCGCGCGGCGCGCGTCACCGCGAGCCGGCCCAGGGATCCGACGGCCGGGTCGCCGCCGTTCTTCGCCGCGGCGGCCGCGCCGTGCAGCAGCCGTCCGGTGCCGAGCGGTACGCCGTCCTCGCCGATCGCCAGCACGTGCACGGCGTCGGCGTCGTGGGTGTCGTACTCGATGTCCTCGGGGACGCCCTGCTCGGCGACGAAGACGTCCTTGCGGACCGCGAAGCAGGCCTCGCGGTCGGCGGGCTCCTCCGCCACGCGCACGACGACGTGGGGGACGCTCATGCGTAGGTCTCCTCGCGGACCTGGTCGAGCGCCTGCTGCAGGTCGTCGGGGTACTCGCAGCCGAACTCCACCCACTGCCCGTCGCCGGGGTGCTCGAAGCCGAGCCGCACCGCGTGCAGCCACTGCCGGGTCAGGCGCAGCCGCTTGGCGAGCGTCGGGTCGGCGCCGTAGGTGAGGTCGCCGACGCAGGGGTGGCGGTGGGCGGCCATGTGCACGCGGATCTGGTGGGTGCGGCCGGTCTCCAGCTTGACGTCGAGCAGGGAGGCGGCGCGGAAGGCCTCGATGAGGTCGTAGTGCGTGACGGACGGCTTGCCCTCGGCGGTGACCGCCCACTTGTAGTCGTGCTGCGGGTGGCGGCCGATGGGGGCGTCGATGGTGCCGCTGGTGGGGTCGGGGTGGCCCTGGACGAGCGTGTGGTAGCGCTTGTCGACCGTGCGCTCCTTGAACTGGCGCTTGAGCGACGTGTACGCGCGCTCCGACTTGGCGACGACCATCAGGCCCGAGGTGCCGACGTCGAGGCGGTGCACGATGCCCTGGCGCTCGGCGGCGCCGGAGGTCGAGATGCGGTACCCGGCGGCGGCGAGCCCGCCGATCACGGTCGGGCCGGTCCAGCCGGGCGAGGGGTGGGCGGCGACGCCGACGGGCTTGACGATCACGACCACGTCGTCGTCGTCGTGCACGATCTCCATGCCCTCGACGGGCTCGGCGACCACCTGGACCGGGGCGGGCGCCTGCGGCATCTCCACCTCCAGCCAGGCGCCGCCGCTCACCCGCTCCGACTTGCCGACCACCGATCCGTCGACCGTGACCTTCCCCGCGGCGGCGAGTTCGGCCGCCTTGGTCCGGGAGAAGCCGAACATGCGGGAGATGGCGGCGTCGACGCGCTCGCCCTCCAGGCCGTCGGGCACGGGCAGGGTACGGATCTCGGGAATCGTGCTCACCCGTCGAGTATGCCGGACGGGCCGGACAGCGCCGTACGCGCGTTCAGTCCTTGTGGACGGTGCCGTCCGGGTCGAGGCCCCGGAACGACAGCAGCACGATCAGGATGCCGCCGCACACGATCGCCGAGTCCGCCAGGTTGAACACGGCGAAGTGCTTGGGGGCGATGAAGTCGACGACCGCGCCCTCGAAGACACCCGGGGACCGGAAGATCCGGTCGGTGAGGTTGCCGAGGGCGCCGCCGAGCAGCATGCCGAGCGCGATCGCCCAGGGCAGGCTGTAGAGCTTGCGCGCCAGGCGGATGATCACCACGATCACCGACGCGGCGATCACCGTGAAGATCACGGTGAAGGCCTCGCCGAAGCCGAACGCCGCGCCCGCGTTGCGGATCGCCTCGAACCTCAGCCAGTCCCCGATGATCTCGATGGGCTCGTGGTGCTCCAGCTTGGCGACCACGATCATCTTGCTGATCAGGTCGAGGGCGTAGGCGAAGGCGGCGACGGCGAACAGCACGACGACCCGCCGCTTGCCGCGGGGCCGCCCGGTCTCCGCCGCCGTGCCCTCGGTGCCGGCCGTCTCCTGCTCGTCCCGGTCCGCGTCCGGGGTGTCCGGCGTACCGATGATGCGCTCCGCCTCTGCCACGTGAGTCCCTCAACCTAGGTACCTGACTGAGGACGAGGGTACGGCACGACCTGCACGGCCGCCGATCAGTACCGGCGCTCCTGCTTCTGCTTGCACTCGACGCACAGGGTGGCCCGCGGGAAGGCCTGCATCCGGGCCTTTCCGATGGGGTTGCCGCAGTTCTCGCACAGGCCGTACGTCCCGGCGTCGAGGCGCTGGAGGGCGCGTTCGAACTGGGTGAGCATCTCGCGCGCGTTGGCGGCGAGCGCGAGTTCGTGCTCGCGCGTGATGTTCTTGGTCCCGGTGTCCGCCTGGTCGTCGCCCGCGCCGTCGCCGGAGTCCCGCATCAGGCCGGCCAGCGACTGCTCCGAGGACGTGATCTCCTCGCGCAGCCGCAGCACCTCGGACATCAGCTCGGTCCGCGCCTCCTCGACCTCGTCCGGAGTCCAGGGCTCCTCGCCCGGACGCACCGCGAGGTCGCCCGGCTCCGCCGCGCCGATCCGGGCCTTGGGTACAGCGGTCTTCGCCGCCGTCGCCGCCGTGCCAGGAGTCTTCTTCGCACCCACCGTCGTCACTCCCGTCTGCGGCGCGGCCTCGGCCGCGTCCGCGTCATCGGCCGCGCTGTGCCCGGCCACATCCTGAGCGGACCCACTGGTCCTGGCGACGCCCCGCGGCTTCCCGCCGGCGCCACCACCCGGACCCTCCGGCCCGGTTCCCTCCGCCCCCGCCACGACGGCACCCGCCGCCCGGGCCGCCTTCTCCGGGGGCACGTCGCGGGCCCTCGTCTTCTTGGCGGGCGCCTTCCCCGCGGGCGCCTTGTCCGCCGCTGCCGTCTTCTTCGCCACCGTCTTCTTCGCCGCTGTCTTCTTCGCCGTCGCGGCCGTCTTCTTCTTCGCCGCCGCGGGCGGCTTCCCCGGCGCCGCCTTCTTCTCGGGCGCCCCGGCAGCCGCCGTCTTCTCCGCCACCGCCTTCTTGGGAGGTGTCCCCTGCTCAGGGGACTTCTTCGCAGGGGACTTCTTCCCTGCCGGCCGCCCGACAGGCGCCTCCGCCTCCTCGACGGCCGCACCTCCCGTCGCCGTACCCCCGGCCGCCGTCCTCTTCGCAGGCTCCTCCATGACGGACGCCTTCTTCCCGGACGCCTTCTTCACGGACGCTGTCTTTCCGGACGCTGACTTCCCGGACGTCCTCGCGGACGCCTTCTTCACGGCCGCCTTGGGTGCGGCGGGTCCCCCGCCGTCCGCCCCCACCTCGGGTGCCGCCGTGCCGCCGACCGTCGCCAGCGTGCCCCGCGCCTTCCCACCGGACCCCTTCGTCCCACCGGTCCCACGGGACCCACCACCGGGAACGGATCGGGGCTCGCCGAACGGCGCCGACTGCTGTACGGCGGTCTTCTTCGCCACCATGGCCGCGGCCCCTTCACATATTGTGATCTTGCACGCGAATCGTGCTGGGACGATAAATCGACTTGAGTCCCGCGGCAACGGGGCACACCGCCCGATTCCCCCGCCCCGCGGACGCCGCGCGACGAGCCTGCATGCGTTGTGCCCAGCTCCCCGCCGGGTATGCCGCCGGGAAGGGCGCCCGGGAATCCGAACACCCGTACCTCGCCATTCGGAGTACACCGGGCGGCAGGGCACCGAAACGGCGTCCCGCCCCCCGGTCGCGGAAATCGGGTCGGCCGCTGTCCCCGGCGCGCCGTACACTGGGCGGAGCGAAAAGCGTGGATGGGGACGAGTAGCGGCGTACGCAGCCCAGAGCGACCCGGGGACGGTGTGAGCCCGGGGGCGAGCGCGACGTGAAGATCACCCCGGAGCCGCCGGAAGAAACCCCCACGGGGGCGGTAGAACCGGCATCGCGACCCCAATGAGGGGGCTCACCGGCGCACACGAAGCACCGGGGGGCCAAGGAGGGTGGTACCGCGGGAGCGCGCCAAGGCGGCGCAGGGATCGACACGGCTCTCGTCCCTCCGGACGGAAGGCAGCAAGTCCGCCGGAGGAAGCCCGCTGATGACAACGCCGACGTACCGCCAAGTGCCCGCCCAGGTCGACCTGCCCGCCCTCGAGCACGCCGTGCTCGACTTCTGGCGCGAGCAGAAGATCTTCGCCAAGAGCCTGGAGCAGTCCGAGGGACGCCCCGAGTGGGTGTTCTACGAGGGCCCGCCCACCGCCAACGGCATGCCCGGCGCCCACCACATCGAGGCCCGCGTCTTCAAGGACGTCTTCCCCCGCTTCCGCACCATGCGCGGCTACCACGTGGCCCGCAAGGCCGGCTGGGACTGCCACGGCCTCCCGGTGGAGCTCGCCGTCGAGAAGGAACTCGGCTTCTCCGGCAAGCAGGACATCGAGGCGTACGGCATCGCCGAGTTCAACGCCAAGTGCCGCGAGTCCGTGACCCGCCACACCGACGCCTTCACCGAGCTGACCACCCGCATGGGCTACTGGGTCGACCTCGACGACGCCTACCGCACCATGGACCCGGAGTACGTCGAGTCCGTCTGGTGGTCGCTGAAGGAGATCTTCACCAAGGGCCTGCTGGTCCAGGACCACCGCGTGGCCCCCTGGTGCCCGCGCTGCGGCACCGGCCTCTCCGACCACGAGCTGGCGCAGGGCTACGAGACGGTCGTGGACCCCTCCGTCTACGTCCGCTTCCCGCTCACCTCGGGCCCGCTGGCCGGCGAGGCCGCGCTGGTCGTCTGGACGACCACCCCGTGGACCCTGGTCTCCAACACCGCGGTCGCCGCCCACCCCGAGGTGACGTACGTCGTCGCCACGAACGGCGAGGAGAAGCTGGTCGTCGCCGAGCCGCTGCTCGCCAAGGCCCTCGGCGAGGGCTGGGAGGCCACCGGGCAGTCCTTCACCGGCGCCGAGATGGAGCGCTGGACCTACCGGCGCCCCTTCGAGCTGGTGGAGTTCCCCGAGCCCGCCCACTTCGTGGTGAACGCCGAGTACGTCACCACCGAGGACGGCACCGGCCTGGTCCACCAGTCCCCCGCCTTCGGCGAGGACGACCTCAAGGTCTGCCGCTCCTACGGCCTGCCCGTCGTCAACCCGGTCCGCCCCGACGGCACCTTCGAGGAGGACGTCCCGCTCGTCGGCGGCGCCTTCTTCAAGAAGGCCGACGAGAAGCTCACCGCCGACCTCGACGAGCGCGGCCTGCTCTTCCGGCACATCCCGTACGAGCACAGCTACCCGCACTGCTGGCGCTGCCACACCGCGCTCCTCTACTACGCGCAGCCGTCCTGGTACATCCGCACCACGGCCATCAAGGACCGCCTGCTCCAGGAGAACGAGAAGACCAACTGGTTCCCCGACTCCGTCAAGCACGGCCGGTACGGCGACTGGCTGAACAACAACATCGACTGGGCGCTGTCCCGCAACCGCTACTGGGGCACCCCGCTGCCGATCTGGCGCTGCGAGGACGACCACCTCACCGTCGTCGGCTCCCGCGCGGAGCTGACCGAGCTGACCGGCACCGACCAGTCCGGGCTCGACCCGCACCGCCCGTACATCGACGAGGTCACCTTCGCCTGCCGCCACGACGGCTGCGGGAAGACGGCCGTGCGCGTGCCGGAGGTCATCGACGCCTGGTACGACTCGGGCTCGATGCCGTTCGCGCAGTGGGGCTACCCGTACAAGAACAAGGAGCTGTTCGAGAGCCGGTACCCGGCGCAGTTCATCTCCGAGGCCATCGACCAGACCCGCGGCTGGTTCTACACCCTGATGGCGGTCGGCACCCTCGTCTTCGACAAGTCGTCGTACGAGAACGTGGTCTGCCTCGGTCACATCCTGGCCGAGGACGGCCGCAAGATGTCCAAGCACCTGGGCAACATCCTGCAGCCGATCCCGCTGATGGACCAGCACGGCGCGGACGCGGTCCGCTGGTTCATGGCGGCCGGCGGCTCGCCGTGGGCGGCCCGCAGGGTGGGCCACGGCACCATCCAGGAGGTCGTCCGCAAGACGCTGCTGACCTACTGGAACACGGTCGCCTTCCAGGCCCTCTACGCCCGCACGTCGAACTGGGCTCCCTCCGCGGCCGACCCGGCCCCAGCCGACCGGCCGGTCCTCGACCGCTGGCTGCTGTCCGAACTCCACGCGCTCACCGACCAGGTGACGCAGGCTCTGGAGGGCTACGACACCCAGCGCGCCGGCAAGCTGCTCTCCGCGTTCGTCGACGACCTGTCCAACTGGTACGTCCGCCGCTCGCGCCGCCGCTTCTGGCAGGGCGACAAGGCCGCGCTGCGCACCCTGCACGAGGTCGTGGAGACGGTCACCCGGCTGATGGCCCCGCTGACCCCGTTCATCACCGAGCGGGTCTGGCAGGACCTGATCGTCCCGGTCACCCCGGGCGCCCCGGAGTCGGTGCACCTGTCCACCTGGCCCGAGGCGGACCTGACCGCCATCGACCCGGAGCTGTCGCGGCAGATGCTGCTGGTGCGCCGTCTGGTGGAGCTGGGCCGTGCCACCCGCGCGGAGTCGGGCGTGAAGACCCGCCAGCCGCTGAGGCGGGCGCTGATCGCCGCGAGCGGCTTCGACGGCCTCGACCCGGAGCTGCACGCGCAGATCACCGAGGAGCTGAACGTCGAGTCGCTGGCGTCGCTGTCCGAGGTGGGCGGCTCGCTGGTGGACACCACGGCCAAGGCCAACTTCCGCGCGCTGGGCAAGCGGTTCGGCAAGCGGGTCCAGGACGTGGCCAAGGCGGTCGCGAACGCGGACGCCGCCGCGCTGTCCCTCGCGCTGCGCGAGGGCACGGCCTCGGTCGAGGTCGACGGCGAGACGATCACCCTCGCCCCGGACGAGGTGATCATCACGGAGACCCCGCGCGAGGGCTGGTCGGTGGCCTCCGACGCCGGTGCCACCGTCGCCCTGGACCTGGAGATCACCGAGGAGCTGCGCCGCGCGGGCCTGGCCCGGGACGCGATCCGTCTCATCCAGGAGGCCCGCAAGAACAGCGGCCTCGACGTGGCCGACCGGATCGCCCTGCGCTGGACGGCCACGGACGCCGCGACGGTCGACGCCCTGACCGGCCACTCCGCCCTGATCGCCGACGAGGTCCTCGCCACCGACTTCGCCCAGGGCGAGGCGGACGCCGGCTACGGCGACGCCTTCACGGACGAGGGCCTGTCCCTGACGTTCCGCCTGCGCAAGGCGTAACACGCGGGGCACCGCACACGAGGGCCCGGTGCCGCCAGGAAGAATCTTGGCGGCACCGGGCCCTCGGCGTGGTGTCCGACGGACAGCTGCCCCGCGGTCGAACACCCACCGCAGGGACGACGGGCGCGCACAGCACAAGGGCGGGGCCCCCGGAATCCTGTGGATCCGGGGGCCCCGCCCTGAACGCTGCCGACTGCTACGCCGTACTCATGACCACGAGGGCCGTCAGTTGTCGTCCTCGTCGATGAGGAACCCGCGCATCGGCGAGGGCGCCTGACCCATCGGAGAGGGGCCCTGCGGACGCACCGGCGCCATCGGCTGGGTCATCGCCGGCTGCATCTGCTGCTGACCGCCGTAGGACGGGCCGGACTGGCTCGGCGGGCCACCCATCGTCTGGGTGCCGCCGTAGGACGGCGCACCGGCACCGGCCGGAGCCATCGAGGGCGCCGGGGACGGCGGCAGCGACGGGGCGCTGGAGGCGGGAGCCTGGCGCGGCGGGGCGAGCGAGTCGTCCGCCTGGGTCTCCAGCTGGCGCAGCTGCGACTCCAGGTAGGACTTCAGCCGCGTGCGGTACTCGCGCTCGAAGCCGCGCAGGTCCTCGACCTTGCGCTCCAGCGTGGCGCGGGCGGACTCCAGGGAGCCCATCGCGACGCGGTGCTTCTCCTGCGCGTCCCGCTCCAGGGCGTCCGCCTTGGCGCGGGCGTCCCGCTCGAGACCCTCGGCACGCGAACGCGCCTCGCCGACGATCTTGTTGGCCTCGGAACGGGCCTCGGCGATCGCCTGGTCGGCGGTCTGCTGGGCCAGCGACAGGACGCGCGCGGCGCTGTCGCCACCCGGGCCGCCCTGACCGGGCATACCGGGTCCGCCCATGGGACCGCCCATCGGGCCGCCATGGCCCATCTGCCCCTGCATCGGGCCGCCCTGGCCCATCGGCCCGGGACCCTGACCCATGGGGCCGGGGCCCTGCGGGCCGCCCTGTCCGCCGGGGCCGGCGGGCAGCTGCGGCGCACCGCTCGGCAGCTGGGGCGGACCACCCATGGGGCCACCCATCTGCTGCTGCGGCGGGCCCGATATCCCGGCGGGCACCGGAGCGCCGGGACCTCGCATGCCCTGCTGGGGCATGCCCTGGGGCGGCCCCTGCTGCTGTTGCTGCTGCTGGTCCTGTGGCTCAGGAGGCTTGCGCATGTTCTGCTGGTTCTGCGCGGCGGCACGCGTGGCCGCGGCCAGCTTGGCGCGCAGGTCCTCGTTCTCGCGGAGCAGGCGCGTCAGTTCGGCTTCGACCTCGTCGAGGAAGGCATCGACCTCGTCCTCGTCATAGCCTTCTCGGAGGCGGACGGTCGTGAACTGCTTGTTCCGCACGTCCTCGGGGGTCAACGGCATCTCTTCACCTCAACGTAGTCATCGGCAGTCGGCAAGACCGTATCGTCCACAGTCACCTCGCGAGATTGCCCACGATCGAGATCAGGATGTAGACGATGATCATCAGGACGAAGAAGGACAGGTCGAGCGCCACGCCCCCGAGACGCAGCGGCGGGATGAACCGCCGCAGAAGCTTCAGCGGTGGATCGGTGACAGTGTAGGTGGCCTCCAGGACGACCACCATCGCCTTGCCGGGTTGCCACGAGCGGGCGAACTGGAACACGTAGTCCATGACCAGCCGGAAGATGAGCACGATGAGGAACACCATCAGCGCGATGTAGATCACCTGCGCGAACACGCTCATGGCCTGTTTTTCCCTCTCCCCTGTGCACTGCTCGGTCCGGTACTGCGTCTCAGCTCTGGTTGAAGAACCCGCCCTCTGCGATGCGGGCCTTGTCCTCCGCCGTGACATCGACGTTAGCAGGAGACAGCAGGAACACCTTCTGCGTCACCCGCTCGATGCTGCCGTGAAGACCAAACACCAAACCGGCCGCAAAGTCGACAAGTCGCTTCGCGTCTGTGTCATCCATCTCAGTCAGATTCATGATCACCGGCGTGCCCTCACGGAAGTGTTCCCCGATGGTACGGGCCTCGTTGTAGGTCCGGGGGTGGAGCGTGGTGATCCGGTAAGGCTCTCGTTCGGACACGACCTTGGGCATGATCACCGGTGCGTTCTTCTCCAGGCTCGCGCGTTCTTGTGTGATGGATGCCACGGGCGCGATCCGCGCCGGGCGTGGCGATTCCGCGGGGAGCGAAGCGGAACGGGAGACCGGTTCGCGCGGCGCGGGAGGGTGTACGACTCGTACCTCTTCGTCCCTTTGGGACTGATGTGCACCGTGCGACTGGTGAGATGACTCATGTCGCCGGTGGTCCCGCTCGGGCTCCGGGTCGAGTTCGGGTTCGAAGTCGTCATCTGGGTCGAATCCGCGGCCGTCGTACCCATCGTCCTCCACGAGGCCGAGGTAGACCGCCATTTTGCGCATCGCGCCGGCCATGCTCCGAGTCCTCCGCTCTGTGGTGGATCTGCTGACGACCGCCAAGTGCCCGCGATCCACTAGGTCGTTACGTCCGCTATTTGGCGGAAATGACCATATTTTCTGCTGTGGTCCGACTTCTTGGCGACGTTACCCGAGCCCGGGGCGGACTCCGAGTACCGCACTGCCGACGCGCACATGTGTCGCTCCGGCGGCCACAGCCTGTTCGAGGTCCGCACTCATCCCTGCCGAGACCATGTTCGCAGTCGGATGGGTGCGGCGCAGGTCCGTCGACAAATCCATCAACCGCTCGAAGGCGGCCTGTTCGCGTCCCGCGTACTCGCCGGTGAGCGGGGCGACCGTCATCAGCCCGTCCAGCCGCAGCCCCTCGGCCCCGGCGATGAGCGCGGCCAACTCCGCGACCGAGCCGGGCGCGACTCCTCCGCGCTCGCCCCGGCCGCTCGCGCCGGCGTCGAGGGCGACCTGGACGAGACAGCCCACCTCGCGCCCGGCCCGCACGGCCTCCTTGGAGAGAGCCGTCACCAGTCGGGATCGGTCGACCGACTGTACGAGATCGGCATAACCGACCACGGAACGCACCTTATTGGTCTGAAGCTGACCGACGAAATGCCACGTAAGGGGCAGATCCGAGCACTCCGCCGCCTTGGGGGCGGCGTCCTGGTCCCGGTTCTCGGCGACGTGACGCACACCGAGTTCCGACAGGATCCGCACGTCGCTCGCGGGGTAGGTCTTGGTGACCACGATCAGGGTCACCTCGTCGCGCGCGCGGCCGGCGGCGGCGCACGCGGCGGCGATCCGCTCCTCCACCCTCGCCAGGTTCACGGCGAGTTCGTCCTTACGGTCCGTCATCTTCCTCAGTCCAGCCACACATGACCCGCGAGCCGCCCGGTGGTGCGGTCGCGGCGGTACGAGAAGTGATCCGCCGACTCCAGCGTGCACACCGGCGACTGCTCCCGGTCGCGCACCCCGAGCCGTTCGAGCTGCGCGTGCACGCCCGCGGCGACGTCGACCGCCGGTGTGCCCCAGCTCGTGACGGCGTGCGCCGCCGGCTCGGCGGCGGCCACCTCGGCGCGCATCGCCTCCGGCACCTCGTAGCACCGGCCGCAGACGGCGGGTCCGGTGCGGGCGACGATCCGCGAGGGTTCGGCGCCGAGTCCGGTCATGGCCCGTACGGCGGCGGGGACCACCCCGGCGACCAGTCCGGGCCGGCCCGCGTGGGCCGCGGCGACGACTCCGGCGACGGGGTCCGCCAGCAGGACCGGCACGCAGTCGGCGGTCAGCACCGCGAGGGCGAGTCCCCGCCGGGCGGTGACGATCGCGTCGACCTCCGGCACGGGACGCTCGCCCCACGGCTCGTCGACCACGACCACGTCGGCCCCGTGGACCTGGTTCATCCAGACCACCAGGGCCGGGTCGACGCCGAGGGACTTGGCGGCCAGTTCGCGGTTGGTGCGGACCGCGCCGGGGTCGTCGCCGACCGCTCCCCCGAGGTTGAGCTCCTCATACGGAGCGGCGCTCACCCCGCCCCACCGGTCGGTGAAGGCGAAGTGCGCGCCGCTCACGCTCTCGCGCTGTCCTATCACTTCAGGAAGTCCGGTACGTCCAGTTCCTCGGCGGCGCTGTCGTAGGACCGCGACGGCGGGACCGGCGGCTGGACGACCGGGATGTCGTTCACCGGCTCCGGGGCCACCGGCTCCGGGTCCTCCTTCGGCGTGACGCTGCCGAGCGAGCCGAAGGACGGGCGGCTCTCGGGCTGCCGCGCCGGGGCGGGCTCCTCGCGCTTGGCCGAGGACGAACCGAGGACGTTGTCCCGCTTGGCCGGGGGCTGGCCGCCGTCGAAGCCGGCCGCGATCACGGTGACCCGGACCTCGTCGCCGAGGGCGTCGTCGATCACCGCGCCGAAGATGATGTTGGCCTCGGGGTGCGCGGCCTCGCTCACCAGCTGGGCCGCCTCGTTGATCTCGAACAGGCCGAGGTCGCTGCCGCCGGAGATGGAGAGCAGCACGCCGCGGGCGCCGTCGATGGAGGCCTCCAGCAGCGGCGAGGAGATGGCCATCTCGGCGGCGGCCACCGCGCGGTCGTCGCCGCGGGCCGAGCCGATGCCCATGAGCGCCGAACCGGCCTCGGACATGACGGACTTGACGTCGGCGAAGTCGAGGTTGATCAGACCGGGCGTGGTGATGAGGTCGGTGATGCCCTGCACACCGGAGAGGAGCACCTGGTCGGCCGACTTGAAGGCGTCGAGGACCGACACCTGGCGGTCCGAGATGGACAGCAGCCGGTCGTTCGGGATCACGATGAGGGTGTCGACCTCTTCGCGGAGCTCCGCGATGCCGTCCTCGGCCTGGTTCGCGCGGCGCCGTCCCTCGAAGGTGAACGGGCGGGTGACCACACCGATGGTGAGGGCACCGAGCGAGCGGGCGATGTTGGCCACGACGGGCGCGCCGCCGGTGCCGGTGCCGCCGCCCTCACCGGCCGTCACGAAGACCATGTCGGCCCCCTTGAGGACCTCCTCGATCTCCTCGCGGTGGTCCTCGGCGGCCTTGCGGCCGACGGCCGGGTTGGCTCCGGCGCCGAGTCCGCGGGTGAGTTCACGGCCGACGTCGAGCTTGACGTCGGCGTCGCTCATCAACAGAGCTTGCGCGTCGGTGTTGATGGCGATGAACTCGACGCCCTTGAGACCGACCTCGATCATCCGGTTGATGGCATTGACACCACCGCCGCCGACACCGATGACTTTGATGACTGCGAGGTAGTTCTGCGGTGCTGCCACGTCGAAGGCCTCTCGCCTCGAGTTACGTGTCGCCCGACCGCTGAAGCACTGATGCCCCCGCGACCCGACGACTGATGCCGAATGGGACGGTCCGTAGCGCCGACCCGAACCCTAACGTTGAAGTTTAGGGTTACCAGTGTGTCTGTTCCCTGGAGTCTTCTGAACAGGACACTAAGTCGACAAGTGGCGCGCGTTCAACGAACACGCCGAACCTCCCGTTTTTCTTTTCACCCTATGTGATCAGCCGTAGCGCTGCCCAACCAGGGTGCTGGCCTGCGCTGATGTGCGTCAACTTCCCGATGACGCGGGGGCCGTGGGAACGCTGACGTCGAAGTGCCGCGCGCCGGGCTCCGCTTTCATGAGCGCGGTGAGAGTACGACCCTTCTCGGCGTTCTTCTCACCGCTTCCCCAGTCGACCGTCCGGCCGTCCGTCAGCTCCAGCGAGATGTCGTCATAGGAACGGACCTTGACGCTCCGGGTCGTGCGGGCCACGGCGGACGGAAGGTCGCCGGCCACCCGTACCGCCTCCCGCACCAGCCGGTCCTGGCCGAAGCGACGCAGGCTCGGTGCCGTGGAACCGGTTCCGGAGACGGCCAATTCCAGAGCGGGTACGCCCTTGGGCGCCTTGGCGACCGTGGCGAAACGGACGCCTTCGTCGTCCACTTCGACGAACTTCTCGCCTTGGTGAATGAGAAGAACAGGGGTGCGTTCCGCCACTTTCAGCGTGATTTCGCTCGGCCAGGAACGGATCACGTCAACCATGTCAATTCGGGGCAGCTCATGGGCGAGACGCGCCTCGATCGCGTCGGTGTCCACGGACACCAGCTGTTCCCCGAGCGGCACGTCGGCGGCGGCGCGGACCTGGTCCGGCGTCAGCACCCGGGTCCCCGACACGGTGACGCGTTCCACGCGGACCAGGTCCGACCCGTAGAGCAGCCAGAACGCCCCGCTGCCGAGGAACAGCAGGGCGATGGCCGAAACGATGATCCGACGAACATGCCGTTGCCCGAACCGCCGGACGGGCGGCGGGGGGCCGGACGACCCCTGCTGGCGTGCACCGCGCTCGGCGGTGGTCGATCCGGCCACGTTGCCTGCCCTTCCGTCAGACGCGTCTAACGATGCGCACGGGCGGCGATCGCCTCGTACACCATGCCGACGAGGAGGTCGTCGGCGTCCCGGCGGCCGAACTCGGCGGCGGCGCGGGACATCTCGTACAGCCGGTGCGGGTCGGCGAGGACCGGGAGCACGTTCTGCTGCACCCACTCCGGCGTCAGTTCCGCGTCGTCGACCAGCAGTCCGCCGCCGGCCTTGACGACCGGCTGGGCGTTGAGCCGCTGTTCGCCGTTGCCGATGGGCAGCGGGACGTAGGCGGCCGGGAGCCCGACGGCGGAGAGTTCGGCGACGGTCATCGCGCCCGCGCGGCACAGCATCATGTCGGCCGCGGCGTAAGCGAGGTCCATCCGGTCCAGATAACTTACCGGGATGTACGGGGGCATCCCGGGCATCTGGTGGACCTGCGGCAGTTCGTTCTTCGGGCCGACCGCGTGCAGGATCTGGATCCCGGCCTGCTGGAGCCAGGGGGCGACCGCCTGAACCACCTCGTTCAGGCGCCGGGCGCCCTGCGAGCCGCCGGAGACCAGCAGCGTCGGCAGGTTGGGGTCGAGGCCGAACGCGGCGCGGGCCTCGGGGCGCACGGCGGCCCGGTCGAGGGTGGAGATCGAGCGGCGCAGCGGGATGCCGATGTAACGGGCGCCCCGCAGCTTGCTGTCGGGCGTGGAGACGGCGACCTGGGCGGCGTAGCGGGAGCCGATCTTGTTGGCCAGTCCGGGCCGGGCGTTGGCCTCGTGGATCACGATCGGCACACCGAGCCGCTTGGCCGCGAGGTAGCCAGGCAGGGCGACGTAGCCTCCGAAGCCGACCACGGCGTCCGCCTTGGTGCGCTCCAGGATCTGCTCGGCCGCCTTGATGGTGCCGCGCAGCCGGCCCGGGACGGTGATCAGCTCGGGGGTGGGCTTGCGTGGCAGCGGCACGGCGGGGATCAGCGCCAGCTCGTACCCGCGCTCGGGTACGAGACGGGTCTCCAGGCCACGCTCCGTGCCCAGGGCCGTGATGCCCACGGTCGGATCCTGCCTGCGCAGGGCGTCCGCGAGGGCGAGCGCGGGCTCGATGTGGCCCGCGGTTCCTCCGCCGGCGAGTACGACATGCACCGAAATTCACCGCTCTCCGGACGAACGCGCCACCGGGGCGCGCCGTCGCATCGTGTTCCATCTCCGGGGCCGCTGTGAACCCCCGCCCCGCTTTCTACCAAAGCGGGGTTGCCGCATCGCCAGCGCCATCCGCGCAGCGGGGTCCTCACGCGTGAAGGCGATGAGCAGCCCGATGGCGAACATGGTCGGCAGCAGGGCGGATCCCCCGTAGGAGAACAGCGGGAGCGGGACTCCGGCGATCGGCAGCAGACCGAGCACCGCACCGACGTTGATCACGGCCTGGGCCGTGATCCAGGTGGTCACGCCTCCCGCGGCATACCTGACGAAGGGGTCCTCCGTGCGTCCGGCCACGCGGATACCCGCATAGCCTAGAGCCGCGAAGAGGGCGAGTACCGACAGCGTCCCCACGAGACCCAGTTCCTCACCGGTGACGGCGAAGATGAAGTCCGTGTGGGCTTCCGGTAGTTGGCCCCATTTCTCCACGCTCGCCCCCAGGCCCGACCCGAAGATACCGCCGGAGGCGAGGGCGTAGATCCCGTGCACGGCCTGCCAGCAGTCGACCGGTCCCGACTGGGGTTCGGTGGCGCCGAGGCAGGCGAGCCGGGCCATGCGGTTGGGGCTGGTGCGGATGAGGACCGCCCCGATCAGCGCGGCGACGGAGAGCACGCCGACGAACAGCCGTGTGGGCGCTCCCGCCAGCCACAGCAGGCCGAACAGGATCGCGGTGAGGATGATGGCCGTACCCATGTCGCCGCCGAGCATGATCAGCCCGAGCAGCATGAAGGTGGCCGGCACCAGCGGCACCAGCATGTGCTTCCACTGGGCCAGCAGCCGCTTGTCCTGCTTGCGGGCGAGCAGGTCGGCGCCCCACAGCACGAGCGCGAGCTTGCCGAACTCGCTGGGCTGGATCTGGAAGGAGCCGCCGAGGGCGATCCAGTTCTGGTTGCCGTTGACCGCGACTCCTATCCCCGGCACCTGGACCAGCGCCATCAGGAAGACGGCGCCCGCGAGGATCGGATAGGCCAGCGCCCGGTGCAGCTTCACCGGCATCCGGGAGGCCACGAGCAGCAGGACGGTGCCGATCACGGCGGCCAGGAGCTGCTTGCGGAAGAAGTACGAGCCCGGCAGCGACATCTGGAGCGCCGTGATCTGGGAGGCCGAGTAGACCATCACCAGGCCCAGCACGGTGATCAGCGCACTGCCGCCGAGGATCACGTAGTACGCGGTCAGCGGCCGGTCCCAGGACCTGCGCGCCCTGGTGTGCAGGGTGCGCAGGGGGTTCTCGCGCGGGGACCGGGGTACGACGGGCCGGCGGGCGGCCCGCTGCACGGGCGGGCGGCCGGTACGGCTACTGGGCATCACGGCCTCCGCTGTGCGCCGGACAGGGCCTGGGGCCTCTCACGCGTCCCTCCCAAGGTCGCCCGGCGTCAGGCGGCCGGGTCAGGCGCCGAGCTCGCGCACCGCCTGTGCGAACGCGTCACCGCGCTGGTTGTAGTTGGTGAACATGTCCATCGAGGCGCAGGCCGGGGCCAGCAGCACCGTGTCGCCCGGCCGTGCGAGCCGCCGGGCCTCCCGGACGGCCTCGAGCATCGCCCCAGTGTCGGTCCGGTCGAGGTCGACCACGGGTACTTCCGGGGCGTGTCGCGCGAGGGCTTCGCGGATCAGCGCGCGGTCCCGGCCGATCAGCACGGCACCGCGCAGCCGCTTCGCCGCGCCCGCGACCAGCTCGTCGAAGGTGGCGCCCTTGGCGAGGCCGCCGGCGATCCACACGATCGACTCGTACGCCGCCAACGACGCTTCGGTGGCGTGGGTGTTGGTGGCCTTGGAGTCGTCGATGTACGCCACGCCGTCCACGTCGGCCACGTGCGCGATGCGGTGGGCGTCCGGGGTGAAGGCCCGCAGGCCGTCCCGTACGGCGCCCGCCGGCACCCCGTAGGCCCGGGCGAGGGCCGCCGCGGCAAGGGCGTTGGCGATGTTGTGCGGGGCGGGCGGGCGGACGTCGGAGACCTCGGCGAGTTCCTGCGCGTTGCGCTGCCGGTTCTCGACGAACGCCCGGTCGACCAGGATGCCCTCCACGACGCCGAGTTGGGAGGGTCCCGGGGTGCCCAGGGTGAAGCCGACGGCGCGGCAGCCCTCCTCGACGTCGGCCGCGCGGACCAGGTCCTCGGTGGCTCCGTCGGCGACGTTGTAGACGCAGGCGACCTGGTTGCCCTCGTAGATCCGGCCCTTGTCGGCGGCGTACGCCTCCATGGAGCCGTGCCAGTCGAGGTGGTCCGGGGCGAGGTTCAGCACGGCCGCGGAGTGGGCGCGCAGGGACGGCGCCCAGTGGAGCTGGTAGCTGGACAGCTCCACGGCGAGCACGTCGTACTCCTCCCCGCCGAGGACCGCGTCGAGGAGGGAGACGCCGATGTTGCCGACGGCGGCGGTGCGCAGGCCCGCCGCCTTCAGGATGGAGGCGAGCATCTGGACGGTCGTGGTCTTGCCGTTGGTGCCGGTGACCGCGAGCCAGGGTGCCGCGCCGGGCTTCCTGAGCCGCCAGGCGAGTTCGACGTCGCCCCACACCGGCACCCCGGCCTCGTCCGCCGCCGCGAACAGCGGCTTGTCCGGCTTCCAGCCGGGGGCCGTGACGATCAGCTCGGTGCCCTCCGGCAGGGTCGCTCCGTCGCCGAGGCGCACGGTGACGCCGAGCGCCTCCAGTTCGGCGGCCTGCTCGCGGGCGCGTGCGTCGTCCCCGTCGTTGACGACGGTGACCTTCGCGCCGAGCCCGTGCAGCACCTTGGCCGCCGGGACGCCGGAGACGCCGAGTCCGGCGACGGTGACGTGCTTACCCTGCCAGTCGGTCACTTGTCCGCTGCCCATCCCGCGTAGAAGAGGCCCAGTCCGACGATCACACAGATTCCCTGGATGATCCAGAAGCGGACCACCACGAGGACTTCGGACCAGCCCTTGAGTTCGAAGTGATGCTGGAGTGGCGCCATCCGGAAGACCCGCTTCCCGGTGAGCTTGAACGAGCCGACCTGGATGACCACCGACATGGTGATGAGGACGAACAGACCGCCCAGGATGGCCAGCAGCAGCTCGGTGCGGGAGCAGATCGCGAGACCCGCGAGCACACCGCCGAGCGCCAGCGAACCGGTGTCGCCCATGAAGATCTTGGCCGGGGAGGTGTTCCACCACAGGAAGCCCAGGCAGGAACCCATCAGCGCGGAGGCCACGACCGCGAGGTCCAGCGGGTCGCGCACCTCGTAGCAGGCGCCCGGGTTGGTCAGCGTCTCGCCGTTGGCGCAGGACTCCTGGAACTGCCAGACGCCGATGAAGGTGTAGGCGCCGAAGACGAGCACGGAGGCGCCGGTGGCGAGACCGTCCAGACCGTCGGTCAGGTTCACGCCGTTCGACATCGCGAGGATCATGAACAGCGCCCAGACGACGAACAGCACCGGGCCGATGGTCCAGCCGAAGTCCGTGATGAACGACAGCTTCGTGGAGGCCGGGGTCTGCCCGCGGGAGTCCGCGAACTGCAGGGACAGCACCGCGAAGGCGATGCCGACGATCAGCTGGCCGGCCATCTTCGCCTTGGCCCGCAGACCCAGCGAACGCCGCTTGACGATCTTGATGTAGTCGTCCAGGAACCCGACCAGGCCCATGCCGACCATCAGGCCCAGCACCAGCACGCCCGAGTACCGCGGCGGCTCGCCGCTGATCACCTTGCTGAGGAAGTACGCGGCGACCGTCGCCAGGATGAAGGCGATACCGCCCATGGTCGGCGTACCGCGCTTGCTGGCGTGCTCGCGCGGGCCGTCGTCACGGATGTACTGCCCGTAGCCCTTGCGGGCGAGCAGCTTGATCAGCAGCGGGGTGCCGATCAGCGTCAGGAAGAGGCCAATGACTCCTGCGAACAGGATCTGATTCATCATCGGACTGCGACCTCACCCTCGGCACCGGTCTCGAGCAGCGCCTGCGCCACGCTCTCGAGCCCGACCGAACGGGACGCCTTCACGAGAACGACGTCTCCCGGGCGCAATTCGCTGCGCAACAGGTCGACCGCCGCCTGTGCGTCGGACACGTGCACCGACTCCTCACCCCACGAACCCTCGTTATATGCGCCCAGTTGCAGCCAGGCGGCTTCCCTGCCCCCGACCGCGACGAGCTTGCTGACGTTGAGCCGGACGGCGAGCCGTCCGACCGCGTCGTGCTCGGCGAGCGCCTCGTCCCCGAGCTCGGCCATCTTGCCGAGCACCGCCCACGTACGTCGCCCCTTGCCCATGGCGGCCAGCGCACGCAGCGCTGCCTTCATGGACTCGGGGTTCGCGTTGTAGGCGTCGTTGACGACCGTCACGCCGTCCGGGCGCTCGGTGACCTCCATCCGCCAGCGGGAGAGGGAGCCCGCCTCGGAGAGCGCGCGGGCGATCTCGTCTGCGGACATGCCCAACTCGTGGGCGACGGCGGCCGCGGCGAGCGCGTTCGACACGTGATGCTCACCGTACAGGCGCATGGTCACATCGCTTGCACCGGAGGGTGTGTGAAGCCTGAAGGAGGGCTGTCCGCTGTCCGTGAGTCGCACGTTCTCCGCCCGAACGTCCGCTTCGTCGGACTCTCCGAAAAGGATCACCTTCGCCTTCGTACGGGACGCCATGGCGCGTACGAGGGGGTCGTCCGCGTTGAGGATCGCGGCGCCGCCCTCCTCGGCCGGGGGCAGGGCCTCGACCAGTTCCCCCTTGGCCTGGGCGATCTGCTCCCGGCCGCCGAACTCGCCGATGTGGGCGGAACCGACGTTCAGGACGAGGCCGACCTTCGGGGGCGTCAGACCGGTGAGGTACCGAATATGGCCGATTCCGCGCGCTCCCATCTCCAGCACGAGGAACTTGGTCTCCTCGGTGGCGGTGAGCGCGGTGAGCGGCAGCCCGATCTCGTTGTTGAGGGAGCCGGGGGTGAACACGGTCGGCGCCTTGCGCCGCAGCACCTGGGCGATCAGGTCCTTGGTGCTGGTCTTGCCGGCCGAGCCGGTGAGCGCGACGAGGGTGGTGCCGAGCCGGCCGACGACGTGCCGGGCGAGGGCCCCGAGGGCCGCCTGGACGTCCTCGACGACGATCGCGGGGACACCGACCGGCCGGGAGGCCAGCACGGCGACCGCGCCCGCCTCGACGACCTGGGCCGCGTAGTCGTGTCCGTCCACGCGCTCGCCGACGAAGGCGGCGAACAGGCTGCCCGGACCCGCTTCCCGGGAGTCACGGACGACCGGTCCGGTGACCTGGACGGACGGGTCCGGTATGTCGTGCGTCTGCCCGCCGACGACTTCTGCGATCTCGGCGAGGGAGAGGGCGATCACAAGTTCATCCCTGAGTCTTCTTGATGGCTTCGCGCAGCACCTGGCGGTCGTCGAAGGGACGCACCACCCCGGCGATGTCCTGCCCCTGCTCGTGGCCCTTGCCGGCGACCAGCACGGTGTCACCGGGACGGGCCCGGGCGACGGCGGCGGCGATGGCCGCGGCCCGGTCCTCGAAGACCTGGACCTCGCCGCGCTCGTGGGCGGGCACGGAGGCCGCGCCCTGGAGCATGGTGGCGAGGATCGCGAGGGGGTCCTCGGAGCGGGGGTTGTCGGAGGTCAGTACGGCGGTGTCGGCCAGCCGCGCGACGGCGGCGCCCATGGGGGCGCGCTTGGTGGTGTCGCGGTCGCCGCCGCAGCCGAGCACCACGTGCACCTTGCCCTCGGTGACCTTGCGCAGGGCGCGCAGCACCGATTCGACGGCGTCGGTCTTGTGGGCGTAGTCCACGACCGCCAGGTACGGCTGTCCGGCGTCCACCCGCTCCAGCCGGCCCGGCACGCCCGGCACGGCGGCGACGCCGTCGGCGGCGGCCTGCGGGTCGAGCCCGGCGGCGGCCAGCGCGACGATCGCGGCGAGGGTGTTGGCGACGTTGAAGGGGCCCGGCAGCGGCGCCCGGGCGGCGACCCGCTCGCCCTTGGGGCCGATCACGGTGAACGTCGAGTCCATGGGGCCCACCCGGACGTCCTCGGCGCGCCAGTCGGCGTCGGGGTGGCCCTCGGCGGAGTAGGTGACGACGGGGACGCCGGCCTCCTTGGCGAGGCGGCGGCCGTACTCGTCGTCGACGTTGACGACGCCGAACTTGCTGCGTTTCGGCGTGAAGAGCTGTGCCTTGGCCCGGAAGTAGTCCTCCATGTCGGAGTGGAACTCCATGTGTTCCGGGCTGAGGTTGGTGAAGACCGCGATGTCGAAGACGCAGCCGTCGACCCGGCCGAGGACCAGGGCGTGGCTGGAGACCTCCATGGCGACCGCGTCCGTGCCGCGCTCGCGCATGACGGCGAACAGCGCCTGGAGGTCGGTGGCCTCGGGTGTGGTGCGCTCGGACTTGATGCGCTCGTCGCCGATGCGCATCTCGACGGTGCCGATCAGCCCCACCCGTCGTCCACCGCCGCCCTCGGCCGTGCCGCGGACCGTCTTCAGGCCGCCCTCGACGAGATAGGCGGTGGTGGTCTTGCCGGAGGTGCCGGTGATGCCGATCTGGAGCAGGTCACGGCCCGGGTGGCCGTAGATCGTGGCCGCCAGCTCGCCCATCCGCGCGCGCGGGTCGTCGACCACCAGGGCCGGCAGGCCGGTCGCGGCGACGCGCTCGGCGCCGGAGGGGTCGGTGAGCACGGCGACCGCGCCGAGCCCCGCTGCCTGGGTGACGAAGTCGGCCCCGTGGGCGCGGGCGCCCGGGAGGGCGGCGTACAGGTCGCCGGGCCGGACGGCGCGCGAGTCGTGGGTGATGCCCGTGACCTCGGCGGTCTTCTCCGGCGCGGGGGCACCCAGCTGACCGGCGAGTTCCGCCAGGGATGTGGCGGCGACCTGGGCCGGACGGGGCGGTCCCGGATATGTCACGGGGTGGCCCTTCTGGGTGGTTTGGGACTGATCAGCGTGTGGCACGGCGGTGAGCGTACCGGGCTCGGCGGCCCGGGGGCCAAGCGAGGGCCGGGGGGTGCTCTGGTTCCCGGGGTCGGGGGTGATCGTCGTCACGGGGTGGTTCCTGGTGGCTCGGTGCTCGGTACGGGTCAGGGGGTGAAGGTGACCGGGATTCTGGCCGGGTCGGCGCCGGTGGGCGGCACCTGGAGGGTCTTCAGGGCGAACTCCATGACCTGCTTGTAGACGGGTCCGCAGATCTGGCCGCCGAAGTAGCTGCCCTCGGTGGCGTTCTGGATGACGCAGTAGACGGTGATCCTGGGCTGGTCGGCGGGGGCGAACCCGGCGAAGGACGAGGTGTAGCCGTGGTACTTGCCGGTGGCCGGATCCACGCGGTTCGCCGTACCGGTCTTGCCCGCCACCCGGTACCCCGGAATGCGGGCCTTGGTGCCGGTGCCCTCCTCGTCGTCCACGACGGACTCCAGCATCCGGGCGAGCGTCTTCGCCGTCTTCTCGCTGACGACCCTCGTCTTCTTGGGCTCCGGGGCCGGGGTGAAGCGTCCGTCCGGTCCCTTGGCGCCGCGCACCAGGGTGGGTTCGACGCGGACGCCGCCGTTGGCGATGGTCGAGTACACGGACGCGGCCTGCATGGCGTTGATGGAGACGCCCTGGCCGAAGGGGATCGTGTACTGCTGCGAGGTGGACCAGGTGTCCGGCGGGGCGAGGATGCCCCGGGTCTCGCCGGGGAAGCCGAGGCCGGTGTGGTCGCCGAGCCCGAACTTTCGCAGGTAGTCGTAGAGGACCCGGTTGGCCTGCGCCTGCGTCTTCCCGAGCTGGCCGGTGGCGAGGATGGTGCCGATGTTGCTGGACTTGGCGAGCACGCCGTTGAGCGTGAGGTACCAGGTCGGGTGGTCGATGTCGTCCTTGAACAGCCGGTCGCCGCGGTGCAGCCGGTTGGGCACGACCACATGGGTCTCGGGGGTGGCGGCGTTCTCCTCCAGGACGGCCGCCATCGACAGGACCTTGGCGGTGGAGCCGGGCTCGTAGGCGTCCTGGAGGGCGGCGTTGCCGAGCGCCGTGGGATCCGCCTCGGAGAGGTCGTTGGGGTCGAAGCCGGGCGCGTTGGCCATCGCGAGGACCTCGCCGGTGCGGGTGTCCTGGACGATGACGTAGCCGCGGTCGGCCTCGGACTCCGCGACCTGCTCGCTGATGGCGTTCTGCGCGGCCCACTGGATGTCGCGGTCGATGGTGAGCTGGATGTCGCTGCCGGGCACGGCCGGGGTCTCGGTGGAGCCCGCGGTCGGCACGAGCCGGCCGCCGGACTGGGCGTAGCGGATCTTGCCGTCCTTGCCGGCCAGCCGCTTGTCCAGCTGGAGTTCGATGCCCCCGGCGCCCTTGCCCTCGGCGTTGACCCAGCCCAGTATCCCGGCGGCGAGCTCGTTGTTCGGGTACACGCGCTTGCTGGTGGGCACGGAGAAGACGCCGGCCAGCACGTTGGCGGCGGACTCGTCGGTCTCGGCCTTCTTCGCCAGCGCCGCCTTCAGGTCCTTGATCTGCTTCCAGACCTGCGGGGTCTGACGGCCGGCCAGCTTGACGTAGCGCAGCGCCTCGTTCTCCGGCCGCAGCTTGCGGACCAGGTCGTCCTGGTCCTGGCCGAGGATCGGGGCGAGGAGGGCGGCGGCCTGTTCGGGGCCGTCGGCGACGTCCAGTTCGTCCGGGGCGAACATCGTGGGGTCGGCGGTGATGTCGTAGGCGTCCTCGCTGGTCGCCAGGGCCACGCCGCCGCGGTCGGTGATCTCGCCGCGCTCGGCGGCCAGCACCTGGCCCACGTAGCGGTTCTGCTCGGCCTTCGCCGCGTAGGTGCTCGCGTCCACGGCCTGCACCTGGAACAGGCGTACGACGAAGGCGATCAGCACCAGGGTCAGGGCCACGCCGACCAGGCGCAGCCGGGGGCGCGGGCTGCCCAGCCGGAGGACCTTCGGGGCCCCGGGGCGGGGCCCGGCGGGGCGGCGGGCCGGGCGGGCGCCGGGTCCCGGGCGGCCCCCGGCGCCGGCTCCGGCGCGTCCGGCGCCCGGTCGGGCGGGCCTGGCGGGTCCGGGCACCCGGCGGCGGGGCGGTTCCCTGTCGGACACTTCCGTCACCTGCCGGGATTCGATGTCGACGCGGAGGGCGTGGGGGCGGGGGTCGGGACGACGGACGCCGGGCTCGGAGCCGAGCCGGGGGGCGGGACCGTCGCGGTGGCCAGCGCCTCGGGGGCGAGGACCAGCGGGGCCCGGGCGGCGGTGGCGGCGCCGGGGACGCCCTTCACCTCGCCGCCGGGGCCGAGGAAGGCGGGGTCGCCGCCGGGCACCATGCCGAGCTCGCGGGCGCGGCGCTGGAGGGCGTCGGGGGCGGAGTAGGCATCGATGTCGCGCTGCAGGGCCTGTTCCTCGTCGGTGAGGTTCTTGGTCTCCCGCTGGAGGTCGTCGAGCTGGAAGGCGCCCTCGCTGAGGGCGGAGTTCAGCACCAGGAGGCCGATCAGGCCGCCGCCGAGGAGCAGGACGACGAGAAGGACGAAGGGGGTGCGCGCCGCCTGGGCGCGGCCGGTGGGCAGCATCCGCGCGAGCCGGGCCGCCCTGCCCCGCAGCCGGGGCCGCCGCCCCTGGGGCCCCGGCCCGGGCCTCCCCCTCACTTCGGGTTTCCTACTCACTCACGCTCCCCTGAGTTCGCTGTTCCCACCCGTACGCCCGGCCCTTCACCCACCCCGGGCGCCGTCACGTGCCTCAATCGACGTCCTCCCGGATCCGCTCGGCGCCGCGCAGCCGCGCGGGGGCCGCCCGGCGGTTCTCGGCGATCTCCTCCTCGGTGGGAAGTTCGGCACCGCGCGTGAGCAGCTTGAGCCGGGGCTGGTGGTGCTCGGGCACGACCGGGAGCCCGGGCGGGGCGGTGACGGCGGCGCCGGCCGCGAACACCTGCTTGACGAGGCGGTCCTCGAGGGAGTGGTACGACAGCACGGCGATCCGTCCGCCGACGCCGAGTGCCTTCACCGCCGCCGGGATCGCCCGCTCCAGCACCGACAGCTCGCCGTTGACCTCGATCCGCAGGGCCTGGAAGGTGCGCTTGGCCGGGTTGCCGCCGGTGCGCTTGGCGGCCTGCGGCAGCGCGTCCCGGATCAGCTCGACCAGGCGCGCGCTGGTGGTGAACGGCTCCCGGGCGCGCTCGCGCACGATCGCCGACACGATCCGCTTGGCCTGCTTCTCCTCGCCGTAGGCGCGCAGGATGCGCACGAGTTCGCCGGGCGGGTAGGTGTTGAGGACCTCGGCGGCGCTGATGCCGGTCGTCTGGTCCATGCGCATGTCGAGCGGGGCGTCCTGGGCATAGGCGAAGCCGCGGTCGGCCTCGTCGAGCTGCATGGAGGACACCCCGAGGTCGAACAGGACGCCCTGTACGCGCGGCAGGCCGAGCCGGGCGAGGACGTCGGGGAGTTCGTCGTAGACGGCGTGCACCAGGGTGGCCCGCTCGCCGAAGGGCGCGAGCCGCTCGCCGGACAGGCGCAGGGCCTCCTTGTCGCGGTCCAGGGCGACGAGCCGCGCCTCGGGGAACCGCCGGAGCAGGGCCTCGCTGTGGCCGCCGAGGCCGAGGGTGCAGTCGACCACCACCGCTCCCGGCCGCTCCAGGGCGGGCGCCAACAGGTCCAGGCACCGCTGGAGCATCACCGGGACGTGTCGACTCTGGCTCAACTGGCCCTCTCAGGTCCGGCACGGCCGTCACGCACCGCCGGGTTCCCGCACTCCCCCGGTGAAGGGGCGGCCGGCGCCGGAGGCGTCAGCCGGCCGGCGGCGGGAGGAGGCCGAGCCGTGCGTACGCGCCGCGCACGCGGGGAGTTCCCCGGGTCGTCGCCGGGATCTCCGGGGAAATCAGTGCAGCGGGCGGTCTCGCCTCCCGCTTCGCGTCACTTTAGTCCACGGTGTCGCCCGGTCAATCAACCGGCCTGCGCGTCGCGGGTCCGCACGGCGGGGTCAAGACGTACGGCGGGGGAATCACCCGTGGGAGGGAGACCACTCCACCCCTGTGGGTTACCTCACTCCAAGAACCGCTGACGTTCTTTGTCCCCTCTCACAACGGGCCTGACGCCGCTGTGACCAGTACCGTCATGGGTATGACGACTTCTGCATCCGTTCCCGCCGGTTCCGCGAACACCGCCGTCGGCCACGGCACGGTCACCGACCGCCTGGTCGAGGCCAACCAGCAGTACGCCGCCGCCTTCACCGATCCCGGCATGGACGCCCGTCCCGTACTGCACGTCGCCGTCGTGGCCTGCATGGACGCACGCCTCGACCTGCACGACGCGCTCGGCCTCTCGCTCGGTGACTGCCACACCATCCGCAACGCGGGCGGCGTCGTCACCGACGACGTGATCCGCTCGCTGACCATCAGCCAGCGTGCCCTGGGCACCCGCAGCGTGGTCCTCATCCACCACACCGGCTGCGGCCTGGAGGCCATCACCGAGGAGTTCCGGCACGACCTGGAGATGGAGGTGGGCCAGCGTCCCGCCTGGGCCGTGGAGGCCTTCCGGGACGTCGACCAGGACGTACGGCAGTCGATGCAGCGGGTGCGGACCTCTCCGTTCCTGCTGCACACCGACGACGTACGGGGCTTCGTCTTCGACGTGAAAACGGGTCTGCTGCGGGAGATCGACCCCGCCTGACCCGACGGAAGCGCAGGCCGCCCGCCCCGGAGTCCACCCGGATCCGGCCTCCGTGAAGCCCGCGAGGCGCCGCGTGCCGCCGCCGGTTGTCCACAGGCGAGTGACACGAAACGGTAACGGCGGCAAGAATGCGGGAGTGGTGGCACGCGGAACTTTTCCCGCGTGGTGTCCGTGATTCGGGGTGGGCCGGTCCGCGCAGCAAGGCGTCGGCCCGGGACATTTGGGGACCCCGCTCCTCCCGGAGCGTGGGGAAAGGCCGAGGAGGGCCGGGTGACGACCTATGACGATCGAGCGAGCCTCACTGATCTGACCGCCGTGGTGGAGCGCGTGCGGAGTTCGGTGGAAGGCGTGATCGAGGGAAAGCCCGAGGTCGTACGGCTCTCGCTGACCGTACTGCTCGCCGAGGGACATCTGCTCATCGAGGATGTCCCGGGAGTCGGCAAGACAATGCTGGCCAAGACACTGGCGCGGTCCATCGACTGCTCGGTCCGGCGGATCCAGTTCACGCCGGACCTGCTGCCCTCGGACATCACCGGGGTGTCGATCTGGGACCAGCAGCGCCGTGACTTCGAGTTCAAGCCGGGCGCCATCTTCGCGCAGGTGGTGATCGGCGACGAGATCAACCGCGCGTCGCCGAAGACGCAGTCGGCGCTGCTGGAGTCGATGGAGGAGCGCCAGGTCACCATCGACGGCAAGACCTACGAACTGCCCAGCCCCTTCATGGTCGTGGCGACCCAGAACCCGGTCGAGATGGAGGGCACCTACCCGCTGCCGGAGGCCCAGCGCGACCGCTTCATGGCCCGTGTCTCGGTCGGCTATCCGAGCGCGGAGGCGGAGCTGCAGATGCTGGACGTGCACGGTGGGGTCTCCCCGCTGGAGGACCTCCAGCCGGTGGCGCACGCCCACGAGATCGTGAAGCTGATCGAGGCGGTGCGCGGCGTGCACGTGGCCGAGCCGGTGCGCCGGTACGCGGTGGAGCTGGTCTCCGCCACCCGCACGCACCCCGACCTCAGACTCGGCGCCTCCCCGCGCGCCACGCTGCACCTGCTGCGCGCGGCGAAGGCGTCCGCGGCCCTCGGCGGCCGGGAGTACGCGCTGCCGGACGACGTGCAGGCGCTCGCCGTGGCCGTGCTCGCCCACCGGCTGCTGCCCACCGCCCAGGCCCAGTTGAACCGCCGTACCGCGGAGCAGGTGGTGCAGGAGATCCTGCAGCGCACCCCGGTGCCCGCGCAGCAGCCCGGCCTGGGCCGCGCCGGCCAGGCGTACGGCCAGCCGCCCCGGAGGCTGTGATGACCACCGCGGGCGCCGTCCACGCGGAGGGCGACCGGGGCGAGCGGGGCGGCGTCCGCACGGCGCTGGCGGGACTCACCACCCGCGGGCGTTCCTTCCTGGCCGCCGGTGTGGCGGCCGCGGTCTGCGCGTACGTGCTCGGGCAGAGCGATCTGCTGCGGGTGGGCCTGCTGCTGGCGGTGCTGCCGCTGGTGTGCGCGGCCGTGCTCTACCGCACCCGCTACCGGGTGGCGGGCAGCCGCCGGCTGTCCCCCGGGCGGGTGCCCGCCGGCTCCGAGGCGCGGGTGCACCTGCGGATGGAGAACGTCTCGCGGATGCCGACGGGCCTGCTGATGCTCCAGGACCGGGTGCCCTACGTCCTCGGCCCGCGTCCGCGCTTCGTGCTGGACCGGGTCGAGGCGGGCGGGCACCGCGAGGTGTCCTACCGGGTCCGCTCCGATCTGCGCGGCCGCTATCCGCTGGGCCCGCTCCAGCTGCGGCTGAGCGACCCGTTCGGGATGTGCGAGCTGACCCGGTCCTTCGCGACGTACGACACACTGACGGTGATCCCGCGCGTGGAGCCGCTGCCTCCGGTGCGGCTGACCGGCGAGGCGAAGGGGTACGGCGACGGGCGGCAGCGCTCGCTGGCGCTGGCCGGCGACGACGACGTGATCCCGCGCGGCTACCGCTACGGCGACGACCTGCGCCGAGTGCACTGGCGCTCCACCGCGCGCTACGGCGAGCTGATGGTGCGCCGCGAGGAGCAGCCGCAGCGCGCCCGGTGCACGGTGCTGCTGGACACCCGGGCCGTCGCCTACACGGGCGCCGGCCCCGACTCGGCCTTCGAGTGGGCGGTGTCGGGGGCCGCCTCCGTGCTGGTGCACATGCTGGAGCGGGGGTTCTCGGTGCGGCTGCTGACCGACACCGGGAGCTCGGTGCCCGGCGAGGGCTCCGACGGGTTCGCGGGCGCGAGCCAGCAGTCGGCGGACGCGGCCGGGCTGATGATGGACACCCTCGCCGTGGTGGACCACTCCGACGAGGCCGGTCTGTCCCGCGCCTACGACGTGCTGCGCGGCGGGAACGAGGGGCTGCTGGTGGCCTTCCTCGGGGACCTCGACGAGGAGCAGGCCGCGGTGCTCGCCCGGATGCGGCAGCGCAGCGGAGGCGCCATCGCCTTCCTGCTGGACGGTGAGTCCTGGCTGCGGGAACCGGCCGACGTGGCCGGCCCGTCGGACGGGAGCGGGGAGCGGCTGCGGATGTTGCGCGAGGCGGGCTGGACGGCCCTGGCGGTACCGCGGGGCACCCCGCTGGAGGAGCTGTGGCGGCAGGCGGACCGGGAGCGCTCGGGCCTGACCGCGGCGAGTGGTGGGGAGGGACCGTGATCAGCGGACGGGCGAGGCTGGCGCTGTGCGCGTGGGCGGCCACACTGATGGCGGCGTGCGCCCTGCTGCCGCTGGTCGAACCGGCGTCCTGGATGCTCCAGGCGGCGCTGGTGCTGGCGGTGCAGTCGGGCGCGGGCGCGGCGGCGCGGCGGGTGCCGCTGGCGCGTCCGGTGACGGTGGGGCTCCAGGCCCTGGTCACCCTGATGCTGCTCACCCTGCTCTTCGCGCGGGAACACGCCGTCGTCGGGCTGATACCCGGCCCCGACGCCTTCGGTGTCTTCGCCGGGCTGCTGGAGCAGGGCGGCGACGACGTCAGCCGGTACGCGATCCCGGCGCCGCTGTCCGACGGCATCCGGCTGATGCTCATCGGCGGTGTCGTGCTGATCGGGCTGCTGGTGGACACCCTCGCGGTGACCTTCCGCAGCGCGGCCCCGGCCGGGCTGCCGCTGCTCGCCCTGTACTCGGTGGCGGCGGGACTGTCGGACAACGGCGTCGACTGGCTGTGGTTCCTGCTGGCGGCGGCGGGCTATCTGATGCTGCTGCTCGCCGAGGGGCGCGACCGGCTCTCCCAGTGGGGCCGGGTCTTCGGCGGGGCACCGAGCGGGCCCGGTGAGCGGCCGCCCGGTGCCGTCGCCCCGGTGCGCACCGGCCGGCGGATCGGTGCGGTCGCGCTGGGGATCGCCCTGGTGGTGCCGCTCGGTCTGCCCGCGATGAACGGCGGTCTGCTGGACGCCACCGGTGCGGGCGTCGGCTCGGGCACCGGCGGGGGCGGCACCATCTCCGCGGTGAACCCGCTGGTGTCGCTGCGCGACTCACTGAACGTGGACGAGGACCGGCAGGTCATGTCGGTGCGCTCCGACACGGCGGACGTGACGGACCTGTACCTGCGCATCGTGTCCCTGGACGACTTCGACGGCACCACGTGGAAGCCGTCGAAGCGGTCCATCACCACCGTGCCCGACGGGGCGTTCCCGACCCCGCCGGGCCTCGGCCCGGACACCAGGCGCACCGGGGTCGTCGCCACGATCTCGACCGCCGACTGGTACGCCCAGGACTGGCTGCCGATGCCGTACCCGCCGAGCGGGGTGAGCATCAGGGGCAACTGGCGCTACGAACCGGTCGGCATGACCCTGGTCGGCGACCACGGGCAGAACACGCGCGGTCTGTCGTACGAGGTGCGCAGCCTCCAGGTGCGGCCGACGCCGGAGCAGCTGGCCGGCGCGGAGCAGCCGCCGCCCGCCCTGCTGCGCGAGTACACCGAGCTGCCGGACTCCCTGCCGGGCGTGGTGTCCCGGACCGCCCGCGAGGTCACCGAGGGCGCGGACAACGACTACGAGCGGGCGGTCAGGCTCCAGGAGTACTTCACGCTGAACGGCGGCTTCGAGTACGACACCGAGGTGGACGTCGGCAGCGGCTCGCGGGCGATCGCCCGCTTCCTGCGCGACAAGCAGGGCTTCTGTGTGCACTTCTCGTTCGCGATGGCGTCGATGGCCCGTTCGCTGGGCATACCGGCGCGGGTGGCCGTGGGCTTCGCGCCCGGCACCCCGCAGGCGGACGGCACGATCGCGGTCGGGCTGCGCGACGCGCACGCCTGGCCGGAGCTGTACTTCGAGGGGGTGGGCTGGACCCGCTTCGAGCCGACCCCGACCCGCGGTTCGACGCCGTCGTACACCGTGCCGGACGCCGCGGACAGTTCGGTGCCGGACCCGGCCCGGCCGTCCCGGGCGGCGCCGGTGGAGCCGTCGGCCGCGCCCTCGCAGAGCGAGAGCTGCACGGCGCAGGAGAAGAAGCTGGAGGCGTGCGACGACGAGTCGCCGGCCGCGGCCCTGCCCGGCGGCGACGACGGGCCGGAGTGGTACGTGGTGCCGGCGTGGGTGCTGGCCGGTCTCGCCGTGCTGCTGCTTCCGCTGGCGCCGATGCTGTGGCGGACGAGGACGCGGGCGGTGCGCCTGGGTGGGCACGGCCGCTCGGAGGCGGACGCGGGAGCGTACGTCCTGGCCGTCTGGGACGAGCTGACCGACACGGCGTGGGACCTCGGCATCTCGCCGGACGAGTCGCTGACCCCGCGCGGGGCGGCGGCGAGGATCGTGCGGCTCGGCCGTCTGGAGCAGGGTGCGGCGGCTTCGGTGCACCGGGTGGCCGACGCGGTGGAGCAGGTCCTGTACGCGCCGCGGCCGCGGCCGGCGCCGGGTCTGACGGACGATGTGCGCCGGGCGGGCGCGGGTCTGCGGGCCCGGGTGAGCCGGTGGACGCGTCTGCGCGCGGTGTTCGCCCCGCGCTCCACCGTGCGCGTGGTGTGGGCGGTGTCGGCCCGGTGGTCGGGCGTGCGCGAGCGGGTCGCCGCGATGCGGCCGGCCTGGCGGAAGCCGTCGCGGCAGCAGGGCTGAACGGGAGGGCGGGACGGCCTCGGCCGTCCCGCCGACCGCGCCGGGCCGGGCCGGCAGTCGGCGGCGCGGTGGTCGGCCCGACGCACCGGACCCGCCGACCGTCATCGGACGTTGGTGCGGGCGCGACGATTCCTCGAGGACATGCGTCGGGGGGGTGACCACCGGCTCGGTGGTCACCCCCCCGACGCATGTCCTGACGTCTGTTCCGGGGCCGGGCCCGGGGGCCCTGAGCGCCTAGTGGCCGCCCTGTTCGTCGCGGCGGCGCTGCCAGCGCTCCTCGATGCGGTCCATCACGGAGCGGCGCTGTCTGCCCTGACGGCCCGCCTGCGGCGCACCTGGGGTGCCGGCGGCGGCGGGCTGCTCGCCCGGCTTGGGAGCCTTGCGCCAGCCGGTCACCGCGAGGACCGCGCAGCCCAGCATCACGAGGAATCCCACGACACTGAGCCAGACCTGCTGGGCGACCATACCGGCCATGAGGAGCGCAATACCCACGAGGAAGCCCGCGACCGCCTGGTAGACCCGTCGCCGGGTGTACGTACGCAGCCCGCTTCCCTCGAGCGCCGTCGCGAACTTGGGATCTTCGGCGTACAGCGCTCGCTCCATTTGCTCGAGCATGCGCTGCTCGTGCTCCGAGAGCGGCACGGAGTCCTCCTCATCGTGCAGTCGCCGGGGCGACCCGGGGGGTCCCTTCAGGATAGGCAGGGAATCGCCCCCGTGAAACCCGCCCCTCTGCGCCAATTGGCCAACCGGTTCCCGCCATGCGCGCACCGGTCCGCTGAGGCTTCTCATTCCCCGGCGGCCGACCCGTCATGCCGGGCGGTCTCCTTCGATCATACGGCGCCAAGCCGCCATTCGGGGGGCCTGTGGCGCACTCCATGCGCGGCCGGGACGGCGGACGCGCCGCTGATCAGCGGGGCATCCCACGCGGCACTCAGGCCCCGGAGGTCCCCCGCGTCTCACCGAGCACATGGAGCTGGGTGGCCACGGAGTGGAAGGCGGCCAGTTCGGCCGCCGCGGCCTCCAGCTTCAGCAGCGCGTCCAGGGCGCCGGGCTCGGTGTCGACGAGCACGCCCGGAACGAGGTCGGCGAAGACGCGCACGCCGTGCACGGCACCGACCCGGAGTCCGGCGCCCTCCACGAGCGCGGTGAGCTGGTCGGCGGTGAAGCGGCGCGGCACGGGGTCGCCCGTGCCCCATCGGCCGTTCGGGTCGTCGAGCGCCTGCCTGGCCTCCGTGAAGTGACCGGCGAGGGCGCGGGCGAGCACCGCGCCGCCGAGGCCCGCGGCGAGCAGGCTGAGGACGCCGCCGGGGCGCAGGGCGGCCACCGCGTTGCGGACGCCCTCGGCCGGGTCGTCGACGTACTCCAGGACGCCGTGGCACAGCACGGCGTCGTAGCCGCCGCGCTCGGCCACGTCGAAGAGTCCGCGGGCGTCGCCCTGGACGCCCTGGACCCGGTCGGCGACGCCGGCCTCGGCCGCGCGGCGCTCCAGCGCGAACAGCGCGTTGGGACTGGGGTCGACGACGGTCACCCGATGGCCGAGCCGGGCCAGCGGCACCGCGAAGTTGCCGCTGCCGCCGCCGGTGTCGAGGACGTCCAGCGCCTGCCGTCCGGTGGCCTCGGCCCGGCGCTCCAGGGCGTCCTGGAGGACCTCCCGGACCACGGCGGTACGGAGGGAGGCGCGGGATCGCATCGGGTCCGACACGGCAGTTGACTCCTCGGCGCTTGCACCGCCACCTCGGCGGAGCGATCGGGCTCCCTCCCCGGCCGGCACCGGACGGGGAGGGGTTCAGGCGCTGCCCACCCTATTGCCTACCCGGCGGCGCCCGCCCACCTGCCCACGCCCTCGTGAGACAGCGGCCGGCAACGACCGGGCGGCACGGCGTCCGCCGTGGTCAGCCCGCGTCCGGCAGGCCTCCGGCACCGGGGTCCGGGGCCCGGGTCGCGGGGTGGTCCGCGTCGCCGCGGGGGTGCGGGAGGACCGGCTGGAGGACGAGCATGCGCTCGACCAGGCGGAGGAACACCGCCACGTCCCGTATCAGGTCGTCGGCGTCCCGGGCGGTCGCCGCGCCCCGGATGCCCGCCTCGGCGCGGGCGCGGCGCCGGGCCCCGGAGGCGAACAGCGCGCTCCACTCGGTGAGCTCGGGCGCGATCTCGGGGAGCACTTCCCAGGCGCTGCGGATCCTGGCCCGGGCCCGGGGCGAGGTCTCGGGCCGTCCGCGGGCGGCGAGGACGGCGGCGGCGGTGCGCAGGGCGGCGAGATGGGCCGTCGCGTAGCGCTCGTTCGGTGTGTCGAGGGCGGTGGCCTCGTCGAGTCCGGCACGGGCCTGGGCGAGCAGGTCGAGGGCGGCGGGCGGGGCCGCGGCGCGGCGCAGCACGGGGTGGATGTCGCTCGCCGGGCCGTGCGGCGAGGGGGCAGGGCGGGTTGCGCGGTGCCGACGGGCCGCGGCTGCGGACGTGTTGGCCATGACGAACCTCCTGTCGTCTTCGTGACGGCACGCCCTGACACGAGGTGCCGTATGTGCACATCGTGAGGTATGGCACTGACAATCCGTTCTGACCTGGGGTTTTGCTGCGCACGCCAGTTCGGGCTAACTTTTGCACTGACCAGTCAGTTCAAACAAGGGGGCGTGGTGGACGGTCCGTGCGGACTCGCCGTCGAGGCCCGCGACTTCGGCCTGAGGGGACCGCGGGGCTGGGCGTTCCGCGGGATCTCGGCCGACGCGGAGCCCGGCTCACTGATCGCGGTCGAGGGGCCCTCCGGGTCGGGCCGCACCTGCCTGCTGCTCGCCCTCACCGGGCGGATGCGGCCCACGGAGGGCACGGCCCGCGTCGGCGGGTTCGAGCTGCCCGGGCGGATGGCCGCCGTGCGCCGGGTCAGCGCCCTCGCGCACGTCACCGGCGTGACCGACCTCGACCCGGCCCTCACCGTCGGCGAGCACCTGCGCGAACGGGCCCTGCTGCAACGCCGGTTCGGCGACTCGCTCCGCCAGGGGCTGCTGCGTCCGCGTGGCGGGCGCCGGCGCGAGGAGGAGAAGCGGCGCGTCGACACCGCGCTGGCCGGCGCCGGGCTGGACCTCGCGGTACTGCCCAAGGGCGCGCGCACCGCCGTACGGGACCTGGAGCGGGTCGAGGCGCTGCGGCTGTCGCTGGCCCTGGCGCTGCTGGGGCGGCCCCGGCTGCTCGGTGTGGACGACATCGACCTGAAGCTCTCCTCCGCCGAACGGGCCGAGGTCTGGGACCTGCTGAGGTCCCTCACCGCCTCCGGCACCACCGTGGTGGCCGTGTGCGGCGAGGCACCGCACGACGCGGTGGTCGTCGGCACGGCGGACGACCGGCACGACGACACGAAGGGGGCGGCCGATGCGCTCGCCGGAACTGGCCTCTCTTGAGCTCCGCCGCTTCGGCCGGGGCCCGCTGCCGCGCGCGGCCCTGGTCGCGCTGCTGGTGCTGCCCCTGCTGTACGGCGCGCTGTACCTGTGGTCGTTCTGGGACCCGTACGGCCGTCTGGACCGGATCCCGGTGGCGCTGGTCAACGCCGACGAGGGGGCGACCGCCGGCGGCGAGCGGGTCACCGCGGGCGACGACATCGCCCGGGGACTGCGCGACAGCGGCACCTTCGACTGGCGCGAGGTGAGCGCGGACGAGGCCCGCCGCGGGGTCGAGGACGGCACGTACTACCTGTCGCTGACGCTGCCCGCCGACTTCAGCCGCCGCATCGCCTCCGCTTCCGGCGACTCCCCCGGGGCCGGCGCCCTCCAGGTGCGGACGAACGACGCCAACAACTACATCGTCGGGCAGATCTCCCGGACGGTCTTCGGCGAGGTGCGCCGGGCCGCGTCCACGAAGACCTCGCGCTCCTTCCTCGACCGGATCTTCGTCTCGTTCTCCGGCATCCACGACGAGACCGTGAAGGCGGCGAAGGGGGCCGACGACCTCAACGGCGGCATCGGGAAGGCGGAGAAGGGCTCCGAGGACCTCGCCACGGGGCTGAAGGACGCCCGCAAGGGCAGCGGCAAGCTGTCCAGGGGCCTGAAGGACCTCCACGAGGGCGCGGGCGACCTGGCGGACGGTTCGCGGAAGGTCGCGGACGGGACGCGCCTGCTCGCCGGCAAGGTGAACGCGGTCGACGCCGAGGTGGGCCCCTTCCTCAGGGAGAACGAGAAGAGCATCGGCGCCACGGCCCGCTTCGTCGCCGACGCGGCCGGCGGGCTCCGCGACGACCTCGGCGCGCTGGAGGAGAGGGCACCGGCCGCCGCGAAGGACGCCCGCGCGGCGTCCGGCACCCTGGACGATGCGTACCGCACGCGCTGCGAGGACGCGGCCCTGCCCGATCCCGCCTGCCCGGACCTGGAGAAGGCCCGGGACGCGGCGGCCGGCGCGGCGGACGTCGCCGACGACGTCGCCGCCCTGGTCACCGACCACCAGGCCGGCCTGAAGGAGCTGGACACCCACCTGGCGGCCCTGCAGAAGCAGGCCCGGACGCTCGCCGGCCGCGCCCCGCACCTCTCCGAGGACCTCGACGACGCCGTCACCCGGATCAACAGGCTGAACGCCGGGGCGGGCAAGGTCGCGGCCGGCGCGAAGAAGCTGGACCAGGGCCTGGGCACCGCCGAGACCGGCGCCGTGGACCTGGACAAGGGCGTCGGCGCGCTGAAGACCGGCGCGGACGACCTGAACGGCGGCCTCTACAAGCTCGTCGACGGCTCCCGGGAACTCGCCGGCGGACTGCACGACGGGGCCGGACGGATCCCCGACTACGACGCGCGGGACCGCGACCGGCGCACCGAGGTGATGGCCGACCCGGTCCGCCTCGTCTCCGCCGACCCGCACAAGGCGCCCGACTACGGCACCGGCTTCGCCCCCTACTTCATCCCGCTGTCCCTGTGGGTGGGCGCGATGGTGGCGTACATGCTGATCGCGCCGATGAACCGGCGGGCGCTCGCGGCGGGCGCCCCGGCGTGGCGGATCGCGCTGGCGGGCTGGCTGCCGGTGGTGGCGATCGGCGTCGCGCAGACGGTGGCGCTGATGTCGGTGCTGCACTGGGCGCTCGGACTGCAGATGGCGCGGGCGGCCGGGACGGTGGGCTTCCTGTTCCTGGTGACGGCGTGCTTCGCGGCGATCGTGCAGTGGCTGAACGCCCGCTTCGGCGCGGCCGGCCGGATCCTCGTCCTGGCGCTGCTGATGCTCCAGCTGACCTCGGCGGGCGGCACGTACCCCGTGCAGACCAGCCCGGGCTTCTTCAGCGCGCTGCACCCGTTCCTGCCGATGAGCCACGTCGTCGCGGCGCTGCGGCGGCTCATCAGCGGCGGCGGCCTGGAGCCGGTGTGGCTCGCGTGCGCCGTGCTGGCGGCCTTCACCGCGGGCGCGCTGGCGCTGACCGCGCTGTCGGCCCGCCGCCGCCAGGTGTGGACCCTGGACCGGCTGCACCCGGAGCTGAGCCTGTGAACACGCGGACCGGCGTTGCTGTGAGAATCGGGGCCATGGAACGCAGCAGCACCACGCCGGGCGGCAGCGCCCGCCGCGAGGCCACCCGGCAGAAGCTCTACGAGGCGGCCGTCACCCTCATCGCCGAGCAGGGCTTCTCCGCCACCACCGTGGACGAGATCGCCGAGCGGGCGGGAGTCGCGAAGGGCACCGTCTACTACAACTTCGCGAGCAAGTCCGTCCTCTTCGAGGAGCTGCTGCGGCACGGGGTCGGTCTGCTGACCGCCTCGCTGCGGGAGGCCGCCGAGAGGACGGCCGGGGAGGGCGGCGGCAAGGTCGACGCCCTGGACGCGATGATCCGCGCGGGGCTCGTCTTCATCGACCGCTACCCGGCCTTCACCCAGCTGTACGTGGCCGAGCTGTGGCGCACCAACCGGGCCTGGCAGTCCACGCTGATGGTGGTGCGCCAGCAGGCCGTGGCGGTGGTCGAGGGGGTGCTGCGCGAGGGCGTGGCGACCGGCGAGTTCAGCGAGGAGATCGACGTCCCGCTGACGGCGGCGGCCCTGGTCGGCATGGTGCTGGTGGCCGCGCTGGACTGGCAGTCCTTCCAGCCGGAGCGCTCCCTGGACGAGGTCCACGCGGCGCTCTCCCGGCTGCTCCAGGGACGGGTCAGCGGCCGCCCCTGAGCCCGCGGCACGGCGAAGAGCGCCGGTCCGGCGGTGGCCGCGTCCCCCGCGGGCCACCGGTCGGACCGGCGCCTTCCGTGCTCCCCCGTACGTCCCCCCACAACCCCCGTTGCGGTCGTCCCCCGGGTTCCCCCGTGCCTCGCTCCCGCCGACGGCGCCGACGGAAGGAGCGGATCGCGGGCCCGTCCCGTTCCGGCGCCCCGTGTCGCCGGTTCCGGGGCCGTGCCCCTCTCCGTGGTCTCCACTCTCCCGTTCGCGCGGGCCGGCTCCCCTCCGCGCGCGTACTCATCTCGGTGACTAGGTACCGGTACTCAGGCCTGCGCACCCGCGCCCACCCGCGCCCGCCGCCGCCTGGTCCCCCCGGCGGGGGCGCGGGTACTCGGGCACGGACTGTCGGTGGCGGCCGATAAGGTCCCTGGCATGGCACGGATTGCGGTGATCGGCGCCGGGATGGGCGCGATGGCGGCCGCCGCCCGGCTGGCCGTCGCGGGCCACCGGGTGGCGGTGTACGAGCGGACGCGGACGTACGGCGGTGCGCTGCGCCGCCGGGAGCGGGACGGGTTCTCCTTCGACACCGGGCCGGGGCTGCTCCCCCTGCCCGCCGTGTACCGCGACCTGTTCCTGAAGACCGGCCGGGAGCCGCTGGAGGAGTGCGTCGAGCTGGTCCAGGTGGATCCGTCGTCGCACCACGTGTTCGCGGACGGCACGCGCCTGTCGCTGCCCAACACCTCCCGCGCGGGCGTCGTCTCCGCCCTGGAGGAGACCCTCGGCGCGGCCGCCGCCCGGCGCTGGGGCGACTTCCTGGTGCGGGCCCGGGAGGCCTGGGACCGGTCACGCCGGCCGCTGCTGGAGGAGCCGCTGTGGCCCAACTGGCAGGTCCTGGCCGAGCGCGAGCCCTACCCCGCGGTCCCGCACAAGCGGCTGCTGCGTACCCGTGTCGCGGGCACTCTCGCGGAGGTCGGCGCCTGGGAGCTGCGTGATCCCCGGCTGGTCGCGCTGCTGGAGAGCCACGCGCTCGCCCACGGCCTCGACCCCCGCGCGACCCCGGCGAGCGCGGCCGTGCTGCCGTACATGGAGCACGCCTTCGGCACCTGGTACGTGCGGGGCGGGATGCGGGAGCTGGCGCGGGCGCTGTACGAGCGGTGCCTGGCCCGGCGGGTGGAGTTCCACTTCGGTGCCGAGGCGGCCGGGATCGTGGAGAAGGACGGCCGGGCGGCGGGCGTGGAGCTGGCCGACGGCGCGGTGGCGGAGGCGGACCTCGTGGTCGCGGGGGTGGCGCCCGGGGTCCTGGACCGGCTCTGCCGGGGGACCCGGGTGCGCGCCGCGGACGACGTTCCGGCCCAGCGGGGCGCGGCGAGCCGGGTCACGGTGCTGCTGGCGCTGCGGGGCGGGCGTCCGGAGGGGACCGCGCACCGTACGGTCGTGCACACCGGGGACCGGGAGGCGGAGCTTGAGTCGCTGTTCGGTGCCCCCGCGGCGGTGCCCGCCCGGCCCACGGTCACGGTCCTGCGGCCGGACGACCCGGCGCTGGTCCCGGACGCCGGCCACGAGGCGGTGACGGTGACGGCGGTGGCGCCCGGGGGGTCCGAAGGGGCACCGGACGCGCTCGCCGAGCACCTGATCGCGGTCGCCGGGCGGGCCGTGCCGGACCTGCGCGACCGGCTGCTGTGGCACGAGGTGCGCACCCCGGCCGACATCGCCGGGGAGACCGGTGCGGAGGGCGGCGCGGTGCCGGCGCCGGCGCTGGCGGCGGCGGGCGGGCGGCTGCTGCACCCGTCCACCGGCACGCGGCTGCCGGGGCTGTTCACGGTCGGCGGCTGGTCCCACCCCGGCGGCGGTCTCCCGCACGCCGGGATGTCGGGGGCGCTGGCCGCCGGGCTGATCGTGGAGGGACCGGAGTTCCGCGGCTCGCAGTGAGCGCGGGTCAGAAGCGGTACTGCTCGTCGTACCCGTTGCTGGTGCCGCCGCCGTTGCCGTGGGGCTGTCCGTCGCCCTGGTAGGGGTACGGCTGCTCCGGCGGGAGTTCGCCGCCGTACGGGTCCTCGGGGCTGCGCTGCTGCGGGACCCACAGGCCGCCGGCCGGGGTCTCGCCGGCGTAGCCGCCCGCGTACGGGTCCTGGGTGTAGCCCTGCTGCTGGTACTGCTGCGGGTCGGCGTAGCCGGTGTCGTACCCGGTGGCGCCGTACGCCGCGTTGCCGATGTACGGGTCGGAGTAGGCGGCGTACTGCTGCTGGCCGGTGGTGTCGTAGCCCTGCTGCTGGCCGTAGCCCGAGTAGTCGTAGGCGTAGTTCTGGTCGGTGCCCTGGGCGGCCGCCGCGTACTGGTCCTGGGACGGGGCCGCGTATCCGTTGTCGCCGCCGTAGACGCCGTAGGAGCCGGTGTCGTCGGGCAGGGGCTGCGGCTCGTAGACGGCGGTGGTCTCGGCGGCCGCCGGCTGGGCGGCGCGCGCGGGGGTGAACACGTCGTCGCGGTCGTAGTCGTCGTCCGTGCCGTGGGCGGCGCTGTCGTGGTGGCCGTCGGCCGCGTCGCCGTAGCCGGCGCCGGACGGCTCCAGGTCGGAGACCTCCAGGGTCGGTTCCGAGCGCCCGCGGTCACCGCGGCGGCCCTTGGCGGCGGCCAGCAGCGGCGCGTTGACCGCCCAGCCGGACGCGAAGCCGCGGCGGAACGACAGCGTCACATAGGTCTGGCCGACCGCGAAGGCGGCGGCGCCCAGCCCGATGACGACGACGGACGGGATCAGCACACCGAGCACGACACCGAGGAAGCCGCCGAAGGCGAGCAGCCGCCAGCGCAGCCGCGCCTTGTACTGCAGCAGCACCTCGCCGAGCAGCCACAGCGCGACGATGCCGAACGCGATGTAGAGGACCGTCCAGCCCATGTACGCCCCTCTCCCAGTGGTCGCTACGCAGTGTGTCGTATGTGCGTGCGACCGGTCTAGGCCTGCGGTGGGTGGTGCAGGCCCAGGTTCTCGTAGATTTCCAGCGTCGCCGTGGAGTTGTTCAGCGTGATGAAGTGCAGTCCGGGCACTCCTTCGGCCAGCAGCCGCGCGCAGAACTCCGTGGCGAACTCGATGCCAATGGAGCGTACCGCCGCCGGATCGTCCTTCGCTGTGAGGATCCGCTCTTTGAGGGTGTCAGGGAACGAGGCGTTACTGAGCTTCGGCAACCGTTCCAGCATCTTCACGCTGGTCACCGGCATGACCTCGGGGATCACGGGGGTTTCGCAGCCCGCCGCGTCGACTCGGTCACGCAGCCGCAGGTACGACTCGGGCTGGAAGAACATCTGGGTGATCGCGTAGTCGGCGCCGGCCCGGCACTTGTCGACGAAGTGCGCGACGTCGGCGTCCCAGCCGGCCGAGCGCGGATGCATCTCGGGGAAGGCCGCGACGCCCACGCAGAAGTCGCCCGACTCCTTGATGAGCCGGACGAGTTCGGCGGCGTAGGTCAGTCCCTGCGGGTGCGGTATCCAGTCACCCATGGGGTCGCCGGGCGGGTCGCCCCGCACGGCCAGCATGTTGCGGATCCCGGCGTCGGCGTACTGGCCGATGATGTTGCGCAGCTCCGCGATGGAGTGGTCGACCGCGGTGAGGTGGGCGACCGGGGTGAGGGTGGTGTCGGCGGCGATCTGCTCGGTCGCCTTCACCGTGCCCGCCCGGGTGGAGCCGCCCGCGCCGTACGTCACGGAGACGAAGCTGGGGGCGACGGCCTCGACCCTGCGGAGCGCGTCCCACAGGTTGCGCTCGCCCTTCTCCGTCTTCGGGGCCCAGAACTCGAACGAGTACGTCGTCTTCCCGGCGGCGAGCATGTCGCGTACGGTGCGTGCGCGATCAGTCCTGGTGGATGCGGTTCCGAGGGCCATACGGGCAGGTTAGCCAGGGGACGGCGGTCCCCCAACCGGATGCGGGAGATTTGTCCGAAACGCCGACTTGTTGTCCATCCCTTGGACACCCGGTGACACGCCGGGTCGGCGCCGGAAGCGCACGGGTCAGCGGGCCTTTCCGGCGGCCTGCCGCAGCCGCCCGGCGAACTCGGCGGCCGCCGCGCCCGGATCGTCCGCCTCGGTGAGCGCGCGGACGACGACGACCCGGCGGGCGCCCGCTTCGAGAACCTCGTCGAGGTTGCCGAGGTCGATGCCGCCGATGGCGAACCAGGGGCGGTCGGTGCCGAGGGCGGCGGTGCGGCGGACCAGGTCGAGGCCGGGCGCGGGGCGGCCGGGCTTGGTGGGGGTGGGCCAGCAGGGGCCGGTGCAGAAGTAGTCCACGCCGGGCTGGACGGCCGCCGCCGCGGCCTCGGACTCGGTGTGGGTGGAGCGGCCGATGAGCACCTCGTCGCCGAGGACGGCGCGGGCGGCGGGCACGGGCAGGTCGCCCTGGCCGAGGTGGAGGACGTCGGCGCCGGCGGCGTGGGCGACGTCGGCGCGGTCGTTGACCGCGAGCAGCTTGCCGTGCCGGGCGCAGGCGTCCGCCAGCACCTCCAGGTGCTCCAGCTCCTCGCGGGCCTCCATGCCCTTGTCGCGGAGCTGCACGATGTCGACCCCGCCGGCCAGGACCGCGTCCAGGAACTCCGCGAGATCGCCCTGCCGCTCGCGGGCGTCGGTGCAGAGGTAGAGCCGGGCGTCGGCGAGCCGGGCCCGGGCGGTGTCGGTCACACGAACGGTGTCGGTCATACGGGTGCCCCCCGGAGGATCTGCGGCGTACGGGCCCGGCGGGCCCGGTGTGTCGGCGGCGGGCACCCCCGGCCGTCACGGGCCGGCGGAACGCGCCGCACAGGACCCTATGCCGGGCCCGTCCGCCGCGCGGCACCGGTGCACGGGCCACCGGCCGGGGCACGGGGTGCCCCGGCCGGTGCTGTTCGGGCGGCGCCACCTCGGGTGACGCCGGACGGTTCTTCGGCTGGGGCCGGTCGGCCGCGGCTCAGACCGCGAGCGCCTGGGCCCGGCGCTTCACCTCCGTGCCGCGGTTCTCGCCGAGTGCCTGTGCGGGCGTGCCCGGCAGGGTGGGGTCGGGGGTGAAGAGCCACTCCAGCATCTCTTCGTCCGTGAAGCCGTCGTCCCGCAGGAGCGTCAGGGTGCCGGACAGGCCCTTGACCACCTTGTCGCCGTCGATGAAGGCGGCGGGGACGTGCAGCGCCCGGTTCTCACCGCGGCGTACGGCGATGAGCTGGCCCTCCTTGACCAGCTGCCGGACGCGCGTCACCTCGACGCCGAGCTGTTCGGCGATGTCGGGGAGAGTGAGCCAGGCGGGGACGAGAGCATCGATCTTTGCGTCAATCTCGGTCACGGGTACAAGCCTGCCACCTGCCACTGACAGTCGGAAGTCAGCCCCGCCCGCCCGGGCCGACGCGTCGCCCGGACACGCCCGGCCGGAGCGTCACGCCGTCGCCGACTTCAGCGGCCTGGCCGGATCCGCCAGCAGCTCCGCGTCCACCGCCGTGCCCGCCTCGATCAGCCGCCGCCCCTGGGCCAGGTCCCGGGGCCGGCCCACCGCGAGCAGGGCGACCAGGCGGGACTCCCGGAGCCAGCACACGCTCCACGCCGGCCCGGCGGGGTCCCCGCGCCACACGGTCCGGTCGGCGTCCGCGTGATGTCCCGCGTACTGCACGAACCGCCCGAACTGCTCGGACCAGAAGTAGGGCACCGGGTCGTACACCGCCGGGGGCCGGCCGGCGGCCGCGCCGAGGATGTTCACGGCGACCGTGCGCGGTCCCTGGAGGGCGTTGTCCCAGTGGTGGACCAGCAGCCGCCCGCCGTAGCGCCCCGACGGGAAGGAGGCGCAGTCGCCGACCGCGTACACGTCCGGCACGGAGGTCATCAGATGGCGGTCGGCCACGACCTCGCCCCGCTGCCCGAGCTCGATCCCGGAGCCCGCCAGCCAGGCCGTGGCGGGCCGGGCCCCGATGCCGACGACCACGGCACCGGCGGGCAGCCGCGAGCCGTCGTCCAGGACCACGACGCCGGGCTCCACCCGCGCCACGCGCGCGTGCGTGCGCAGCACGGCCCCGGCCTCGGCGTACCAGGCGGTCATCGGGGCGGTCACCTCGGCGGGCAGCGCCTCGGCCAGCGGCCGGCCCTCGGCCTCCACGACGGTGACCGCGCAGCCCGCCTCCCGGGCCGCCGTGGCGAACTCCGCGCCGATCCAGCCGGCGCCCACCACCACGATGTCGTGCTGCCGCGCGAGGACCGGCCGCAGCCGTTCGGCGTCGTCCAGGGTGCGCAGCAGATGCACCCCCGGGACGCCCTCCGAGCCCGGCAGCCGCACCGGCTCCGCACCGGTGGCGATCACCAGCACGTCGTACGGGACGGGCCCGGCCTCCGTGTCCAGCTCGTGGTCGGCGGGGCGCAGGCCGAGCACCTCGCAGCCGAGCCGCAGACCGATGCCGAGTTCCTCGAAGTCGACGTCGAAGGCGGAGCCCTCGGCCGTGCCCAGCAGCACCGCCTTGGACAGCGGCGGCCGGTCGTAGGGCTGGTGGGGCTCGGCGCCGATCACGGTCACGGTGCCGGTGAAGCCCTGCTCCCGCAGGGCGGCCGCGGTCTGCACACCGGCCATGCCCGCGCCCGCCACCACCACCCGCCGCGGCTCGGGGCGTCCCGGTTGCTGCGTCTGCTCGCTCACCCGATCACCATAGGCACCGCGGGCCGCGTCGATCAGCCGGTACCCGGAGGAACGCGGGCGCCGCGCGGAGGCTCCCTTACCCGGCCGGCGGGCCGAGGGCTAGGGTGGCGGGCGTAAGCACTCGCGGGAGCCCGGGCGCACCGGGCTGAGAGGGAGGCTGGCGGCCTCCGACCGTACGAACCTGATCCGGGTCATGCCGGCGAAGGGAGGGGCTGGACGCCCATGTCGCCCACGAGTACCTCGGACGTCCTCGTCGTCGGGGGCGGAATCATCGGACTGGTCACGGCCTGGCGGGCCGCGCAGCGCGGTCTCGCCACGACCGTGGTGGACCCCGAACCGGGCGGCGGCGCCGCCCTGGTGGCCGCCGGGATGCTGGCCGCGGTCACCGAGCTGCACTACGGCGAGGAGACCCTGCTCGGCCTGAACCTCGCCTCCGCGCGGCGCTATCCCGGCTTCGCGGCCGAGCTGTCCGAGCTGACCGGCCAGGACCTCGGCCACCGCCGCTGCGGCACGCTCGCCGTGGCGCTGGACGCCGACGACCGCGCCCATCTGCGGGAGCTGCACGCCCTGCACCAGCGGTGCGGGCTGGAGTCGCAGTGGCTGTCGGGGCGGGAGTGCCGGCGGCTGGAGCCGATGCTCGCGCCGGGCGTGCGCGGCGGTCTGCGGGTCGACGGCGACCACCAGATCGATCCGCGGCGGCTGGCGGCGGCGCTGGTGACCGCCTGTGAACGGGCGGGCGTCGTGATCCACCGCGCGTGGGCCGAGCGGCTCACCGTCGCGGGGGACCGGGCCACGGGCGTCGTCACCGCCGACGGCACCGCGCTGGCCGCCGGACAGGTGGTGCTCGCCGCGGGCAGCCTCGGCGGGCGGCTCGCGGGCGTCCCGCGGGACGTGCTGCCGCCCGTGCGGCCCGTGAAGGGGCAGGTGGTGCGGCTGACGATGCCCACGCGGCACGGTCCCTTCCTGAGCCGGACCGTACGGGCCGTGGTGCGCGGCAGCCACGTCTACCTCGTGCCGCGCGAGAACGGCGAGCTGGTGATCGGCGCGACCAGCGAGGAGATGGGCTGGGACACCACGGTCACCGCGGGCGGCGTGTACGAGCTGCTGCGCGACGCCCACGAGCTGGTCCCCGGGATCACCGAACTGCCGTTCACCGAGATCCGGGCCGGACTGCGCCCCGGCTCCCCCGACAACGCGCCGCTGCTCGGTCCGACCGGCCTCGACGGGCTGCTGCTGGCCACCGGCCACTACCGCAACGGCGTCCTGCTGACCCCGGTCACCGGCGACATCATGGCGCACGCCCTGACCACCGGCGAACTGCCGGAGGAATTCCGTCCGTTCACCCCCCGGCGCTTCGGCGCCGCCGTCCCCACGGAGCAGCCCGCATGACCGCCCCGGTCACCGTCTCGGTCAACGGGGAGCCCCGGGAGTTCGCGCCCGGCACGCCCCTCGACCACGTCGTCCGGTCCCTCACCGCGGCGCCCTCGGGGGTGGCCGCCGCCCTCAACGAAACCGTCGTCCCGCGCGCGCAGTGGCCCACCACCCCCCTCGCGGACGGGGACCGGGTGGAAGTCCTCACCGCCGTCCAAGGAGGCTGACCATGGCCGACGATCCCTTCGTCCTCGGCGGTACGTCGTTCACGTCCCGCCTGATCATGGGCACCGGCGGGGCGCCGAGCCTCGACGTGCTGGAGCGGGCGCTGGTGGCGTCCGGCACGGAGCTGACGACCGTCGCGATGCGGCGGGTGGACCCCTCGGTGCACGGCTCCGTGCTGTCGGTGCTGGAGCGGCTCGGCATCCGGGTGCTGCCGAACACCGCGGGCTGCTTCACCGCCGGGGAGGCCGTGCTCACGGCGCGTCTCGCGCGCGAGGCGCTGGGCACCGACCTGATCAAGCTGGAGGTCATCGCCGACGAGCGGACCCTGCTGCCGGACCCGATCGAGCTGCTGGAGGCGGCGGAGACGCTGGTCGACGACGGGTTCACGGTGCTGCCGTACACCAACGACGATCCCGTGCTGGCCCGGAAGCTGGAGGACGCCGGCTGCGCGGCGATCATGCCGCTGGGCTCGCCGATCGGGTCGGGGCTGGGCATCCGCAACCCGCACAACTTCCAGCTGATCGTGGAGCACGCGCGCGTGCCGGTGATCCTGGACGCGGGCGCGGGGACGGCCTCGGACGCGGCGCTGGCGATGGAGCTGGGCTGTGCGGGGGTGATGCTGGCGTCGGCGGTGACCCGGGCGCAGGAACCGGTGCTGATGGCGTCCGCCATGCGGGCGGCGGTGGAGGCGGGGCGGCTCGCGCGGCTGGCGGGGCGGATCCCACGCCGGTGGTTCGCCACGGCGTCCTCCCCCGCGGAGGGCATGGCCGTGCTGGATCCGGAGCGGCCCGCGTTCTAGGCTCCGCCGCTGCCGCGCCCGGTCCCGCACGTCACAGGTCCGCTCCAACGGGGGTGGAACGGGTCGGGGGTGTCGGTGGGGGCTCGTAGACTCGCTGCGTGGACACGACCCTTCAGGACCCTCTGGTCGGGCAGGTGCTCGACGGCCGGTACCGCGTCGAGGCGCGGATCGCGGTCGGCGGGATGGCCACGGTCTACCGGGCCGTGGACACCCGTCTGGACCGCGTCCTCGCGCTCAAGGTGATGCACCCCTCGCTCGCCGCCGACGCCTCCTTCGTCGAGCGGTTCATCCGCGAGGCCAAGTCCGTCGCCCGGCTGGCCCACCCGAACGTGGTGCAGGTCTTCGACCAGGGCACCGACGGGGCGTACGTCTACCTGGCGATGGAGTACATCGCCGGCTGCACCCTGCGCGACGTGCTGCGCGAGCGCGGAGCGCTCCAGCCCCGGGCCGCGCTGGACATCCTGGAGCCGGTGCTGGCCGCGCTCGGCGCGGCGCACCGGGCCGGGTTCGTGCACCGCGACATGAAGCCCGAGAACGTGCTGATCGGGGACGACGGCCGGGTCAAGGTCGCCGACTTCGGACTGGTCCGCGCCGTGGACACGGTGACGAACACCACGGGCACCGTGCTCGGCACGGTCTCGTACCTGGCGCCGGAGCAGATCGAGAGCGGCACCGCCGACCCGCGCGTGGACGTCTACGCCTGCGGCATCCTGCTGTACGAGATGCTGACCGGCGAGAAGCCGCACGACGGCGACTCCCCCGCGATCGTGCTCTACAAGCATCTGCACGACGACGTGCCGGCCCCGTCGGCCGCCGTGCCCGGGCTGGCGTACGAGCTGGACGAGCTGGTCGCGTCGGCGACCGCGCGCCACCCCGAGGTCCGTCCGCACGACGCGGTGGCGCTGCTCGCGCAGGTCCGCGCGGGGCGCGGCCGGCTCGGTGCCGAGCAGCTGGACGCGGTGCCGCCGCAGGCGCTGTCGGCGGAGCACGACAACGCCGAGGACCGTACGAGCGTCATCCCGCGCGGGCTGACGATGCCCCGCCCGCTGCCCGTCGACGAGGACGACGGCGCCGGCTTTCCGCACCACACCAGCCGGCTCCAGTCGCCGCCGCTGCCGCCCCGGCGCCGTACGGCGCTGCGGCGCGGCCCGACGGCGGTCGTCGTGGCCGTGCTGCTGGTCCTCGGGCTCGGCGGCGGCGTGTGGTACATCAACTCCGGCCAGTTCATCAAGGTCCCGCCGCTGCTGGCGAAGACCGAGGACGAGGCCCGGGACCGGCTGGCGGACGCCGGGCTGGACGTCGGCCCGGTGAAGGAGGCCTACAGCGACACGGTCGAGCGGGGCACGGTGATCAGCACCGACCCCGCGCCCGGCGCCCGCATCCGCGGCAACGACTCGGTGTCGCTGACCCTCTCCCGGGGCCCGCGGACCGTGCGGGTGCCCGACCTCGACGGCTATCCGCTGGACAACGCGCGCTCGCTGCTGGAGGACGAGGGCCTGGAGCCCGGCATGGTGACCCGGGAGTTCAGCGGGACGGTCCCCCGGGGCTCCGTGATCTCCACGGAGCCGGGCAAGGGCACCAAGGTCCGCGCGGGCTCCGCGGTGGCGCTGACGGTCAGCAAGGGCCGCCCGGTGAGCGTGCCCGAGGTGAGCGGTGACGACGTCGAGGACGCCCGCGCCGAGCTGCGGGAGGCCGGCCTCAAGGTGAAGGTCGCCACCGAGCGGGTCCATTCCGAACACGACGCGGGCCGGGTGGCCCGGCAGTCTCCCGGTGCCGGACGCCAGGCCGCCGAGGGCGACACCGTGACCCTGACCCTGTCCAGGGGACCGGAGATGATCGCGGTGCCGGACGTCGTCGGTGACGGCGTGGACGAGGCCAAGGAGAAGCTGGAGGCCGCCGGTTTCCGGGTGGAGGAGGACCGCGGACTGCTCGGCCTGTTCGGCGACACCGTCAAGGGCCAGTCCGTGGACGGCGGCGACACCGCGCCCAAGGGGTCGACGATCACCATCGAGATCCGCTGAGTCCGCCGACGGGCGGGCCCGGCGCGCATGACACCCTTGACGGGTGAAGAGTCACCTGTCCGGCCCCGCCCGCAACCCGATCGGCGGCCACGTCCCCGTGGCCGGCGGCCTGCACTCCGTCGGCCTGTCCTACGCCCGTGAGCTGAACGCCGAGAGCGTGCAGGTCTTCGTCGCCAACCCGCGGGGCTGGGCCACACCGGCCGGCAACCCCCGGCAGGACGAGGCGTTCCGCGCCGCCTGCGCGGCGGCGTCGATCCCGGCGTACGTGCACGCCCCGTACCTGATCAACTTCGGGTCCCACACAGAGGCGACCGTCGAGCGGTCCGTGGAGTCGCTGCGGCACTCGCTGCGGCGCGGCCGGGAGATCGGCGCGCTGGGCGTGGTGGTGCACACCGGCAGCGCGACCGGCGGGCGGGAGCGGCCGGTGGCGCTGCGGCAGGTGCGCGAGCACCTGCTGCCGCTGCTGGACGAGCTCACCCATGACGACGACCCGTTCCTGCTGCTGGAGTCGACGGCCGGGCAGGGCTCCTCGCTGTGCTCGCGGACCTGGGACTTCGGGCCGTACTTCGAGGTGCTGGACTCCCATCCGAAGCTGGGCGTCTGCCTGGACACCTGCCATGTCTTCGCGGCCGGCCACGACCTCACCGGGCCGGTCGGGATGCACCAGACGCTCGACCTGCTGGTGGAGACGGTCGGTGAGGGACGGCTGAAGCTGATCCACGCCAATGACTCGATGGATGTGGTCGGCGCACACAAGGACCGTCACGCGAACATTGGCGCCGGACACATCGGTGAGGATCCCTTCCGGGCCCTGATGACGCACCCGGCGACCGAGGGCGTCCCACTGATCATCGAGACGCCCGGCGGCAAGGAGGGGCACGCGGCGGACGTGGAGCGCCTGAAGAAGCTGCGGGACCTCTGAGGGGCCGCCGGTCAGGCCTCGGGGCCGTCCCCGGGCTCCTCCTGGTAGGAGTAGCGCTGTTCCCGCCAGGGGTCGCCGACGTTGTGGTAGCCGCGCTCCTCCCAGAAGCCCCGGCGGTCGGCGGTCATGTACTCCACGCCGCGGACCCATTTGGGTCCTTTCCAGGCGTACAGATGGGGGACGATCAGGCGCAGCGGGAAGCCGTGCTCGGCGGTCAGCAGCTCGCCGTCCTTGTGGGTGGCGAAGAGGGCCCGCTCGGACAGGAAGTCGGCCAGCCGCAGGTTGGAGCTGAAGCCGTACTCCGCCCACACCATCACATGGGTGACGTCCGGCGCGGGCGGGGCGATGTCCACGATGGTGCGCGCCGGGATCCCGCCCCACTCGGCGCCGACCATGCTGAACTTGGTGACGCAGTGCAGATCGGCCACGACGGCGGTGTGCGGCAGGGCCGTGAACTCCTCGTGGGTCCAGCAGTGCTTCTCACCGTCGGCGGTGGCGCCGAAGACCCGGAACTCCCAGCGCTCGGGCCGGAACTTGGGCACCGGCCCGTAATGCGTCACCGGCCAGCCCTTCTGCAGGCGCTGTCCCGGCGGGAGCTCGAACCGCGCCGCTCCTTGTGATGCGCGCTCCCCCGCTTCGCGTTCCGCCGGCTGACCCATGCCTCCATCCTGACAGACCAGGGGCGATGCCCCCGAACCGGGCCCGGACAGATTCGGGCAATCAGGTGCGAAATCGACTAAGCATGGACTTACTTACTAAGTGAAGACTTACTGGACGATCTTCCGCGCCGGTGCAATCATGCGCCCCAACCTGCCAGTTCCCCCGCGCGGAAGGAGCCCATGCGATGCAGGGCGACCCCGAGGTCATCGAATTCCTCAACGAGCAGCTGACCGCCGAGCTGACGGCCATCAACCAGTACTTCCTGCACTCGAAGCTGCAGGACCACAAGGGCTGGACGAAACTCGCCCAGTACACGCGCGCCGAGTCCTTCGACGAGATGCGGCACGCCGAGGTGCTCACCGACCGCATCCTCCTGCTCGACGGCCTGCCGAACTACCAGCGGTTGTTCCACGTCCGGGTCGGCCAGACGGTCACCGAGATGTTCCAGGCCGACCGGGAGATCGAACTGGAGGCGATCGACCGACTGCGCCGGGGGGTGGAGGTCATGCGCAACAAGAACGACATCACGTCGGCCAACATCTTCGAGGCGATCCTGGCCGACGAGGAGCACCACATCGACTACCTGGACACCCAGCTGGAGCTGATCGAGAAGCTGGGCGAGGCCCTGTACCTGTCGACGGTCGTCGAGCAGTCCCAGCCCGACGCCTCGGGCCCGGGAACGAGCGGCTTCTCCACGCACTGAGAACCGGGCTAAGCGGCTTCCGGCAGCTTCGCCGTGAGCGACGGCTCCGCCCGGTCGGCCAGGTCCCGGCGGGGGCAGGCGCCGCGGCCGAGCAGCGCCTGGATGCGCCGCACACAGCCGCCGCAGTCGGTGCCCGCCTTGCAGGCCGAGGCGATCTGCCGAGGGGTGCACGCGCCGGCCTCCGCGTGGCTCTTCACCTGTTCCTCGGTCACGCCGAAGCAGCTGCAGACGAACACGCGGTTCACCTCCCGACGAAGTGCTGGGTCATGCCCTACCGACCCTGAATCGGTGAGGCTAACCTAACCTTACCTGTCGCCCCGAGGGCACAAAAGGGGGGTGGGGCGCGGTCCCATGTGATCCGCGCCCCACCCCCTTCGCCGCTGGTCAGCGGCGGAAACGGTCACTGGTCGCGGTACATCTCCGCGACGAGGAACGCCAGGTCCAGCGACTGGCTGCGGTTGAGCCGCGGGTCGCAGGCCGTCTCGTAGCGCTGGTGCAGGTCGTCGACGAAGATCTCGTCGCCGCCGCCCACGCACTCGGTGACGTCGTCACCGGTGAGCTCCACGTGGATGCCGCCCGGGTGGGTGCCGAGCCCCTTGTGGACCTCGAAGAAGCCCTTGACCTCGTCGAGCACGTCGTCGAAGCGGCGGGTCTTGTGACCGGAGGCCGCCTCGAAGGTGTTCCCGTGCATCGGGTCGGTCACCCAGGCCACCGTGGCGCCGGAGGCCGTGACCTTCTCGACCAGCTCGGGGAGCTTGTCGCGGACCTTGTCCGCGCCCATCCGGACGATGAAGGTCAGCCGGCCGGGCTCGCGCTCGGGGTCGAGGCGGTCGATGTACTGCAACGCCTCCTCGGCCGTGGTGCTCGGGCCGAGCTTGATGCCGATCGGGTTGCGGATCTTCGAGGCGAACTCGATGTGCGCGTAGTCCAGCTGCCGGGTGCGCTCACCGATCCACACCATGTGCCCGGAGACGTCGTACAGCTGCCCCGTGCGGGAGTCGACGCGGGTGAGCGCGGACTCGTAGTCGAGCAGCAGCGCCTCGTGCGAGGAGAAGAACTCGACGGTCTTGAACTCCTCCGGGTCGGCCCCGCAGGCGTGCATGAAGTGCAGCGCGTTGTCGATCTCGCGGGCGAGCTGCTCGTAGCGCTGGCCGGACGGGGACGACTTCACGAAGTCCTGGTTCCAGGCGTGCACCTGGCGCAGGTCGGCGTAGCCGCCGGTGGTGAAGGCGCGCACCAGGTTCAGCGTGGAGGCCGAGGCGTGGTACATGCGCTTCAGCCGCTCGGGGTCCGGGATCCGGGCCGCTTCGGTGAAGTCGAAGCCGTTGACGGAGTCGCCCCGGTAGGTGGGCAGCGTCACGCCGTCGCGGGTCTCGGTGGGCTTGGAGCGCGGCTTGGAGTACTGGCCGGCGATCCGCCCGACCTTCACGACCGGCACGGAGGCGGCGTACGTGAGGACGGCGCCCATCTGGAGGAGAGTCTTCAGCTTCGCCCGGATGTGCTCGGCGGACACCGCGTCGAAGGACTCGGCACAGTCACCGCCCTGGAGCAGAAACGCCTCACCCCGCGCAACGGCCGCCATACGCGCGCGCAGCTGGTCGCACTCGCCGGCGAACACCAGCGGGGGATACGTTTCGAGCTCGGCGATCACATCGCGCAGAGCCTCGGCATCCGGGTACTCGGGCTGCTGCGCCGCAGGCAGGTTTCGCCAGGTCGCCTGAGCGGCGACGCTTTGAGAATCAGCGTTCACGGTCACACGCCCACAGTACGCGGTCGCATCGGCCGTCCATCCCGGCGCTCAACAAATGAGACGGGAGCCGCTCGGCCGGACGCCCGGCCGGATCCGGGATCCCCGCGTCGGGGGAGGGAACATCGGCCGCACGCGTCACGCGTCACATCGTGTAGCGTGCCTGCCATGTTCGCGCACTCGACCCAGAACTGGTGGTGGCCCGCTCTTCCGGCGGCCCACTGACTGCGCGTACGCACAGACTGCGCGAAGGCCGCCCGAGGGGCGGCCTTCGGTTTTTCCGGGGTCGTTCCTCACGCTCATGACAGCGACGAAACGAGGAAGGCCCACCATGGACCTGGCACAGCTCCCGCACGACGAACGCCCCTTCGCCCTCCTGCGCCGCCGCACGCCGGGCCGCCCCGCCGGGGACGGCGACGTGGTCGAGCTGCTGATCGGCCCGGTCGGCACCCGTGACCTCCTGGCCGAGCTGCCCGACGAGTGCCTGGCGGTCGTCCCCTTCCGGCAGATCCGCGAGCGCGGCTTCGACGTCCGCGACGACGGCACCCCGCTGCTGGTGCTGACGCCCGAGGAGCGGTACGAGATCCCGCTCGCCGAGGCCCTCGACCGGCTCCCCGCCCATGACGTCCGGGTGGAGGGCGGCGGCTTCGACGTCGGCGACGAGGAGTACGCGCGGATCGTCGGCCGGGTCCTGGACGAGGAGATCGCGCGGGGCGAGGGCGCCAACTTCGTGATCCGGCGGACGTACGAGGGTGCGATCCCCGGGTTCGGGCGGGCCGACGCGCTCGCCCTGTTCCGGCGGCTGCTGGAGGGCGAGCGGGGCGCGTACTGGACGTTCGTCGTGCACACCGGGGAGCGGACGCTGGTCGGGGCCAGCCCTGAGGTGCATGTGCGGGCGTCCGGCGGGACGGTCGTGATGAACCCGATCAGCGGCACCTACCGCTACCCGGCCGAGGGGCCCACCCCCGAGCACCTGCTGGAGTTCCTCGCCGACGGCAAGGAGATCGAGGAGCTGTCGATGGTCGTCGACGAGGAGCTCAAGATGATGTGCACCGTCGGGGACATGGGCGGGGTCGTGGTCGGGCCCCGGCTGAAGGAGATGGCGCACCTGGCGCACACCGAGTACGAGCTGCGCGGCCGGTCCTCGCTGGACGTGCGCGAGGTGCTGAGGGAGACCCTGTTCGCGGCGACCGTCACCGGGTCGCCGGTGCAGAACGCCTGCCGGGTGATCGAACGGCACGAGTCCGGCGGGCGCGGCTACTACGCGGGCGCGCTGGCGCTCATCGGCCGCGACGAGGGCGGCGCCCAGACGCTGGACTCCCCCATCCTGATCCGCACCGCCGACATCGACGCGGCCGGGCGGCTGCGGGTGCCGGTCGGGGCCACGCTGGTGCGCGGCTCGGACCCGGCGGGCGAGGTCGCGGAGACCCACGCCAAGGCGGCCGGGGTGCTGGCCGCGCTGGGCGTGCGTCCCGGGCGGCCGCGCGCGGAGTCCGTACGGCCGGGGCTGGCCGACGACCCCCGGGTGCGGGCGGCGCTGGACGGGCGGCGGGCCTCGCTGGCGCCGTTCTGGCTGCGGATGCAGGAGCGGTCGGACGCGCTCACCGGCCACGCGCTGGTCGTCGACGGGGAGGACACCTTCACCGCGATGCTCGCGCACGTGCTGCGTGCCGCCGGTCTGGACGTGACCGTGCGGCGGTACGACGAGCCGGGGCTGCGGGAGGCGGTCCTGGCGCACGAGGGGCCGCTGGTGCTGGGCCCGGGCCCGGGTGACCCCGCGGACACGGCCGACCCGAGGATGCGGTTCCTGCGCGCGCTGACCGCCGAGGTGATCGGGGAGAACCGGCACGGCGTCCTCGGGGTCTGCCTCGGCCATGAGCTGATCGCTGCCGAGCTGGGCCTGGAGACCGTACGCAAGGCGGTTCCCCACCAGGGGGCGCAGACGGAGATCGACCTGTTCGGGCGGACGGAGACGGTCGGCTTCTACAACAGCTTCGTGGCGCGCTGCGACGAGGACACCGCGCGGGAGCTGGCCGCGCACGGCGTGGAGGTGAGCCGCGCGGCCGACGGCGAGGTGCACGCGCTGCGCGGGCCCGGCTTCGCCGGGGTGCAGTTCCACCCCGAGTCGGTGCTGACCCTGAACGGCGCCGCGATCGTCCGGGACCTGGTGGGTCAGCTGCGCGGCACCAGGACGTTCCCGGAGCGGCGGCCGGCGGTGTAGTCGAGGACGTTGTCCACCGTGGTCCGGACGATCTGCCCGACGGCGTCCACGGTGTAGTACGCCTGGTGGGACGTGACCAGGACGTTCGGGAAGGTGACGAGGCGGGCCAGGGTGTCGTCGTCGACGGCCTCCAGGGACCGGTCGAGGAAGAACAGCCCGGCCTCCGCCTCGTACACGTCGAGTCCGACGCCGGTGAAGCGGCCCTCGCGCAGTTCGGCGACGAGGGCCGCGGTGTCGATGAGGCCGCCCCGGCTGGAGTTCACCAGGATGGCGTCGTCCCGCATGGTCTTCAGGGCGTCGGCGTCGATGAGGTGCCGGGTGGCGGGCAGCAGCGGGACGTGCAGGGTGATCAGGTCGGACTCGGCGAGCAACTGCTCCTTGGGGACGTAGGTCATGCCGAGGTCCCGGCAGGCGGGGTTCTCGGTGACGTCCCAGCCGAGCAGGCGCATGCCGAAGCCGTGGGCGATCCGGGTGAACGCCTCGCCGATCCTGCCGGTGCCGAGCACGCCGGCGGTGCGGCCGTGCAGGTCGCGGCCCATCAGTCCGTCGAGCCGGAAGTCGAAGTCGCGGGTGCGGGTGGAGGCGCGGACCACCCGCCGGTTGACCGCCATGGCGAGGGTCCAGGCGAACTCGGCGACCGAGTAGGGCGAGTAGGACGACACCCGGGCGACGGTCAGGCCGAGCCGTTCGGCGACGTCGAGGTCGATGTTGTTGAAGCCGGTGGAGCGCTGGGCGACCATCCGGGTGCCGCCGGCCGCGAGGTCCGCGAGGACCCGGGCGCCGAGGTCGCAGTTGACGCTGGTGGAGATGATCTCGTGGCCGGCGGCGATGGGGGCGGTGTCCTCGTTGAGGAAGACGTCGAGGCCGCGTACCTCGTGGTGGTCCGCGAAGGCCCGCTCGATCAGGGGCTTCTCGTCGGCCTGCACACCGAACGCCAGGATCTCCACGGGGTCCCTCCGGGGGTTGTGCCGGGTTTGCTGCCGTACGAGCGAGAATATGCCGCGGCCGGCGTGCTCGCGGGGTGGCGTCGCGGGAGGCGGGGTGGTCAGCCGAAGAAGACCCCGGCCTCCTCGTAGAGCGCCGGATCCACCGTCTTCAGCCGGGCGGTGGCGTCGGCGATCGGGACGCGGACGATGTCGGTGCCGCTGAGGGCGACCATCGTGCCGAAGTCCCCGTCGCGCACGCAGTCGATGGCGTGGAGTCCGAACCGGGTGGCGAGCCAGCGGTCGAAGGCGCTGGGCGTGCCGCCCCGCTGGACGTGTCCGAGGACCGTGGTGCGGGCCTCCTTGCCGGTGCGCTTCTCGATCTGCTTGGCCAGCCATTCGCCGACGCCGGAGAGCCGGACATGTCCGAAGGAGTCCAGCGACGCGTCCTTGAGCACCATGTCGCCGTCCCGTGGGACGGCGCCCTCGGCGACGACGACGATCGGCGCGTACGAGGCGCGGAACCGGGACGTCACCCAATCGCACACCCGGTCGACGTCGAAGGGCTGCTCGGGGATGAGGATGACGTTGGCGCCGCCGGCCAGTCCCGAGTGGAGGGCGATCCAGCCGGCGTGACGGCCCATCACCTCCACGACCAGGACCCGCATGTGCGATTCGGCCGTGGTGTGCAGCCGGTCGATGGCCTCGGTGGCGATGCCGACGGCGGTGTCGAAGCCGAAGGTGTAGTCGGTGGCGGAGAGGTCGTTGTCGATGGTCTTGGGGACGCCCACGCACGGGATGCCGTACTCGTCGGTGAGCCGGGTGGCGACGCCGAGGGTGTCCTCGCCGCCGATGGTGACGAGCGCGTCCACGCCCAGCGCGGTGAGGTTGTCCTTGATCCTCCGGATGCCGTTCTCCTGGTTGAGGGGGTTGGTCCGGGAGGAGCCGAGGATGGTGCCGCCGCGCGGGAGGATGCCGCGCACGGCGGGGATGCCGAGGGGGACGGTGTGCCCGTCGAGGGGGCCGCGCCAGCCGTCCCGGAATCCGGTGAAGTCGTAGCCGTACTCCTGGACGCCCTTGCGGACGACGGCCCGGATGACGGCGTTGAGCCCGGGGCAGTCACCGCCCCCGGTCAGTATTCCGACGCGCATGGAAGTGTCCCTTCGCCGTGGTTGCCGACATGCCGTTGGTTCCCACCTGGCACGGTAAGGGTGATCCGGGTCACATCGGCATCCCCGGGACGGTCAATTCCCGGGCGGCTACGGGCCGTTGCCGCGCCTACTCGTCGTCGAGGCCGCGCTCGATGGCGTAGCGGACGAGTTCCACGCGGTTGTGCAGCTGGAGTTTGCCGAGGGTGTTCTGCACGTGGTTCTGCACGGTGCGGTGGGAGATGACGAGCCGTTCGGCGATCTGCTTGTAGCTCAGTCCCTTGGCGACCAGGCGCAGCACCTCGGTCTCCCGGTCGGTCAGCCGGGGCGCGTCGGACTCACCGCCGGCGGTGGTGGCGCCGGCCGGTTCGGAGGCGAGGCGGCGGTACTCGCCGAGGACCAGTCCGGCCAGGCCGGGGGTGAACACCGGGTCGCCGGCGGCGGTACGCCGCACCGCGTCCTGGAGCTCCTCGGTGGAGGCGGACTTCAGCAGGTAGCCGGTGGCGCCGGACTTCACCGCCTCCAGGACGTCGGCGTGCTCGCCGCTGGCCGAGAGCACCAGCACCCGGACGGCGGGGTCGGCGGCGACGACCTCCTTGCAGACCTGGACGCCGGGCTTGGCGGGCAGGTTCAGGTCGAGGACGAGGACGTCGGGTGCGACGGCCTTGGCGCGGCGCACCGCCTGGTCGCCGTCCCCGGCGGTGGCGACGACCTCGAAGCCGGACTCGGACAGGTCGCGGGCGACGGCGTCGCGCCACATGGGGTGGTCGTCGACCACCATGACCCTGATCGGTCCCCCGCGGTCCCCGGTGGTGTCCGTCATCGCTGTTCCGCCTTCCCCCGTGGGTCGTTCGTTTCCTTCGCGTCCTTGGGCACCTTCAGTTCGACCTCCGTGCCCTGCCCGGGCACCGAGACGAGTTCCGCGCTGCCGCCGAGGTCGCGCAGCCGGCCGCGGATGGACAGGGCCACGCCGAGGCGGCCCTCGCCCTCGGCCTGGGCGAGCCGGCCCTCGGGGATGCCGGGGCCGTCGTCGCGGACGGTGACGATCACCTCGTCCGGTTCGTCCTCGACCAGGATCCAGGCGCGCGCCCGCTCCCCCGCGTGCCTGCGGACGTTGTCCAGGGCGGCCCCGACGGCGGCGGCCACCTCCCGCGCGGCGGCCGGTGCGAGCGGCACCGGCGCTCCGGGCTCGGCGAGGCTGACCAGCGCTCCGGCGTACGGGGCGAGCAGCGTGCGCAGGTCGACCGGCCCGTCGTCGCCGCTGTCGTCCTCGTCCTGCTCCACGGCCCGTACGACGGCGCCCCGGGCGGCGTCCTCGGAGGCGCGGGAGACCGGGACGAGACCGCCGGAGACCAGGGTGCGCAGCGCCACCTCCTGCTCCCCGGCCAGCCGGCCCAGCTCGGCGGCCTCGCCGCCGATCACCGCGCCCCGGCGCTGCACCATGGCCAGCACCTGGAGCACGCTGTCGTGGATGTCCCGCGCGAGGCGCTCGCGCTCCCTGGTCGCGGCCTCGATCTCCAGGGCTCGGGCGAGAGTGCGCTCGGAGGCGCGGGCGACCTCGACGACGTAGCCGATGGCGATGGAGGCGACCCATACGAGCATCACGTTGTGCACGGTGTCGCGGGCGGGGCTGCCGCGCTCGACGAGGTTGGCGACGGCGACGAGGGTGGAGGCGAGGGCGGCCCAGCGCCAGCCGCCCTTGATGGCGAACGCGAGCACCGATCCGGCGGTCCATATGGAGGGCAGGGTGGGACCGCCCGCCTGGACGCGTTCGTGGGTGTCGGCGAGGGGGGTGAGCAGGATGCCGGCCAGCGCGATGGTCAGGTCGGCGGTCAGGAAGCGCTTGGTGCAGGCCGCGGCGCCCGAGACCTTGGGCAGGGTGGCCGCCGTCCACACCGCCAGGAGGACGAAGTAGCCGACGGCGAGCCAGGGGCGGGTGAACGTCTCGTGGGCGGTGGCGAACAGGCCGACCGCGTACACCAGGGCGAGGATCCGGTAGCCGGCGAGCGCGCGCCACAGCGGCTGCTCGACCGACATGCGCATGACTTTCTCGCGCCTGGCCATGTCCCCCACTCCCCCTGTGCCCCGTCCGGCCCTGTGCCCCGTCTAGGGGCCGGACTGCCGCTCGGTGCGCTCCCGGTCGGCCTGCTCCATCGCGGCCTTGAGCTTGTCGGCCTGTTCCTTCTCCGTGCGCGCGCGGGCGGCCCTGGCCGCCTTCTCCGCTTCCTTCTCGGCCTTGGCCGCCTCCGTGAGCTGCCGCTTCATGGCGGTGGCGTACATGTCGACGTACTCCTGGCCGGAGAGCTTCATGATCTCGTACATGACCTCGTCGGTCACCGCGCGCAGGACGAAGCGGTCGTGCTCCATGCCCTGGTAGCGGGTGAAGTCCAGCGGCCGGCCGATCCGGATGCCGGGGCGCATCAGCTTCGGCATCACCTGTCCGGGCGGCTGGATCTTCTCCGTGTCGATCATGGCGACCGGGATCACGGGCGCGCCGGTGGCCAGCGCGACGCGCGCGAGGCCGCCGGGCTTGCCGCGGTAGAGCCGCCCGTCGGGCGAGCGGGTGCCTTCGGGGTAGATCCCGAACAGCTCGCCGCGCTCCAGCACCTCGATGCCGCTCCTGATCGCCGCCTCACCGGCGCCGCGCGCCCCGGAGCGGTCCACCGGGAGCTGGCCCACGCCCTTGAAGAAGGCGGCCGTCAGCCGGCCCTTCACGCCGGGCGTGGTGAAGTACTCGGCCTTGGCGATGAAGGTGACCTTGCGGTCCAGGACGGCCGGGAGGAAGAAGGAGTCGGAGAACGACAGGTGGTTGCTGGCCAGGACGGCCGGGCCCTCGGCGGGGATGTTCTCCAGGCCCTCCACCCAGGGCCTGAAGGCGAGCTTCAGCGGCCCTCCGATGGCGACCTTCATCGTGCCGTACAACAACCGAGTGCCTCCCGTGCGTGTTGGTCAGACCATATCCCGGAGCACCGTCAAAGGCCCCTGCGGCCCTGGTCGGTGTCAGTGCGGTCGCGTACGGTGAAGGTCCTGCAACCTGTGTGCGGCGCCTGCCGCGATCATCGTGACCTTCCTACGAACAGGAGGCCGAAGGTGCCGCTCCTGACCGGAGCCGAGCCGTTCCGCCACGAGGGCGGGGAGACCGCCGTCCTGCTCTGCCACGGCTTCACCGGTTCGCCGCAGTCGCTGCGTCCCTGGGCCGAGCACCTCGCCGGGCGCGGCCTGACCGTCTCGCTGCCGCTGCTGCCCGGGCACGGCACCCGCTGGCAGGACCTCGGGGTCACCGGCTGGCAGGACTGGTACGCCCAGGTGGACCGCGAGCTGCGGCTGCTGGCGGACCGCGGTGCCCGGGTCTTCGTGGCGGGGCTGTCGATGGGCGGCGCGCTGGCGCTGCGGCTGGCCGCGCGGCACGGGGACACGGTGAGCGGGGTGATGGTCGTCAACCCGGCGAACAAGGTGCACGGGGTGGCCGCGCACGCCCTTCCGGTGCTCCGCCACCTCGTGCCCGCGACGAAGGGGGTCGCCGGCGACATCGCGCTGCCGTCGGGCAGGGAGCTCGGGTACGACCGGGTGCCGCTGCACGCGGCGCACTCCCTGCGGACCTTCTTCCGGCTCGTCGACGGCGAGCTGCCCCAGGTCACCCAGCCGCTGCTGCTCCTGCGCAGCCCGCAGGACCATGTGGTGCCGCCCGCGGACTCGGCGCGGATCCTCGGCCGTGTGTCGTCGACGGACGTCACGGAGGTCCTGCTGGAACAGAGCTACCACGTGGCGACGTTGGACTACGACGCGGAGCGGATCTTCCGGGAGAGCACCGCGTTCATCGGCCGGCTCGCACCCGGCGCCGTGGAGGAGCCGGGTCTCGGCAAGGAAGGGACGACCGCAGGTGGCTGAGCACGACTCGGACCGCGAGGACCGCGAGGACCGCGAGGGCCGTGAAGGCGGTGAAGGCCGCGAGAGCCGTGAGGGCCGCGAGCCGGAGGAGCAGGGCGTCCCGTTCGACGAGGACGCCGCGTGGGCGGCGATCGTCGCCGGGTACGGGGAGGAGCCCCCGGACCCGCCGGGCGCCAAGCCGTTCAAGTCGGTCGAGGACCTGGCGCTGCTGGAGCCCGAGACCAACGAGGAGGGCGGCGGCGTGCAGACCGAGGCGCCGCGCAAGGCCGAGGAGAAGCCGGCCAAGCCGCTGGGCGGCTCCGTCTCCTTCGCCCCCGGCGTGGGCGGCCCGCGCGACTACAGCGTGCGGGAGCCTTCGGAGGACGACCTCGACGAGACCGACGAGGGCCACTTCGTGCCGCCGGAGCCGCCGCCGCTGCCGGATGCCGACGTCACCTCGAAGTTCGCCTGGCTGGGCGTGCTCGGCGGCCCGCTGCTCCTGCTGCTGGCGATACTGCTCGGCTGGGAGATGACGTGGTGGCTGACCACCCTGTGCATCGGCGGCTTCCTCGGCGGCTTCGCCACCCTGGTGATGCGCATGCGCACGGACGACGAGGACGACGACCCGGGGCGGGGCGCGGTGGTCTGAGGGCCCTCAGGCGGAGGGCACCCGGAGGGCGGCCAGGACCGGAAGGTGGTCCGTGGCCGCCCTCAGGTCCGCCGCGCTCACCCCGGGCTGCTCGATCGGCACCCCGCAGCCCAGGACCTCGACGCCCTTGGTGGTGAAGAGGGCGTCGATCCGCCGGTGGGGCGCGTCGCGGACCCAGGTGTGCTCGCCTCCCCACGGGGCCGCCGCCCAGCAATCGGTCAGGGACTCGGTCAGCCGCCGGAAGGCACGCCCGTCCGGCCGCTCGTTGAGGTCCCCGCCCGCGACCGCGTGTTCCACGCCCATCGCGGCGAGCCGGTCGAGCAGCATGCCGCCCTGCTCGTACCGCTCGCCCTTCTCCAGGGAGAGGTGACAGCTCAGCACCCCGACCCGGGCGCCGCCGAACCGTACGACGGCGGTGGCGAACCCGCGCCGGTGCTGCCCGGGGGTGAGCGGCAGCAGCACGTCCTCGGTGCGCTCGACGGTCGCCCGCAGGGAGCACAGGAGCGCGGGCCCGGCGGCGGTGGCGCCCCCGGAGAGGACGACGAGGCCCGTCCCCGAGGCGAGCCGGGCCAGCTTCTTGCGCCAGCGGAAGAACCGCGGCGCCTCCTGGAGCAGGACCAGATCAGGGGCGCAGGCGGTGATCACCCGGGCGAGGGCGCCGGTGTCGTCACGCATCGAACGGATGTTGTAACTCAGGACCCGGATGACGGCCGAACCATCGGACTCGGTCCGGGAGCCGGGCAGCAGCGGAGTCGTCGCCATATGGATCAAGATACGCCGACCCGCACGACGGGAGGCGGGTCAGCGCTCCCCGCGCCCGAGGAAGTCACGCCAGGCATCCGGGGACACGGCGAACCGGGGCCCGTCCTGCGTCTTGGAGTCCCGCACGTGCACGGCGCCGACGGCGAAGGCGACCTCCACACAGTCGTCGCCCTCGGACCCGCTGTAGCTGCTCTTGAACCAGTCCAGATCACTGTGGGTGCTCATAGCGCTCCTCGCATCCGCCGCAACAACTCCACCGAGTCCGCCGGGGACAAGGCCTGTGAGCGCATCTTGGCATAGCGCATCTGCATGACGCTCACCGCTTCTCGGTCACAGACGAGCTGCCCGGTCTTCTGCCCTTCCGAGTACCCCACCCACTGCCGTTCCGGAGTCTCGAGAAGCCTCATCGGCCCGTCCGTCCCCGCGTGACACGGCTGCCGCAACGGCATGATCTGCAATTCTACGTTCCACAACTCGGTGGACGCGAGCAGATGGTCGATCAGCTCCCGGGTGACGTCCTCGCCCCCGGTGTGCCGCAGCAGCACCGACTCCTCGACGATGAAGCTGAACGCGATCGGCGGCCTGCGCCCGAGCAGTTCCTGCCGCGCCAGCCGGGCGGCGATCCGCTGCTCCAGTTGCTCCTCACTGGGCGGCGGCGGCACGTTGAGCATGACGGCCCGCGTGTACGCCTCGGTCTGGAGCAGCCCCGGCACCACCCGGCACTCGTACGTGCACAGGGCGACCGCGACCTCCTCCAGCTGGGCCCACTCCCGGAACCAGACCGCCAGCCCCCGCTGCCGCCCGACGTGCCGGATCATGGCCCGCAGCACGCCGAACGCCTCCAGTTCCTCCTCCGCCCGCTCGACGAAGGCGGCGGTCGGCATCCGCCGGCCCTGCTCGACCGAGGCGACGGAGGCGTGCGAGTAGCTGAGCCGCTCGGCGAGCTGCTCCTGCGTCAGCAGGGCACGTTGCCGGAACGTCCTCAGGGCCGCCCCGAACGCCTTCAGACTGTCGGACGACTCAAGTGTGCTGTCGTTCGCCATCGACGACCCCCTTGTCACGCTGGTTGCACACCTTGCGGTCGTACAACGGCCGGGACGCCACGCGGAGTTACGCGCCCGGCCCGCCCGGAGCCCGTACAAGCCGGCGTGTACGGGCGGCGGGCCCGCACGGGGGCGGATGTCCGCCCCCCCGGGAACGACCGCGCCCGCCGTCCCCGGAGGGGTCGGGCGGGCGCTGCCGTGCGTGGGTGGGGCCGGGTCACATGATGGGGTCGGGCTCCCGGGCCAGGTCCGCCGCGCCCACCAGGCCCGCCTTGTTGCCCAGCTGGGCGGCGAGGACGTCGGCGACGGGGCGCCAGTTGCTGCCCACCAGCCAGCGCTTGTAGGACTTGCGGATCGGGCCGAGGACCAGTTCGCCCTCGTCGGAGAGGCCGCCGCCGATGATGAAGGCGGAGGGGTCGAAGAGGGAGGCCAGGTCGGCGAGGCCGGCGCCGACCCAGCGGGCCAGCTCGCGGTAGGAGTCGACGGCCACCCGGTCGCCCTGGCGGGCGGCCATGGAGATGTGCTTGCCCTCGATGCCGTCGGGCGTGCCGTCGCCGAGGGCGAGCAGCGTCTCCGCGTTCTCGGGGGTGGCGTTGGCGCGCTGCTTGGCGTAGCGGACGAGGGCGCGGCCGGAGGCGTACTGCTCCCAGCAGCCCTGCGAGCCGCAGCCGCACAGCAGGCCGTCCGGCACCATGCGGATGTGGCCGAACTCGGCGGCCACGCCGAAGTGGCCGCGGCGCAGCTTGTTGCCGATGATGATGCCGCCGCCGAGGCCGGTGCCGAGCGTGATGCAGATGACGTTGCGGTGGCCCGCGCCCGCGCCGAACTTGTACTCGCCCCACGCCGCCGCGTTGGCGTCGTTCTCCACGACGACCGGGAGACCCGTGCGGGCCTCGACCTTCTCCTTGAGCGGCTCGTTGCGCCAGTGGATGTTGGGCGCGAAGTAGACCTCGGAGCGCTGACGGTTGACGTACCCGGCCGCACCGATGCCCACGCCGACGATGTCGTGCCCCGCGCGCGCTCCCTCCACCGCGGAGGCGATGGCGTCCACGATGCCCTCGGGCGTGCCCGGGGTCGGCACCTTGTGGGTCGAGAGGATGTTGCCTTCCTCGTCGACCACGCCGGCCGCGATCTTCGTGCCGCCGATGTCGACGCCGATGGTGAGTCCCATGAATCCCTCAGTTCCGGTCGAGCCCCGCTACCGCCAACGGTACCCGAGGCACTGCCGTCGGGGGCCCGCCGTCCGTACGGTGGGCGGACCGGCGGGGATCATGGGAGTGCCCGGCCGGACCCCGTGAGGACCGGGGTGTCAGTCCAGGTCGATGCGCTCGCCGGGACCGGTGCCGGGGTCGTCGCCCCGGTCCCGGCGCTCGTCGAGGTCGCGGGGATCGGTCTCGCGGGCCGCCCAGCGGCGCTCCTGGTCCTGGACGGCGGAGCGGTAGGCGGCGAGGAGTTCGCTGCCGGCGGCGGCCAGGTGGTCGAAGACGTCCGGGTTGCGTTCGATGACGGGTTCGACGGCGGCCTTCGCCTGCTCGACGACCTGGCGCACCACCTGCTGCGCGGCGGGTCCGGCGACCGCGCCGAGGAGCGGGGACTGAAGGCCGGAGAGCTTGTCGGCGACGGCGTCGACGAGCTTCCTCAGCTCCTCGGCGGCGGAGCCGGGGGGCGGTCCGTACTGGGTCCGGCGGCGGGTCTTCTCCGCCTCGAGGTCCTCGGCGGCGGCGGTCGCCCAGGCGTCGGCGTGGGTCTCGGCCGCCCGCACGTCGTCCACCGGCTGGCCGGCGCTCTCGTCCCCGGCGTCGTCGGACGGGGGGAGCTGTTCGCTCATGACGGGCTCCTGACTACGGATGGCACCTTCGACGGTACCCGAACGGCCGTGACCGCTTCACGGGGTGCGCGGCCACAGTCCCGGATCCGGCCGGAACCGGATGCGCAGCTCGCCCTCGCGCAGGGCGGCGCCGTCGACGGTGCAGCGGCGCAGCGCGGAGGGCAGCGGGACGACGCGGCGGAACGGTCCGGCGGTGACGACGAGTTCGTCGCCGCGCCGGACGAGGTCGAGTTCGTCGCGGCGGGCGTCCGGCAGGGGGATGTGCCAGACCAGGACGCCGTCGTCGGCCAGCCGGTCGGTGACCGGCCAGGCGACGGTGCCGGGTTCCGCCGGGGCGGCGGGCACGGCGAGGGCGGCGAGGTCGTCGGTGCCGCGCGGGTCGCGTCCCAGGTGGGCGACCGGGTGGACGGCGTACGTCTCGCGCCACTCCTCCAGGGTCTTGCGCTGCTGGGCGACGGGGCCGGCGAGCCAGCTGTCCGCGTCGGTCTCCGGCAGTACGCGGGTGGCGATCAGCGCGTCCGTGCGCAGTCCGCGCAGGGCGAGGCCGAGGGCCGCGGTGCGGACGGCGTCGGCACCGGCGGGGCCCGGTTCGGCGACCAGGCGTACGGCGGTGCCGCGGTCGGCGAGCACGGCCTCGACGGCGGCGAGTTGCAGGTCGAGGCGGGCCGCCGTCTCGTACAGCCACTCGGCGGGCAGCGGGACGCCGGCGAGGCGGCCGAGGACGGGGCGCAGGGCGCGGGCGGCCTGCCGCTCGGGCGGGAGCAGCCGGCGCAGGTAGCGGCGCAGTTCCTCGGGGAGGGCGAGGAGGGAGAGGGCGCGCGGGGCGGGCGGGAGGTCCACGACGACGAGGTCGTACGACTCCTCCGACAGCGCGGCGTCGCGCAGGGCGCGCAGGACGGCGAGTTCCTCGGCGCCGGGGAGCGGGGCGATCTCCTCGGGGTCGAGCCGGGAGGCGCCGAGGAGGTCCAGCGCGGAGGCGGCCCGGTCCTGGAGGGCGGTGAGGTCGGCGCGGAAGTCGGCGTCGGGGTCGACGCGCCGGGCGGTGAGTCCCGGGGCGGCCTCGACCGGCCCCGGTCCGACGGGCACCCCGAGCACCGCGCCCAGGGTGTCCGTCCGGTCGGTGCCGAGCACCAGGGTGCGGGCGCCCGCACGGGCTGCGGCGAGCGCGGTGCCGGCCGCGACGGTGGTCCGCCCGCCGCCGCCGGGGCCCGTGATCAGGAGGGTACGCATGAGGCTGAACGCTACCCGGCGTGCCCCGCGCGCCGTTCCGCGCTACTTCGGGCCCGCCTCCACGCGCTTCTTCAGCCCCGCCAGGGCGCGGTCGATGATGACCTTCTCGGCCTTGCGCTTGATCATGCCGAGCATGGGGATCTTGACGTCGACGGTCAGCCGGTAGGTGACCTCGGTCGTGCCCGCGGCGGCCGGGGTGAGGAGGTAGGAGCCGTCGAGGGAGCGGAGCATCTGGGACTTCACCAGCGTCCAGGAGACCTCGTGCTCGCCGGTCCAGGTGTACGCCAGGGTCTGGTCGTCCTTGATCGCGCCGGCGTCCATGACAAGGCGCACCTGCTCGGCGCGGCCCTGGCCGTCGGTCGCGATGACCTCGGCCTCCTTCACCTCACCGGTCCAGTCCGGGTAGCGGGCGAAGTCGGCGATCACCCCCATGACATCGGCCGGTGCCGCCTCGATCGTGATGCTCGAGCTGGTGTGTTCCGCCATCGCCGTGGCTCCTCCGGATGCGGGCCGGTACTCGGAATCGCCGTGCGCGAGTGCAGCGCACGCCTGTGCAGCGGAAGGCTACCGCGCGGTCGGCCGGCCCCACTCACCCCACCTGGGGCGTCGGCGCCCGCGCGGCCTCACCACTCCAGCGCCCAGGGGCGTCCGCTGCCCGCGAAGTGCCCCACGTTGACGCACTCGGTGGCGCCGATCCGCATCCGGCGCACCAGGGGCTGGTGCACGTGCCCGAACAGGGCGTAGCGGGGCCGGGTGCGGCGGATGGCGTCCAGCAGCGCCCGGCTGCCCCGCTCGAAGCGGCGCGCGACGGTGTCGTAGACCAGCTCCGGCACCTCCGGCGGGATGTGGGTGCACAGCACGTCGACCTCGCCGACGGCCTCGATCTTCGCCGCGTACTCCTCGTCGTCGATCTCGTACGGGGTGCGCATGGGGGTGCGCAGGCCGCCGCCGACGAAGCCGAAGGTCCGGCCGCCGATCTCCGCCCGCTGCCCGTCGAGGACGGTCGTGCCGGGGCCGGCGTACTCCTGCCACAGGGGCGGCATGTCGACGTTGCCGTAGGTGGCGTACGTCGGGGTGGGGAAGGCGGCGAACAGCTCGGCGTACTGTTTGCGCACCGCCTTCTCGATCGCCGCGGCCCGGTCCGTGCCGATGCCCGCCCACAGTTCGCGCTGGAAGGCGCGCGCCTCCTCGAAGCGGCGGGCGGTGCGCAGCTCCACGATGCGGTCGGCGTTCGCAGTACCGAACAGGTCGGGGAAGATGCCGCGCGAGTGGTCGGCGTAGTCGAGGAAGAGCACCAGGTCGCCCAGGCAGATCAGGGCGTCGGCGCCGTCGCCGGCCCGGGCCAGGTCACGGGCGTTGCCGTGCACGTCACTGACCACGTGGACACGCGTGCGGCGCTTGCCGTCTGCTGTGGGTGCCATGGCGATCAAGGGTAAGCGGGTCCGCCGGGCGTGGACAATGGCGGGCGGACCTGCGGTTACTGGCTCGTCGGTGAGGGGGTGGACTACTGTGCGCCGTGGAACACCAAACCTGTGTGACGCAAGGAACATCTCACCGGGCCCCCCTGTCGCAGACGCCATACCGGCGGGTAACGTCCGGGCAGTCCACTCGTGCTCGGGATTTCAACTTGTGAATTCGCGAGCACCCGCCCGAGCCTTGGACCGCACCGTCGCATCGCACCACGTCGTGGCGCCGGCGCCCTAAGAGGAGCAGCAGTCTTGCGCGAGTTCAGCCTTCCGGCTTTGTACGAGGTCCCAGCGGACGGCAATCTGACCGACATCGTCCGCAGAAACGCCGCGCAGCACCCCGACGTCGCCGTCATCGCCCGCAAGGCGGGCGACGGCTGGCAGGACGTGACGGCGTCGGCCTTCCTCGCGGAGGTGCGCGCGGCCGCCAAGGGCATGATCGCCGCCGGAGTGCGGCCCGGTGACCGGGTCGGCCTGATGTCCCGCACCCGTTACGAGTGGACGCTGCTGGACTTCGCGATCTGGAGCGCCGGCGCGGTCACCGTGCCGGTGTACGAGACCAGTTCGCCGGAGCAGGTGGCGTGGATCCTCGGCGACTCCGGCGCCACCGCCTGCTTCGTGGAACTCGGGGCGCACGCCGAGGCCGTGGAGTCGGTGCGCGACCGGCTGCCCGCGCTGAAGCACCTGTGGCAGATCGAGGCCGGCGCCGTCGAGGAGCTGGACCGGCTCGGCCGGGACGTCACCGACGAGACGGTCGAGGAGCGCGGTTCGTCCGCGAAGGCGGACGACCCGGCGACCATCGTCTACACCTCCGGCACCACCGGCCGCCCCAAGGGCTGTGTGCTCACCCACCGCAGCTTCTTCGCCGAGTGCGGCAACATCGTGGAGCGGCTGCGGCCGCTGTTCCGCACCGGCGAGTGCTCGGTGCTGCTGTTCCTGCCGCTCGCGCACGTCTTCGGGCGGCTGGTGCAGATCGCGCCCATGATGGCGCCGATCAAGCTGGGCTGTCTGCCCGACATCAAGAACCTCACGGACGAGCTGGCCTCGTTCCGGCCGACGCTGATCCTGGGCGTGCCGCGGGTCTTCGAGAAGGTCTACAACTCGGCGCGGGCCAAGGCGCAGGCCGACGGCAAGGGCAAGATCTTCGACAGGGCCGCGGACACGGCGATCGCCTACAGCCGGGCGCTGGACACGCCGTCCGGGCCCTCGCTCGGCCTGAGGATCAGGCACAAGGTGTTCGACAAGCTGGTCTACGGCAAGCTGCGCGCGGTGCTGGGCGGGCGCGGCGAGTACGCCATCTCCGGCGGCGCCCCGCTGGGCGAGCGCCTGGGCCACTTCTTCCGCGGCATCGGCTTCAGCGTGCTGGAGGGCTACGGGCTGACCGAGTCCTGCGCGGCCACCGCGTTCAACCCGTGGGACCGGCAGAAGATCGGCACGGTCGGCCAGCCGCTGCCCGGTTCGGTGATCCGCATAGCGGACGACGGCGAGGTGCTGCTGCACGGCGAGCACCTGTTCAAGGAGTACTGGAACAACCCGGCCGCGACCGCCGAGGCCCTGGCCGACGGCTGGTTCCACACCGGGGACATCGGCACCCTGGACGAGGACGGCTATCTGCGGATCACCGGCCGCAAGAAGGAGATCCTGGTGACCGCGGGCGGCAAGAACGTCGCCCCGGCGGTGATCGAGGACCGCATCCGGGCGCACGCGCTGGTCGCCGAGTGCATGGTGGTGGGTGACGGGCGGCCGTTCGTGGGCGCGCTGGTCACCATCGACGAGGAGTTCCTGGGCCGCTGGTGCGCCGAGCACGGCAAGCCGGCCGGGTCGACGGCGTCGTCGCTGAGCGCCGACCCGGATCTGCTCGCGGAGATCCAGTCGGCGGTCGACGACGGCAACGCGGCGGTGTCGAAGGCGGAGTCGGTGCGCAGGTTCCGCATCCTGCCCGCGCAGTTCACCGAGGAGTCGGGGCACCTGACCCCGTCGCTGAAGCTGAAGCGGAACGTCGTGGCGAAGGACTACGCCCACGAGATCGAGGCGATCTACGCCAAGTAGGCGGGGGCGCGGCCCGGTTGCCCCCGCCCCCCGGGGGGCGTTCTTCGGGACGGCCCGTCAGAGCAGCGTCTTCAGCCGCTCCGCCAGCAGGTCCCAGCGCCACTTCCGCTCGACCCACTCCCGGCCCCGCTCGCCCATCCTGCGGCGCAGCTCCTCGTCCCCGAGGAGGGTGATCACGCGGTCGGCGGTCTGGCCGGGGTCCTCGCCGCGGACGACCCAGCCGGTCTCGCCGTCGAGGACCGCGTCGGGCGCGCCGCCCGAGTCGCCGGCCACGACGGGCAGGCCGGTCGCGGAGGCCTCCAGGTAGACGATGCCGAGCCCCTCGACGTCCAGGCCCCCTCGCCGGGTGCGGCAGGGCATGGCGAAGACGTCCCCGGCGCCGTAGTGGGCGGGCAGCTCGGACCAGGGGACGGAGCCGGTGAAGCGCACGGAGGCGGCAACGCCGGTGTCGCGCGCGAGGGCGCGCAGGTCCTTCTCGTACGGTCCGCCGCCGACGATCAGCAGCACGGCCTCCGGCTCGGCCGCCAGGATCGCGGGCATCGCCCGGATCAGCGTGTCCTGTCCCTTGCGCGGCACCAGCCGCGAGACGCACACGACCACCGGCCGGTCGGTCAGTCCGAGCCGCGCCCGCACCTCGTCGCCGCCCGAACCGGGGTGGAAGGTCTTCTCGTCGACCCCGGGCGGCAGCTGCGCCATCCGCGCCGCCGCCTCCGGGGTGAGCGCGCCGGCGATCCGGGAGCGGGTGTACTCGCCGAGGTAGGTGATCGTGTCCGTGGACTCGCCGATGCGGCGCAGCAGTTGCCGCGCGGCGGGCAGCTGGGCCCAGCCGGCCTCGTGGCCGTGGGTGGTGGCCACGATCCGCTCGGCGCCCGCCCGGCGCAGCGCCGGTGCCATCAGCCCGAGCGGCGCGGCCGCCCCGAACCAGACCGAGGTGCACCCGTGCTCCCGCAGCAGCCCGACGGCCCGCCGGGTGGCGCCCGGGGTGGGCAGCAGCATCGTCGTGCGGTCGCGTACGACGGTGAAGGGCTGCTCGGCGTCGAAGGCGGCGGTCGCCTCGACGCCCTCCCGGGTGCGCTTCCAGGTGGAGGCGTAGACGACGAGCCGCTCCGGGTCGAGCCGCAGCGCCATGTTGTGCAGGAACGCCTGGATGCCACCGGGGCGGGGCGGGAAGTCGTTGGTCACGATCAGGGTCTTGTGCATCGCCGCCGACCCTACCGAACAGCGGTTCCGCCGTCCGCCACGGCGGCGCTCCGTGGCACGGGCACAGGGGTCCGCGCCATCATGGCCCCCTCAGGACCGCACACCGGACGGACGGGAATCACGTGAAGACGACGGCCGCACGAGGCTCCCTCGCCGGGCTCCTGGCCCTCTGGGCCCTGACGCGAGGGGCCCTGCTGCTGTGCGTCCTGAAGGTGGTCGTCTTCCCCGGCCCGGACGTCACCAGCGACGTGTCGGTGATCTACCGGGGCTGGTACGACGTCCTGCGCACCGGCACCTTCCCGCTGGACGACGTCACCTGGCAGTACCCGCCCGCCGCCGCCCTGGCGATCCTCTCCCCCGGCCTGCTGCCCTTCCTGGAGTACGCCACCGCGTTCTTCGTCCTGGCCCTCGTCGCCGACGTGGTCACGCTGGCGCTGCTGCTGTACGCGGGCCGTGGCCCCGGCCGGACGCGGGGCGGCGCCTGGGTGTGGGTGGCGGGCGTGCCGCTGCTCGGGCCGACGGTGTACGCGCGCTACGACGTGATGGTGACCGCGGTGGCGGTGGCCGCGCTGCTGGCCGCCGGCCGGTACCCCCGGGTGATGGGCGCGCTGGCCGGTTTCGGGGCGCTGCTGAAGGTGTGGCCGGCCCTGCTGCTCCTCGGGGTGCGCCGGCGTGCCGCGTGGGTGTCGGCGGCGGTCACCGGGGCCGGTGCGGCCGCGCTGTTCGCGGTGCTCATGCCGGGCGCGTTCGCGTTCCTCACCTTCCAGCGGGACCGGGGCACGGAGGTCGAGTCGCTGGGCTCCCTCGTCTTCCACGTGGCCCGGCACCACGGCTGGGAGGGCGAGGTGCTGCTGAACTACGGCTCGGTGGAGTTCCTCGGCCCGTACGTGCCCTGGGTGAGCACGGGCGCGCTGGTGCTGAGCGGGGCCGCGCTGGCCTGGCTGGTGCTGTGGCGGCTGCTGGCCACCCGGTCCGAGGCGCACACGGTCGCCGACGCGGCGTTCGTGGCGGTGCTGCTGTTCACCACCACCAGCCGGGTGATCAGCCCGCAGTACATGGTGTGGCTGGTCGGGCTGGCGGCGGTCTGCCTGTGCTTCCGGGGGAGCCGGATGCGCCTTCCGGTCGCGCTGGTGCTGGTGGCGTCGTTCGTGACGGTGCTGGAGTTCCCGCTCTGGTTCGCGCACGTCGTGGCCAGTGATCCGCTGGGCATCGGCCTGCTGGTGCTGCGCAACGGGCTGCTGGTGGCCGCGTCGCTCCTCGCGGCCCGCAGGCTGTGGAGCGCCACCGTCCCGCTCCCGGCGCCGCTGCCCCGGCAGCCGGCCGCCCGCTCCAGCGAGACCCCGGTGTCGTCCTGACCCCGCTCCGGCTCAGCCCAGTACGTCCCTCACGTACTGCCGCCACTGGGCCGTGAACTCTCCGGGGGTGGTGCCGAGGACCCGGTCCATGGCGTCCTCCACCGCGCCGGCGCGCCCCTCGTGGGCGCCCACCGCGCGGTAGAACGCGCCGAGGCGTTCCTCGCCCCAGCGTTCGGCGATCATGCGGCAGGCCAGCCAGCCGCCCTCGTAGGCCCGGGCGAGCAGGTCGGCGTCGCCGGAGAAGCCGAAGTCGTCGTCGTCCGGCAGGGCGTCCGGCGCCTCGCCCCGGCCCACCGCGTAGGCCAGCTCGGGGGCGGCCTCGTCGGGGGTGCGGCCGGAGCCGCGGTAGCCGACCCAGTCGGCGAAGCCCTCGGACAGCCACAGCGGGGTGGCGGCGGAGGTGTGGGCGCGGGTGGCGACGTGGGTGGTCTCGTGGGTGAGGACGACCTGCCGGCCCGGGTCGCCGAGCAGCCCGAAGGCGTCCGGGTTGACGATGACGCGATCGGCCGGCGCGCTCGCCCCGGGGGCGGTGGCGCCGGTGGTGACGGCCGCGATGCCCCGGTAGGAGGAGGCGGGCGAGCCCAGCAGGCCCGCCATGCCCTCCAGGGACTCCGGCACCAGGACGACGACCCGGCCGGACCAGCGCGGACTCCAGGCGTCGGACACGGCGGGCACGGCGCGGTCGGCCAGCTCGGCGTAGTCGCGCAGTTCCGCCTCGGGCTGTCCGACGCCCAGCACCAGGCTCCGCTCCCCCCGGACGGCCCGAGCGGTGCCCTGGTCCCACAGCTGCTGGCCGGACTTCTTCGCGGGGCGGTCGGAGTCGACGGACCAACGGCCGTCCCGGTCCCGGCTCAGGCGCAGGGAGCGGGCGGTGGTGACCGGGGAGGCGTCGTAGCCCTCGACCCGGTAGCTGAGGTCGGCCGAGGCGGTGGCGGTGTCACCGGTGCGGTCCAGGCCGGTGACGCGGTAGGACCAGTCCGCGAGCGGTACCGCGCGCAGGTTGTCGAAACCGGCCCGGCTGCCGGTGCGGGCGTAGGCGGCGGCATCGCGGTCGAGGACCGCCGTCGCGCGGCGGTCGAGGAGCGACTGCACCTCCGCGCGGGCGCCGTCGACGGCCGTTCCCCCGCCGCACGCGACGAGGGAGACGAGCAGCAGACACAGCGCCACCACCGACGCCCCCGACACCCGCCTTCGACCAGCCACCTTCCCGAGGGTACGGGTGCCGGGCCGTTGCGGTCAGACCCTGGTGACCGACGTTACGGGCATCATCCCGACCGGGTCGTAGCGCACGGGGGCGCCCGGGTAGGGCGCGTGGATCACCTGGCCGTTGCCCGCGTACATGCCGACGTGGCTCGCGTCGGAGCGGTAGACCACCAGGTCGCCGGGGCGTGCCTCGGAGAGCGGCACCTGCCGGCCGGCGTACCGCTGGGCCTGCGAGGTGCGCGGCAGGGCGACCCCCGCCTGCCCGTACGACCACTGGGTCAGCCCGGAGCAGTCGAAGCCGGAGGGGCCGTTGGCGCCCCAGACGTAGGGCTTGCCGAGGGCGGAGCGGGCGGCGGCCACGGCCGCGGCGGCGCGGGCCGAGGCGGGTGCGGTGCCGCCCGGGCCGAGCAGGTCCGCGCGGCCGGAGCGGGTGGCCCGGTCCCAGTCGGCGCGTTCGCCGGCCGGGAGGGAGTGGAGCAGCCGGCGGGCCTCGGCGAGCTTGCGTTCCACGGTCCGCTTGTGGGCGGCCGCGGCCCTGCGGCTCCTGTCCAGCGCGCCGAGCTTGCCGGCCGCCTCCGCGCGGTCCTGGGCGAGGGAGCGCAGGGCGCTTCTCAGTCTCCTCAGCTCCCCGGCCTGGTGGACGGTGATCCGGTCGAGGACGGAGGCCTTCTCCAGGTAGTCCTCCGGGTCGTCGGCGAAGAGCAGGGCGAGGGAGGGGTCGAAACCGCCGGAGCGGTACTGGGCTTCGGCGAGCGAGCCCAGTGACTCCCGCATGGTGTTGACGCGCTCCTGCCGCCGGGCGATGCCGTCCTGCGCGGCGGCGATCTGCCGGCGCAGGCCGTCGGCGCGCTCGTCGGCCTCGTTGTACGCCTCGGTGGCCTTCTCGGCCTCCCGGTAGAGGCGGTCCACCTCGGCACGGGTGACGTCGTCCGGCGTGGCCGCGGCCGGTACGGCGCCGAGGGCGGTGGCGGCCGCCGACAGCAGCCCGAGGGCGACGACGGTGCTCCGGTCGGATCCGGAGGACGGTGCGACACGGCGATGGGACCCCACGGGAAACCGCGCTCCTTCCGCTGCGGACAGGGAAACGCGGCAGACAGTAGCCCCAGCGGCGGCGGGCGGACCAACGGCCGCGGTCGGCCGCACACGACGGCGCCCCGCCTCTGACGCAGGTCACAGGCGGGGCACGGGGCCGGCCGGGGCCGGTGCGAATCCCCCGAACGGCGGCACCGGCCGGGGGCGGAGGAGAACTAGACGCGGACGCCGAACATGAACGGGCCGCCGATGGTGTTCATCGACTCGTAGCGCACGACGGTGCCGGTGCGCGGGGCGTGGATGATCTGGCCGTTGCCCGCGTAGAGGCCCACGTGGTGCAGGTCGTTGAAGAAGAAGACCAGGTCGCCGACCTTGAGCTGGCTCACCGAGTAGATCCTGGTGCCGGCGCCGGTCTGGGCCTCGGAGGTGCGCGGGATGGCGACGCCGGCCTGGGCGTACGCCCACTGGGTCAGGCCCGAGCAGTCGTAGGAGGACGGGCCGGTGGCGCCGTAGACGTAGGGGGAGCCGAGCTTGCTCTGGGCGGCGGCGTAGGCCGCGGCGGCGCGGCCGGAGCCGGCCGGGACGTTCGTGGAGAGGGCGTCGCGCTCGCTGGTGCGGGTGGCGCGGTTCTGCTCCTCGGCGAGCTGGGCCTTCTCGGCGGCGGTCAGGCTGTTGAGCAGCTTCTGCGCGGAAGCCAGCTTGGCCTGGACCTCCTTCTTCTTCTTGCCCAGTTCGGTGCGGGTGGAGGCGAGGTCCTCGAGCTTCTCGGACGCCTCGGAGCGCTGCTGGGCGAGTTCGCGCTGCTTCTCCTGGATCTTCTCCAGCGCGTCGACCTGCTGGGTGCTCAACTGGTCGAGGGCGGACGCCTTGTCGAGGTAGTCGTCCGGGTCGGAGGAGAGGAAGAGCTGCACGGAGGGGTCGATGCCGCCGCTGCGGTACTGGGCGCTGGCCATCGAACCGAGGCCGTCGCGCAGCTCGTTGAGCTCCTGCTGACCGCGCGCGACGTTGTCCTGGATGGTGGAGATCTCCTTCTGGAGCTTCTCCTGCTTCTCCTTGGCCCCGTTGTACTTCTCGGTGGCCTGCTCCGCCTGCTCGTAGAGCTTGTCGACCTTGGCCTTGACCTCGTCCTTGCTCGGCTTCTCGCTGGGAGCGGCGTTGGCGGCCTGCGAGCTCATGACGACGGCAGCTGCGGCAGCGGTGGTGAGCACGGTCACACGTGCGCGGCTCGGCTGCTTGGGACGACGGTGGGACGCCACGGAGACGAGCTCCTTCTCGAGAGTGATCGCGCGGTCGCGGGTTCGAAGGCAGACCCTAGTGATTCTCTTGTGATCAGTTCAAATCCCCGGGCACAAAATCTCCGTTACAGCACGTGTATTTGGTCTCAACTCACCTGCAGTGATGCACCCTTGACGCTACGTTGCGTGACGGAACGGTCAATTCAGGCATAGATCACGTACGTTGCAGGGGGGACGCAAGTCAATCAGGTGCCATGAAAGCGGTGGGAAGAGAGCGGTGTGATGAACTGCCCTCAGGAGAGGCGCTTGAGGAGCACCGCCGAGGCGACCGGGCGGGCACCCGCGCGGGCCACGCCGTCGGCGACCTCGCGGTCGGTGGAGGCGACGATGACGGGCCGCCCCGGCGGCTCGGCGCGCACCAGCTGGCGGATCAGCTCGTCGGCGGTGACGCCCGGCTTGGAGAACAGCACCCGCACCCCGCGCGGCGGCGCCAGCAGCACCGGCGCGGCCAGTTCGGCGCCGTCGAAGACACAGGTCACCTCGGCGCCGGTCTGGGCGGCGAGCTGCGCGAGCTGGCCCAGCAGGCGCAGGCGCTGCTTCTCCAGCGGCATCTGGGGATAGCCGGTCTTGGTGACGTTGTAGCCGTCGACGACCAGGTGCGCCTGCGGCAGTGCCAGCAACTGGTCGAGGATCGCCGGGTCGTGCTCGGACAGCGCGCGGGCGGCGATGTCCTTCGGGGTCATGCGCCCCGGCTCCACGGCGTCCACGGTCTCGGCGGGCCGCACGGACACCGGGGGCAGCGCCAGCTCGCGGCGGAGCCCCTGGGCGGCGTCCAGCACCGTGTCCAGCAGCAGCCGGACCCGCATGTCCTCCACGCTGCGGCCCTCCCGGGCGGCCCGGCGCGCGGCCTCCAGCGCGGCCTCGGTCTCCCCCAGCCGGGCCTTGAGCCTGCGGCTCTCGCTCTCGGCGGCCGACACCTGGGCGTGCCCCTCGGCGCGGACGGCCTCCGTCTCGCCCCGCAGCTTGCGCAGGGCGGCCTCGCCGCGCTTGACGTCGCTGAGCGCGGACCGCAGCTTGCGGTGCAGCGCGTCGACCTCCTTCTTGGCCGACTCCAGTTCGGTGCGCAGCCGCTCGGTCTCGGCCTTGGTGTGCTCGCGGGCGCGGGCCAGCTCGGCGCGCAGCCGCTCCAGCTCGGCCCGGCTCTCCTCGTCGACGCGCTCGGCGTCGGCGCGCTGGGCCTCCTCGCCGGCGGCGGTCACCAGCTTCACCCAGCCGGGCGGGCGGAGCACATAGGCCGCGGCCGCCACGTCGAGCGGGTCCGCGGCCGGGGGCGGGGAACCGGATTCGAGGGCGCCGGTCAGTTCCGGCTGGGCCTCCTTGAGCCGCTCGCCGATGCGCTGGCGGAACAGCGGGTCGGTCTCCAGTGCCGCGGCCATGGCGTTGCCGGCGAACTTGGCGCGCCGGTTCGGGGTGAACCGGGCGTACTGTCTGAGCTGGGCGGGCAGCTCGGTGACCGTGAGCCCGCCGAAACCGTCGGCGACGATCTGGACGACCCGGCGGCGCACTCCGTCGGGCAGCGGACGGTCGAGCACCTCGGCGGCGCCGTCCTGCGGCCCCCCGCCCGTGGTCTCCACCATCCGTCACACCCCAATGCCTGTGTGCGACCCCGTGTGCGGGGTCACCGTCAGCGGGGCCCTCCGCCACTCTCGACTTCGCTCGAGCGGGAGGGACCCCCTTTGCTCAGGAGCCGGCGCCCGGCCTGTCCACGAGTTCCACCTGGTCGACCGCGTTGCACCAGCGGCACCGCACCGACTCGATCGTCTCATCGAGCACCTCGCGCTCCTCGACCGCGGGCTCTCCCGCCAGGTCGAGGTGGACGTACTCGACGACCTTCGACGAGCGGGTCACGTCGAAGCGGGTGAGGTTGCCGCAGAGAGTGCAGCGCCACCGCGTCGAGGCGGTCGGCAGAGGAACCGTCATCGTGGCTGTTCGCCTTCCTTCCAGTGTCCGTGACGCGCCGGGCGTCCCGGTGCGTGTGGCACGTAACCCTACGGCCTGGCGGGTCTCCGTCGCCCGCCCGTCCACGGCGGCGAGGCGGTCTGTACGGGTGCGTCCGGTTACGTCATGCTCTGTGTTCATGATCCGCAAGTGGAGCGCGTCGGCCGCCGAGGCGATCCGGGGCGCCTCCGCGCCGGTGACCCGCACCCTCATCGTCCTGTGCTGCCTCGTCTTCCTGATCGGGCCCGCGTCGGGGCTGCACCCGGCGCACGGCTCCGGTGAGGAGCTGCTCGCCGCGCAAACGGCCTATTTCCGGCGCTGGGGCGTGATCCCCGCAGACCTGTTCGAGGGTTCCCCCGAGGCCTTCCTCACCCCCGCCACGGCGCTGTTCGTGCACGGCAGCTGGGTGCATCTGCTCGGCAACATGCTGTTCCTCCACGTCTTCGGAACGATGGCCGAGACACGGATGGGCCGGGTCCGGTTCACCCTGTGCTACGCCGGCTGCGGCTACCTCGCGCTGCTGGGGTACGCCGCCGCCAACACGGCCTCCGAGCGGTCCCTGGTCGGTGCCTCCGGGGCGGTCTCGGCGGTGCTCGGCGCGTTCCTCTTCCTGTTCCCCCGGGCGCGGGTGACCAGTCTCCTGCCGTTCCTGTTCTTCCTGCCGGTCCGCCTGCCGGCCTGGGTGGTGCTGCCGTTCTGGGCGGCGCTGCAGTGGCTGGCGGCGGGGCGGGCGGACGACGGCCCGGGCGTCGCCTACCTGGCGCACCTCGTGGGGTTCGGCCTGGGCTTCGGCTACGCGTGGGTGCGTTTCGGCGGGGCGACTACAGTGAAGGCCGCCCCTGCTCCGGCCCCCGAGGGAGAGAACCAGCCGTGATCACCGCGATCGTCCTCATCAAGACCAGCGTGGACCGGATCCCCGAGATCGCGGAACGGATCGCCGCGCTGGACAGCGTCAGCGAGGTCTTCTCCGTCACCGGCACCTACGACCTGATCGCCATGGTCCGGGTCCGCGAGCACGAGGACCTGGCGGAGGTCATCCCCGGCCGGATCAGCAAGATCCCGGGCGTGGAGGGGACCGACACGCACGTGGCGTTCCGCACGTACTCGCAGCACGACCTGGAGGCGGCGTTCGCCATCGGCCTGGACAGCTGAGGCGGTGGGCGGCCCGGCGGATGAAGAGTTCTTCATCCAGGACTCATCCGGGCCGTCCGGTTCGGGCCGCAGGCTCGGGCCATGGTCTTCACTCGCCGGATGGCGGCCCTGGCCGCCGTCGTACTGATCCCGCTGGGCGTCGCCGCGACCAGCTTCGCGCTCTCCGACAGCCCCGCGCCGCCCAAGGTGCCGCCGCAGGTCGAACTGGACAGCGGCTCGCCCACCCCTTCCGCCACGGCCCCCTCGACGCGGCCCGACCCCACGCCGAGCGACGAGGTCGTCTCCCGGCCTCCGCTGACCGACAGCCCGGCGGGTGATGACGATGACGACGACCGCGGCCAGGACTCGGACGACGGCCCCGGCGGGGACGACGGACCGGGCGACGACGGCTGACGTGCCGCGCCGGCGGATCTCCGCCCGGGTCCGCATCCTGCTCTGGCTGCTGTTCGTCATGGCGGTCGCGCTCGCCTCGGTGGCCACCACCACCCGCTCCTTCCTGCTGCGGGACGTCGACGACCGGATCAACGGCCTGCTCACCCAGGAGACCGGCGAGTTCGCCAACTTCGAGCAGCGCGGCTTCGACCCGGAGACCGGCCGGCCCTTCACCGCTCCGGACCGGCTGCTGCGGGTCTTCCTGGAACGGCAGTACGCCGACCCGGACGAGGAGCTGATCGGCCTGGTGGCGCGGCCGAGCGGCGGCCCGGCGCAGCTCACCCAGCCGCGCGACCTGCCCGTCGCCCTGCCGCTGCACCGGGACCCCGACGCCCGGCGCCGCATCTTCGACTCGCCCGACCCCACCGGGGTGCTGCACCGGCCCGAGGGGGAGATTCGCTGGGCCAAGGTGTCCGTGGCCCCGGCGGGCGGCGGCGAGCCCGCGGCGGCGTTCGTCGTCGCCTTCCACCCCGAGCGGGAAGCGGCCCGGGTGGACGAGGTGTTCCGGGTGCTGCTCGCCATCTCGGGGGTCGGCCTGCTGCTGACCACCGGCATCGGCTGGGCGGTCGCCGGACGCATCCTCCAGCCCGTACGGCTGGTGCGCACCGCCGCCGCGCAGCTCACCGAGCAGGACCTCACCCGGCGCATCCCGGTGCGCGGCCGTGACGACATCGCGGCCCTCGCCGAGACGTTCAACGCGATGCTGGACCGTCTGGAGCGGGCCTTCGCCGCGCAGCGCCAGTTCGTCGACGACGCCGGCCACGAGCTGCGCACGCCCATCACGATCGTGCGCGGCCATCTGGAGCTGATGGGCGACGACCCGGCCGAACGCGAGGAGACCGTCCGCCTCGTCACCGACGAACTGGACCGGATGAGCCGCATCGTGGAGGACCTGCTGCTGCTCGCCAAGGCCGAGCGCCCCGACTTCGTCACCCCCGAGCCGGTGCAGCTCGCCGAACTCACCGCCGACGTCTACGTCAAGGCCCGCACCCTGGGCGAACGCGACTGGCAGCTCACCGGCATAGCCGACCGGGAGGCGGAACTGGACCCGCAGCGGATCACCCAGGCCATGGTGCAGCTGGCGCAGAACGCGGTGCAGCACACCACCGCCGGCCAGACCATCCGCATCGGCTCCCGCGCCGAGGGCTCCCGGATCGAGCTGTACGTCGCCGACTCCGGCCCCGGTGTCCGGCCGCAGGACCGGGAGCTGATCTTCGAACGCTTCCGGCGCGGCACCGCCCGGCGCGGCGCGCGCGGCTCGGGCGCGGGCCTCGGCCTGTCGATCGTCAAGGCGATCGCGGAGGGCCACGGCGGCCGGGTCCGCCTGCACGACACCGAGGGCGGCGGCGCCACCTTCGTACTGACGCTGGACTGAGCACAAGAAGAGGCACATCCGTGAACCGGATTCTGATCGTCGAGGACGAGGAGCGCATTGCGTCCTTCGTGGAGAAGGGCCTGCGCGCCAACGGCTTCACCACCACCGTCGTCCCCGACGGCGAGGCGGGCTACGAGTACGCGCTGACCGGCGGTTTCGACCTGGTCGTACTGGACATCGGGCTGCCCGGCCGGGACGGCTTCACCGTGCTGCGGGAGCTGCGCGAGTCCCGGGTGACGACCCCGGTGATCGTGCTGACCGCGCGGGACTCGGTCCGGGACACGGTGGCCGGTCTGGAGGGCGGCGCCGACGACTGGATGACCAAGCCGTTCCGCTTCGAGGAACTGCTCGCCCGGGTGCGGCTGCGGCTGCGCACGGCGGCCCGCGCGCCGGAGGTGACGGTGCTCAAGTCGGGCGACCTCACCCTGGACCTGAGGACCCGCAGGGCACGGGCGGCGGACCGCACGGTCGACCTGACGGCCCGTGAGTTCGTGCTCCTGGAACTGTTCCTGAGGCACCCCGGGCAGGTACTCTCCCGCGAGCAGATCCTCTCCCACGTGTGGGGCTACGACTTCGACCCGGGCTCCAACATCGTGGACGTGTACGTGCGGGCGCTGCGCAAGAAGCTCGGCGCGGACAAGGTGGAGACGGTCCGCGGGATGGGCTACCGCCTCCCGGGCTGACGGCGCCGGCCGGCCCCCGCCGCGCCTTGGGTGAAGTTCCCTTCATCTCCGGCTCATCGACGGCTCACGGCGCCGGTGAATCCTCGATGACGTGAGCCTGAATCCCCGACTGACCGCGGCCCTGTGCGTGGCCCTGTCGCTGTGCGCGCTGCTCGCGGTGCCCGGCAACTTCCCCGGCCTGAGCGGGGACGCGCGGGTCACCCTCGCCGTGTTCGCGCTGGCGACCTGCGCCTGGATCGGTACGCCGATCGACGACACGTACATCGCGCTGGGCGCCGGACTGGCGCTGACGGTGACCGGGGTGATCAGCAGCGACACCCTGTTCGGCACCCTGGGCGACTCCACGGTGTGGCTGCTGATCTGCGCGTTCGTCCTCGCCGCCGCGGTGGCCAGGACCGGGCTCGCGGGCCGCGCGGCCGCCTTCCTGGTCGGCGGGGCGCGTACGGTACGGCAGTTGACGCACCTGACGACCGCCGCACTGGTCGTCACCGCGTTCGCGGTGCCCGCCACCTCGGGCCGGGCGGCGCTGGCTCTGCCGGTGTTCCTCGCCCTCGCCAAGGCCCTCGCCGACCGGAAGCGGCTGGTGGTGATGCTGGCGCTGCTGTTCCCCACCGTGATCCTCCTGTCGGCGGTGGCGACCCTGATCGGCGCCGGCGCGCATCTGATCACCGTGTCGGTGCTGTGGGAGGCCACCGGGGAACGGGTCGGCTTCACCGAGTGGCTGCTGCTCGGGCTGCCGCTGGCCGTGGCCTCCTCCCACCTCGCCGCCGAGGCCGTCCTGCTGACCACCACCCGGCGCGCGGACCGCGCGGGCCCGGTGCACATCACCGCCGAGGAGATCCAGCGGCACAGCGACCGCCCGGTCACCGGTCCCTGGACCCAGGCCGAGAAGCGCTGCGCGCTGCTGCTGGCCACCGTCGTCGCCCTGTGGTGCAGCGAGCCGCTGCACCGGGTGCCGCCGGCCGTGGTCGCGCTGATCGGCGCGGTCGTCGCCGCCTCGCCGGCTCTGGGCACCGTACGGCTGAAGGACGCGCTGAGGACGGTGCCCTGGTCGCTGCTGCTGTTCATGGCGGCCACCATGGCGATGGGCGTGGCGCTCGCCGAGTCGGGCGCGGCGAGGTGGCTGGTCGGCGGGATGCCGTCGGGGATCACACCGGTGCTGTTCCTGGCGGTCGTGATCGCGGTGAGCACGGCGGCCCACCTGGTCCTGCAGTCCCGTTCCGCCCGCTCCTCCGTACTGGTGCCGCTGGTGGTCGCGGCGGCCGTGGGCGCCGGGGTGAACCCGGTCGCGGCGGCGCTCGCCTCCACCGCGGCGGCGGGCTTCTGCCACACGCTGCCGGCCTCCGCGAAGCCGGTGACGCTCTTCGCGGACCTGCCCGGCACCCCCACCTACACCCCGCGCGACCTGTTGCGGCTGTCCGCCGTGCTCGCACCGCTGACGGCCGCGCTGGTCCTGCTGTTCGCCGTCGCGGTGTGGCCGCTGCTCGGCGTGCCCGTCACCCGCTGACACCCGTACCACCGAGGCCCCGGACCGCCGGGGCCCGACCGCAAGGAGTCCACCATGCTCAGCCGTGTCGTCGTAGCCCCCAGCGGCTTCAAGGAGTCGCTCTCCGCCCCGGCCGCCGCCGACGCGATCGCGGCGGGCGTGCGCCGGGTCCTGCCGGACGCCGAGATCGACCGCATCCCGCTGGTGGACGGCGGTGAGGGAACGGCCTCCGCGCTGGCCGCGGCGACCGGCGGCCGGCTGGTCGAGCTGGCCGCGACCGGCCCGGTCGGCGAACCCGTCGGCACCCACTTCGCGCTGCTCGGCTCCGGGGACACGGCGGTCGTGGAGATGGCGGCGGTCGCGGGCCTCTCCCTGGTCCCGCGCACCCGCCGCGACCCGGGCGCCACCACCACGTACGGCGTGGGGGAGCTGATCCGCGCCGCGCTCGACCGGGGCGTACGGCGGGTGCTGGTGGGGTGCGGCGACTCGGGCACCTCGGACGGCGGCGCGGGCGCGCTCCAGGCCCTCGGGGCCCGGCTGCTGGACGCGGACGGCTTCGAACTGCCGCGCGGCGGCCGCGAGTTGCACCGGCTGGCACGCATCGACCCGGCCGGGCTCGACCCCCGCCTCGCGGACATCGACCTCCTCGTCGCCTGCAACCCGTTCAACGTGCTGTGCGGGGAGCGGGGCGTGGCCCGGGTGTTCGGGCCGCAGAAGGGGGCGACCCCGGCGCAGGTCGAGGAGCTGTCGGCGGGGCTGGAGAACTGGGCGCGGGTGCTGACCCGGGACCTCGCCGTCACCGGCACCGATCTGCGCCACGGCCCCGGCACGGGCGCCTCCGGCGGGCTCGGCGCCGGACTCGCCGCCCTGGGCGGGGCCCTCCTGCCCCGCTTCCAGGTGCTGCTGGACCACCTGGACCTGGACGCCCGGCTGGCCCGCGCCGACCTGGTCGTCACCGCCGAGGGCGCCCTGGACCACCAGACGCCGCGCGGCAAGGTCCCGGCGGAGGTGGCCCGCCGGGCCAAGCTGTCCGGCCGGCCGGTGCTGGCGCTGGCGGGGACGCTCGGCGAGGGCGCGCACGAGGTGCCGGGCGTGGACGCCTGCCACGGCATCCTGCCCGCCCCGATGGCCCTGACGGAGGCCCTGGTCCGCGGCGCGGAACTCCTCACGGACGCGACGGAACGCGCCCTGCGCATGATCGTCCTGGGCACCCGGCTGCCCGTACCGGCCGGCGCGCCCGCCCCGGACGCCGCAGGCGCCGAGTTCAGCCCCTCCGGCGTGTGAGGACGAGGCCCCTTCGGGGCCGAAGCGGGGTCCGGGGGCGGCAGGCCCCCGGGAGGGCGGGGCTCAGACCCGGTCGGACGTGTCCGGCACGCAGCGCCCGTCCTCCGTGCGGTAGGTCCAGCGGGCGCCCTCGGCCACCAGCTCGCGCACCGCCCGGACGAACCGTTCGACATGCTCGTCCGGCGTGCCCGCGCCGAAGCTGACCCGGATCGCGTTCAGGGACTTCTCACCGGGCGCCGCCTCGGGGGCCCCGCACTCGCCCTGGCTCTGCGGGTCGCTGCCGAGCAGCGTGCGCACCAGCGGGTGCGCGCAGAACAGCCCGTCCCGCACGCCGATGCCGTACTCGGCGGACAGCGCGGCGGCGAAGTGGGAGCTGTTCCAGCCCTCGACGACGAAGGAGAGCACGCCCACCCGCGGGGCGTCGTCCCCGAACAGCGACAGGAACCGCACCTCGGGCACGTCCGCCAGCCCCTCGCGCACGGTGCGGATCAGCTGCTCCTCGCGGGCGGTCAGGGTGTCGAACCCGGCCTCGGTGAGCGCCTTGCAGGCGGAGGCGATGGCGTACGCACCGATGACGTTGGGCGAGCCGGCCTCGTGGCGGGCGGCGCCGTCGTGCCACTCCACGTCCACTCCCCCGTCCGCGCGCCGGGTGACGCTGCGGCTCGCGCCGCCGCCCGCGAGGTAGGGCTCGGCCCGGCGCAGCCAGTCGGCGCGGCCGGCCAGCACACCGGAGCCGAAGGGCGCGTACAGCTTGTGCCCGCTGAACGCCACCCAGTCGACGTCGAGTTCGCGGACGCTCACCGGGTGGTGCGGGGCGAGCTGGGCGGCGTCCAGCACAATCCGGGCGCCGTGCGCGTGGGCGGCGGCGGCCAGTTCCCGTACCGGCCACAGCTCGCCGGTGACGTTGGAGGCGCCGGTGACGCAGACCAGGGCGGGCCCGTGCGGATCGCGGCCGGCGAGGGCGCGCTCCAGGGTCTCCACGGCCCGGCGCGGGCTGTCCGGGGCGTCGAGGCAGGTGACGCGGGCACCGCGCCAGGGCAGCAGGGAGGCGTGGTGCTCGGTCTCGAAGACGAAGACCTCGCAGCCCTCCGGGAGGGCGCCGGCGAGCAGGTTGAGGGAGTCGGTGGTGGACCGGGTGAAGACGACCTGGTCTCCGGTGCGGCAGCCGAGGAACTCGCCGACGGTCCGGCGGGCGTTCTCGAACAGGTCGGTGGAGAGCTGCGAGAGGTATCCGGCGCCCCGGTGGACGCTGCCGTAGTACGGCGCGTACGCGGCCACGTCGTCCCAGACGCGCTGGAGGGCGGGCGCGCTGGCCGCGTAGTCGAGGGCGGCGTAGGTGACCTCGCCGCCGGTGACCAGCGGGACGGTGACATCCCGCCCCAGAACGGGCAGCGGGGCACAAACGGACTGGTCGGCGGCAGCGGTGGCGACGGACATGGCGGAACTCCCGGTGAGGCAGGCGGAATCCCCGCGCGAGCGCTGGGCGCTCAAGCACGGTGGGGAAGGAGAAAAGGGTGTGCGGAGGCGGGGCTCTGCGGCCCTAGCGCATTCGCTTGCTCACGGAAGGCTCCTCGACGACCAGGACCCCTGGCTCACGAGGGGTCCGCGCTTGCCGTGCGCCTTGCTGCGCACGGCCTTGTCTTCACCCGGGGCACCCCGCCACGGACGGAGGGTTGCCGGACAGCCGGCCGGGGCCTGATGGCTGTCACTCATGACCTGGGCAGGAACGTACGCGAAATGATCGATGTCCCGCAACCCGTGTCCGGATCGCGGGACATCATCGCGAGACTTCGCGGGACGACTCCCGGCGGGGGGCTACGCGTTGCTGACGGCCACCCAGCGCTCCAGGACCCGCCGGGCGGCTCCCGAGTCGATCGCCTCGGCCGCCTGCGCCATGCCGGCGCGGATCTGCTCCGCCAGGGAGCCGGAGCCCGGCTCCAGGGCGACCAGCGCCGCCGCCGAGTTCAGCAGCACCGCGTCCCGCACGGGGCCCGGCTCGCCGTCCAGCAGCCGCCGGGCGACCTCCGCGTTGTAGGAGGCGTCGGCGCCGCGCAGGGCCTCCACGGGCACCAGCTCGATGCCGACCTCGCGCGGGTCGAAGGTCTGCTCCTCGACCTTGCCGTCCCGGACCACCCACACCCGGGAGGTGGCGGTGGTGGTCAGCTCGTCCAGGCCGTCGTCACCGCGGAACACCAGCGTGGAGTTGCCGCGCTCGGCGAAGACACCGGCCATGATCGGGGCCATCCGCGGGTCGGCCACGCCGACCGCCTGGGCCCTGACGCGGGCCGGGTTGGCCAGCGGGCCGAGGAAGTTGAACACCGTGCGGATGCCGAGCTGGCCGCGCGCGGCGGCCACGTGGCGCAGCGCCGGGTGGAACTTCACCGCGAAGCAGAAGGTGATGCCGGCCTCCTCGGCGACCTCGGCGACCCGCCGCGGGGTCAGCTCCAGGTTGACGCCGAGTTTCTCCAGGACGTCGGAGGCGCCGGACGCGGAGGACGCGGCCCGGTTGCCGTGCTTGACGACCTTCGCGCCGGTGCCGGCCACGACGATCGAGGACATGGTGGAGATGTTCACCGTCTTCGCGCCGTCGCCGCCGGTGCCGACGATGTCGACGGTGGCCCCGGGCACCTCGATCACGTTGGCGTGGTCGTACAGCGCCCGTACGCAGCCGCTGATCTCCTCGACGGTCTCGCCCTTGGCCCGCAGGGAGACCGCGAACCCGGCGATCTGCGCGTCGGTCGCCTCCCCGCGCATGATCAGGTCCATCGCCCAGGCGGTGTCGTCGGCGGACAGGTCGCGGCCGTCCAGCAGTCCGTTCAGCAGGGCGGGCCAGGAGCGGCCCGCCGCGTTGTCGCCTCCAGCGGGGGTCACAGCGCTCATGGCCGCTCCTGATGGTCGTAGGGGTTCCAGGGACCACCCTATCCAGGTCCGGGGACGGCGAAGGGCCCCCGTCCGCAGAACGGACGGGGGCCCTTCGCCGTCGTGTGGCGACGCCGGTGGAGCGGTGGGGATCAGTGGTGGCCGTGGCCGCTGGTGATCTCCTTGTACTCCTCGACGGTGGGCTTCGCGATCTGCGCTTCCTCGCCGTAGTAGCCCTTGCTCAGCTTGGCGCGCAGCTTCTCGCTCGCCTTCACCTTGCGCCGGACGCCGTTCTCGTCGACCGTCGGGCCGATCTCGACCGGCTTGTACTGCTCGTGCGCGGTGAGGGTGTGCAGCTGCTCCTGGCTGAGCGGCTCGTGGACCTCGATGAACTCGCCGTGCGGCAGGCGCTTGATGATGCCCGACTCGCGGCCGTGCAGCACCTTGTCCTTGTCCCGGCGCTGGAGGCCGAGGCAGATCCGCTTGGTGACGATGAACGCCAGGACCGGGGCGACGAAGAACGCGACCCGGACGAACCAGGTGATGGCGTTGATCGACAGGTGGAAGTGGGTGGCCCAGATGTCGTTGCCACCACCGACCAGGAGCACGAAGTACAGCGTGATCCAGGCGACGCCGAAGGCGGTGCGCGTCGGGGCGTTGCGCGGGCGGTCCAGGATGTGGTGCTCGCGCTTGTCGCCGGTGACCCAGGACTCGATGAACGGGTACACCGCGATGGCGACCAGGACCAGCGGGAAGATCAGCAGCGGGATGAACACGCCCAGGACGAGCGTGTGGCCCCAGAAGTTGATCTCCCAGCCCGGCATGACACGGATCAGGCCCTCGGAGAAGCCCATGTACCAGTCGGGCTGGGCGCCGGTGGAGACCATGTCCGGCCGGTACGGGCCGAGCGCCCAGATCGGGTTGATCGTGGCGATCGCCGAGACGGCCGCGAGGACACCGAAGACCAGGAAGAAGAAGCCTCCGGCCTTGGCCATGTAGACCGGCAGCAGCGGCATGCCGACGACGTTGTTGTTGGTCTTGCCGGGGCCCGCGAACTGCGTGTGCTTGTGGTAGAAGACCAGGATCAGGTGGGCCACCACGAGACCGAGCATGATGCCCGGCAACAGCAGGACGTGGATCGAGAAGAACCGGGCCACGAAGTCGTCGCCGGGGAACTCGCCGCCGAAGAGGAAGAACGAGATGTACGTGCCGACGATCGGCACGGACAGGATCGCGCCCTCCATGAAGCGGATACCGGTGCCGGAGAGCAGGTCGTCCGGGAGCGAGTAGCCGGTGAAACCGGTGAACATGCCCAGGACGAACAGCAGGAAGCCGAACAGCCAGTTGATCTCACGCGGCTTGCGGAACGCGCCGGTGAAGAACACGCGCATCATGTGCACGAACATGCCGGCCAGGAAGACCAGCGCCGCCCAGTGGTGGATCTGCCGGATCAGCAGACCGCCGCGGACGTCGAAGCTGATGTCCAGCGTCGACTTGTAGGCCTCGCTCATCAGCTGGCCCTGCAGCGGGACGTAGCTGCCGTGGTACTCCACCTCGTTCATCGACGGGTGGAAGAACAGCGTCAGGTACACACCCGTGAGGATGATGATGAGGAAGCTGTAGAGGCAGATCTCACCCAGCATGAACGACCAGTGGTCGGGGAAGATCTTGCGCATGTTGGCCTTGGCCAGGGAGTAGATCCCCAGCCGGCCGTCGGCCCAGTCGGCGACGCGCTCGCCGGCCGGAGCCTTCCCGCGGGAGCGGGACTCGGGGGTCGTCGTAGTACTCATCCGCGCTCCCAGAAGGCAGGACCGACGGGCTCGTCGAAGTCGCCGCGCGCTTCGAGGTAGCCGTCTTCGTTCACGTCGATGCGCAGCTGCGGCAGGGCGTGACCGGCGGGGCCGAAGATCACCCGGGCACCGTCGGCGAGGTCGAAGGTGGACTGGTGACAGGGGCACAGCGCGTGGTGCGTCTGCTGCTCGTACAGGGAGATCGGGCAACCGACGTGGGTGCAGATCTTCGAGTACGCGAGGATCCCCTCGTGCGACCACTCGAGCGACCGCTTGTCCTTGATGTCGTCCGGCTGGATGCGGACCAGCATCAGGGCGGCCTTGGCGATCTCCGTCTGGAAGCCGTGGTCGTGCTCCTCCAGGCCCTCGGGCTTGGCGAAGGTCAGCGAGCCCACGATGATGTCGGACGGCCGCAGCGGCTCGTTCGTGTTCATGTTGACGAGCAGCTTGCCCTTGGACCACAGGGTGTGGCGCAGCTTGGTCCCGGGCAGCGGCCCGAGGTCGCGCAGCAGCACCACGCCGGAGAGCGGGAACAGGGCGAGCGCGCCGAACATCGTGTTGCGGATCAGCTTGCGGCGGCCGAGCGCCGACTCCTTGGCACCCTGGCGGAAGTCGTCCATGACCTTCGCCCGGACCTCCGGGGCGGCCTCGATCGGGTGCCGCTCGTCGGTGAGCTCCTGGTCCGACATCAGCGTGCGGGCCCAGTGGACCGCGCCGGCGCCGATGGCGAACAGGGCCACACCGAGGGTCATGCCGAGCGCGAAGTTCAGCGCGCTCAGGTGACCGAGCGGGAAGATGTAGACCGACCGGTCGACCGGGATCGTCACGTAGGCGACGATGAAGGCGACGGTGGCCACCATCGACAGCGTGAACAGCAGGGCGACCGTGCGCTCGGACCGCTTGGCGGCCCGCTCGTCGATGTCCTGCACTCGGTGCTCGTGGGGCGGCAGGCCCGGGTCGGCGAACGGGTTCTTCTCGTCCGCGAGCTTCACCGCACCGTGGGTGGTGTCCTGCGCAGCGGGCAGGTTCTCTTCAGGAATGTCTTGGCTACTCATGACTTCTTGGCCTTTGCGGTCCGAGCGGCGACCCAGACGGCGACCGCGATCAGCGCGCCGAGTCCGAAGATCCACGCGAACAGACCCTCGGAGACCGGGCCGAGACCGCCCAGCTCCAGGCCGCCGGGGCTCTCGGTCTCCTCGCCGTTGACCGCGTGCAGGTACGCGATGACGTCCTTCTTGTTCTGCTCCGACAGCGTGCTGTCGGGGAAGGAGGGCATGTTCTGCGGGCCGGTGAGCATGGCCTCGTAGATGTGCTTGGGAGCGACGCCCTCCAGGGAGGGGGCGTACTTGCCGTGCGTGAGCGCGCCGCCCTTGCCCGTGAAGTTGTGGCACTGGGCGCAGTTGTTGCGGAACAGCTCACCGCCCTTGGCGATGTCGGCACCCTCGGGGCCGTACTGCTCGGCGGTCGGGATGGCCGGCCCGGCGCCCAGGGAGGCGATGTAGGCCGCCAGCTGGTCGATCTCGGCCTGCGTGTAGACGGCCGGCTTGTCCGGGATCTGCGCGGCCTGCGAGGTGGCGGCCGGCATGCGGCCGGTGCTCACCTGGAAGTCGACGGCCGCGGCGCCCACGCCCACCAGGCTCGGGCCGTCGGACGTGCCCTGACCTCCGGTGCCGTGGCAGCTGGCGCAGCCGACCGAGTAGAGCTTCTTGCCCTCCTCGATGGTGAGGGACTGGGCGGTTTCGTCGGCCTGCGCCTTGTCCGCGGGTGCGAACACGGCGTACAGCCCCCCGGTGCATGCCAGCGCGAGGAGTAGGACGACGAGCGCCGCCAGCGGGTGGCGTCGTCGTGCGGAGAGCTTTTTCACGGATTACCCCGGTGTCAGGATCTTCTGCGTCGATGCTTCTGGTGGGTGCGCCGGTTCGGCGCGCGCGGATGTGGGCCCGGCTACTTGATCATGTAGATCGTGGCGAAGAGGCCGATCCAGACGACATCGACGAAGTGCCAGTAGTAGGACACGACGATGGCCGCGGTCGCCTGCTCGTGGGTGAACCTCCGCGCCGCGTAGGTCCGGCCCAGGACCAGCAGGAAGGCGATGAGACCGCCCGTCACGTGCAGGCCGTGGAAGCCGGTCGTCAGGTAGAAGACCGAGCCGTACGGGTCGGAGGAGAGGGACAGGCCCTCGTGCTTGACCAGCTCGGTGTACTCGAAGACCTGACCGCCGATGAAGATCGCACCCATGATGAAGGTGACGATGAACCACATCCGGAGCTTCTTCACGTCACCGCGCTCGGCGGCGAAGACGCCGAGCTGGCAGGTGAGCGAGGAGAGCACCAGGATCGTGGTGTTCGTCGCCGAGAACGGGAAGTTCAGGGTGTCGGCCTTCTCGGCCCAGAACTCCGGACCGGTCACCGATCGCAGGGTGAAGTACATCGCGAAGAGGGCCGCGAAGAACATCAGCTCGGAACTCAGCCAGATGATGGTTCCGACGCTGGTGAGGTTCGGCCGGTTGACCGACGGGTGCGCGTGCCCGGTATCTACTGTCGTTGCTGTCGCCACGCCGACATTATGTCGGTCGCTTATCCCGCCCTCACTCCCGGGGGTGCCGTTCGGTGTGTTCGCCCGTCCTGTACTGCCCGGATGGCCCACCGGACGCCCCTTCGAAGCCGTGTCCGAACCAGTGTTGACAAGGGGCGGGAAGGGGTAGCATCCGCGCCATCGGTACCCGAAGTTCCCGACAGAGCCGTGCCCTCTCTCTTACGCGTGGAGGAACAATGCAGGCGACCGCCACGGTGCTGGTCTACAGCGACGACGCCAACACCCGGGAGCAGGTGCGGCTCGCGACCGGGCGGCGGCCGGCGCCGGACGTGCCCGTCGTGGAGTTCGTGGAGTGCGCCACCCCGGCGGCCGTGCTGGCGGAGCTGGACCGGGGCGGCATCGACGTGTGCGTGCTGGACGGCGAGGCCGTGCCGATGGGCGGCATGGGGATGTGCCGGCAGATCAAGGACGAGATCTTCAACTGCCCGCCGGTGCTGCTCCTCATCGGGCGGCCGCAGGACGCCTGGCTGGCGACGTGGAGCCGCGCGGAGGCCGCGGTGACGCTGCCGGTGGAGCCGGTGGAGTTCGCCTCGGCGCTGGCGTCGCTGCTGCGTCGGACGTCCTTGCAGGGCGCCCTCTAGCCCGCGGCTGGGGTCATGCGGCCGTGGGCCTGAGACGGGCCGTCTCCTGGGGGCTGCGGGTCGTGCCGGGGGTCAGGGCGCTGCCCGCCTGCCACGCGGGCCAGTCCAGGTTCCAGTCGCCGTAGCCGTTGCCGAAGGGCTCCATGCTGTCGCCGGCCGAGTTCACCACCTTGACGACGTCGCCCTCCCGGACGGTGTCGAAGAACCACTGGGCGTTGTCGGTGTTCATGCCGACGCAGCCGTGGCTGACGTTGGCGTAGCCCTGGGAGCCGACGGACCACGGGGCGGCGTGCACGTACTCGCCGCTCCAGGTCACCCGGGTGGCGAAGTGGACGTCCAGGTCGTACGACTCCGCGGAGCCCTCGGCGATGCCGACGGTGGTGCTGCGCATACGTACGAAGCGTTCCTTGCCCAGGACGACCTTGACGCCGTTGCGGGTCTCGAAGCCGGGCTTGCCGGTGGTGACCGGGATCTTCCTGAGCTCCTGGTCGTTCTTGTAGACCGTCAGCTGGTGGGCGGCGGCGTCGGTGACGGCTATCACCCGGTCGCCGGTGCGGAAGGTCAGGGGCTCGGCCGGGCCGCCCCGGAGCCGGTCGTTGATCTTGATGCCGTCGAGGGCGCCGCGCACGCTGATCGTGGCGTGGGCGGGCCAGAAGTCGTGCGGGCGGTAGTGGAGCTTCCTGTCGTCCACCCAGTGCCAGGAGCCGATCACGGCGGGCGTGGACTCGACCTTCAGGGCGCGTTCGACGACGGCCCGCTGGGCGGGGTCCTTCACGGGTGCGCTCAGCTCGGCGGTGACGGGCTGGCCGACGCCGTAGGTGCCCGTGCCGGGGCCGAAGGTGACGTCCAGGCGCGGGGTGGTGGCGGGCTTGCCGGTGGTGAAGGTGAGGACCTTGCGGCCGGGCGCCCCGTCCTCGTCCTCGGTGCTCACCCGGACCGTGTACCGGGCGTCGGCGGCGAGCGGGGAGGTGCTGTGCCAGCGGCTGCCGTCGGCGGCCAGTTCGCCCGCCACGTGGCGCCCGGAGGCGTCCACGGCGGTGACGTCCGTGATGCGGCCGCCGGAGTCCTCGGCGACGACTTCCAGGGGCTGGTCGGGGTCGGCCCGCCCGCCCGCCTCGACGGACCCGCTGAAGGAGATCCGGTCCGCCGCGTCGTACGGCTCCGCGGACAGCGGGTTGCCGTCCGAGGCGCAGCCGGTGGCGCCCGCGCCGAGGGCGATCACCAGCAGCGCGCAGCCGGCGACGCGGCTCGGGCGGCCGGCGGACGCGCCGCGAGGGGACTCTGTGTGTCTCATGGCCTCACGCTAGGAAGCCGTACCGGCCACGGCTGCCTGGGCGGCCCGAACGGGTGAGGCGGGCGGACGACGCGAGGGGCCCGGACGCTCCTGACGGAGTGTCCGGGCCCCTGAGTGCGGTGCCGTGTGCTACTGGGTGCGGTTCTCACCGCGGTAGTACTCGAAGACCCAGCCCCAGATGCCGATCAGGAGCAGCGGCGCCGAGAAGTACATCAGCCACCAGCCGATCGCGACGGCCATGAAGGCGAAGGCACCGCCGACGGCCAGGGAGAGCGGCTGCCAGCTGTGCGGGCTGAAGAACCCGACCTCGCCGGCGTCGTCGGCGACGTCCGCCTCCTTGTCGTCCTGCGCCCCGACGTCCACCCGCTTGGCCGTGAAGCCCAGGTAGAAGCCGATCATGATGGCCAGGCCGAAGGCCAGGAAGAGGGCGGTGGTGCCGGCCGGCTCCTTCGACCACACGCCATAGACGACCGCCATGGCGAGGAGGAAGACGCTCAGCCACATGAACATCTTGCCCTGGATCTTCACTTGCCGGCCTCCTTGCCCCCAGCGAGGGCCTTCTCGCCGTGACCGGCGTTCTCGAGCTCGTCGAGCGCGGCGATCTCCGGGTGGTGCAGGTCGAACGCCGGGGATTCACTGCGGATCCGCGGCAGGGTGAGGAAGTTGTGCCGCGGCGGCGGGCAGGAGGTCGCCCACTCCAGGGAGCGGCCGTAGCCCCACGGGTCGTCGACGCCGACCGGCTTGCCGTACTTGGCCGTCTTCCAGATGTTGTAGAAGAACGGCAGGATCGACAGGCCGAGCAGGAACGAGGCGATCGTGGAGACGGTGTTCAGCGCGGTGAAGCCGTCGGCCGCGAGGTAGTCCGCGTACCGGCGCGGCATGCCCTCGGCACCCAGCCAGTGCTGGACGAGGAAGGTGCCGTGGAAGCCGATGAACAGCGTCCAGAAGGTGATCTTGCCCAGGCGCTCGTCGAGCATCTTGCCGGTGAACTTCGGCCACCAGAAGTGGAAGCCGGCGAACATCGCGAAGACCACGGTGCCGAACACCACGTAGTGGAAGTGCGCCACCACGAAGTAGCTGTCGGACACGTGGAAGTCCAGCGGCGGCGAGGCCAGGATGACGCCCGTCAGACCACCGAAGAGGAAGGTGATCAGGAAGCCCATCGACCACAGCATCGGGGTCTCGAAGGACAGGGACCCCTTCCACATGGTGCCGAGCCAGTTGAAGAACTTCACACCAGTGGGGACCGCGATCAGGAAGGTCATGAAGGAGAAGAACGGCAGCAGCACACCGCCGGTCACGTACATGTGGTGGGCCCACACCGTCACCGACAGACCCGCGATCGCGATCGTCGCGCCGATCAGACCCATGTAGCCGAAGATCGGCTTGCGGGAGAAGACCGGGATGACCTCACTGATGATGCCGAAGAACGGCAGCGCGATGATGTACACCTCGGGATGGCCGAAGAACCAGAACAGGTGCTGCCACAGCAGCGCCCCTCCGTTGGCCGAGTCGAAGATGTGCGCGCCGAACTTGCGGTCCGCCTCGAGCGCGAACAGCGCCGCGGCCAGGACGGGGAAGGCGAGCAGGACCAGCACACCGGTCAGCAGCACGTTCCAGGTGAAGATCGGCATGCGGAACATCGTCATGCCCGGGGCGCGCATGCAGATGATCGTGGTGATGAAGTTGACCGAGCCGAGGATCGTGCCGAAGCCGGAGAAGGCCAGACCCATGATCCACATGTCGGCGCCGATGCCCGGCGAGCGGACCGCGTCCGACAGCGGGGAGTAGGCGAACCAGCCGAAGTCGGCCGCGCCGTCCGGGGTGAGGAAGCCACCGACCGCGATGAGCGAGCCGAACAGGTACAGCCAGTAGGCGAACATGTTCAGCCGCGGGAACGCCACGTCGGGCGCGCCGATCTGCAGCGGCATGATCCAGTTGGCGAATCCGGCGAACAGCGGCGTCGCGAACATCAGCAGCATGATCGTGCCGTGCATCGTGAACGCCTGGTTGAACTGCTCGTTCGACATGATCTGCAGGCCCGGCCGGGCCAGCTCGGCGCGCATGACCAGAGCCATGACGCCACCGATGCAGAAGAACGCGAACGACGTCACCAAGTACAGCGTGCCGATCGTCTTGTGGTCCGTGGTCGTCAGCCACTTGACCACGACGTTGCCGGGATGCCTGCGCCGTACCGGCAGCTCGTTCTCGTACGAGTCCTCCGCTGCCGCGGCACCCTGGGGTTCGTTGAGGATGCTCACAGGATGTTCGCCTCCCGGTTCTTCTCGTGCTCCGTCTGGGAGATGCCAGCGGGCACGTAACCGGTCTGCCCCTTCTTCACGAGGTCCTTCAGGTGCTGTTCGTAGCGCTCCTGGGAGACGACCTTCACGTTGAACAGCATCCGGGAGTGGTCGACGCCGCACAGCTCGGCGCACTTGCCCAGGAAGGTGCCCTCACGGTTGGGGGTCACCTCGAAGGCGTTGGGGTGGCCCGGGATGACGTCCTGCTTCATCAGGAACGGCACCACCCAGAAGGAGTGGATGACGTCGCGCGAGGTCAGCACGAAGCGGACCCGCTTGCCCTCGGGCAGCCACAGGGTGGGGCCCGGGTTGTTCGTCTGCGGGTTCCGCGTACCGGGGGTACCGCAGTCGTAGACACCGCCGGCGTCCGCCGGGAAGGCCTCCTGGTAGCGGTCCGGAATCGCCGCGAGTTCCTTGGACTTCTTGGCGTCGCCCGTGGAACCCTCGACGTTCTCGACGTAGTTGAAGCACCAGCTCCACTGGAAGCCGACCACGTTGACCGTGACGTCGGGCTTCTTCTCGAGCCTGAGCAGCTCGGATTCGTCGCGGGCGGTGAAGTAGAAGAACACCGAGACGATGATGAGCGGGACCACCGTGTACAGCGCCTCGATGGGCATGTTGTACCGGGTCTGCGGAGGAACTTCGACCTTGGTCCGGCTGCGCCGGTGGAAGAAAGCACTCCACAGGATCAGGCCCCACACCAGCACGCCGACGGCGAGCGCGGCTGCCCAGGACCCCTGCCAGAGGGAGAGGATCCGCGGAGCCTCTTCCGTGGTGGGGGTGGGCATACCGAGGCGGGGGAAGTCCTCCCATGTGCAACCGGTGGCGGTCGCCAGGACCAGGCCCGCGGTCAGTGCCTGCAGCAGCTTCCGCCGCATCGGGCGCCGCGGCTTGGGGGTACCGCCCACGCCTTCCAGGCCGTGGGGGAGGTCGGAGCCGTTGGGACTCACGTAGCGCCTTCCCGAGAGTCTCGCCCGCGCTGTACGGCTGCGGCCTGGCCTTCTCGCTGGTCGGTCGCCGCCCTGCGTCGGGCAGGGGTTTGGATGTTTATGCGGACCAAACCCTAGCCGACGCCTTCCGGGGGGTCGCGGGGAGGGGTGCCGTACGCGCCGCGGGTTACACCGGGCGCCTCACCGGCCGGGGGTGCGGGCCGTCCCGCGGCCGCCGCCCGGCCGGGGTCGGCCCTCCGGTTCCCCGCGTCCGCGCGGGCGCTTAGCGTGGGGGTGTGTCCTACTTCGACGCCGCTTCGGCCGCTCCTCTTCATCCCGTCGCCCGTCAAGCCCTGATGGCCTCGCTCGACGAGGGCTGGGCGGATCCCGCCCGGCTCTACAAGGAGGGGCGGCGGGCCCGGCTGCTGCTGGACGCCGCGCGGGAGGCCGCCGCGGAAGCCGTGGGGTGCCGGCCGGACGAGCTGGTGTTCACCCCGTCCGGGACCCGGGCGGTGCACTCCGGGATCGCGGGTGCGCTGGCGGGACGGCGACGGACCGGACGTCACCTGATCGTGTCCGCGGTCGAACACTCCTCCGTACTCCATGCGGCTGACGCGCACGAGGCGGACGGCGGGACGGTCACGCAGGTCGCGGTGGACCGCGTGGGCGCGGTGGACGCGCGGGAGTTCGCCGAGGCGCTGCGGCCGGGCACCGCGCTGGCCTGTCTTCAGTCGGCCAACCACGAGGTGGGGACCGTGCAGCCGGTGGCGGAGGTGGCCGAGGCGTGCCGGGCGGCCGGGGTGCCGCTGCTGGTGGACGCGGCCCAGTCGCTGGGCTGGGGGCCGGTCGGGGGCGGCTGGTCGCTGCTCGCGGCGAGCGCGCACAAGTGGGGCGGCCCTCCGGGGGTGGGGCTGCTGGCCGTGCGCAAGGGGGTGCGGTTCGCTCCCCAGGGGCCGCGCGACGAGCGGGAGTCGGGCCGGGCGGCCGGGTTCGAGAACCTGCCGGCGATCGTGGCCGCGGCGGCGTCGCTGCGGGCGGTGCGCGCGGAGGCGGCCGAGGAGGCGGTACGGCTGCGGGAGTTGACGGAGCGGATCCGGGCGCGGGTGCCGCGCCTGGTGCCGGACGTGGAGGTGGTCGGCGATCCGGAGCGGCGGCTGCCGGGCATCGTCACCTTCTCCTGTCTCTATGTCGACGGGGAGACACTGCTGCACGAGCTGGACCGCGCGGACTTCTCCGTCTCCTCCGGGTCGTCCTGCACCAGCAGCACGCTGACGCCGAGCCATGTGCTGAAGGCGATGGGCGTGCTCAGCGAGGGCAACGTCCGCCTCTCGCTGCCGCCGGGGACGCGGGAGGAGGACGTCGAGCGGTTCCTGGCCGCCCTGCCGGGAGTGGTGGCGGGGGTGCGGGAGAAGCTGGGCGCCCCTGTGTCCGCCGGGGAGGTCCTGACGCGGGAGGGGGACGAGGCCCTGGTCGTGGACGCGTTGGGGCGGCGGTGCCCGATCCCGGTGATCGAGCTGGCCAAGGTGATCGGGGACGTGCCGGTGGGCGGCACGGTGCGGGTCCTCTCGGACGACGAGGCGGCCCGGCTGGACATCCCGGCGTGGTGCGCGATGCGCGGCCAGGAGTACGTGGGCGAGGAGCCGGCGGAACGGGGGACGGCCTACCTGGTCCGCCGGGTCTCCTGACGCTCCGCTCAGACGAGGTGGTGCTGCACCTCGGTCGCCGCCTCGTCGCCGTACGCCTTGGTGAAGCGCTCCATGAAGTGGCCGCGGCGCAGCTGGTACTCCTGCGTGCCGACGGTCTCGATGACCAGGGTCGCCAGCATGCAGCCGACCTGCGCCGCGCGCTCCAGGGAGACGCCCCAGGCCAGGCCCGAGAGGAACCCGGCGCGGAACGCGTCGCCGACGCCGGTCGGGTCGGCCTTGCGCTCCTCGTCGGGGCAGCCGACCTCGATGGTCTCCCCGCCGGCCCGCTCGATGCGGACGCCGCGGGCGCCGAGGGTGGTGACGCGGTGGCCGACCCGGCCGAGGATCTCGGCGTCGCTCCAGCCGGTCTTGGTCTCGATGAGCCCCTTCTCGTACTCGTTGGAGAAGAGGTAGGTCGCCCCGTCCAGCAGTATCCGGATCTCCTCGCCGTCCATGCGGGCGATCTGCTGGGAGAAGTCGGCGGCGAACGGGATGTTCCGGGAGCGGCACTCCTCGGTGTGCCGGAGCATCGCCTCCGGGTCGTCGGCGCCGATGGTGACCAGGTCGAGGCCGCCCACGCGATCGGCGACGGTCTTCAGCTCGATCAGCCGGGCCTCGCTCATCGCGCCCGTGTAGAAGGAGCCGATCTGGTTGTGGTCGGCGTCCGTGGTGCACACGAAGCGGGCGGTGTGCAGGGTGTCGGAGATGCGGACGGATTCGGTGTCGACGCCGTGCCGGTCCAGCCAGGCCCGGTACTCGTCGAAGTCGAAGCCGGCGGCTCCGACGAGGATCGGGCGGGTGCCGAGCTGCCCCATCCCGAAGGCGATGTTCGCGGCCACGCCGCCCCGGCGGACGTCGAGGTTGTCGACCAGGAACGACAGCGAGACCGTGTGCAGCTGGTCCGCGACGAACTGGTCGGCGAAGCGCCCGGGGAAGGTCATGAGGTGGTCGGTGGCGATGGAGCCGGTGACTGCGATGCGCACGGCGTGGACTCTCCTGAGGGAGGCGGGTTGACACTTCACGCTACCGGGTGCGGACCAGCCGCAGAAGCAGCCGAAACTACCCGATAGTAGATCTTTCTTCGTGACCTTCGGCGTGCATACGGTGCAGACATGACGAACCGCGAGTCGCAGTTGCATGTTCCGGCTGACCCGGAGGGGGACCTGGCGTCGCTGCGCGGCGACTGCGCCCGGATGGCTCCCCACTGGACGGTGCCGGACCGGGCCGCCGCCCGGCCGGTGCCTCCGTCCCTGATCCACGGGGTGAGCGTGCCGCCGGCGTCCGCGCGGCTGCTCGACGCCATGGCGGAGTACGGCGACTGAGGGAGCCCCCGGGGAACCGCGCGCTCCCCCGCCGCGTCCCATCGCTGTCCCCCGTAAAGGGGATGCGGGATACGACCCACCAGCAGTCCCGGCGGGACCGGGAAGGGTCTCCAGGGACAGCTGTGCAGCCGAAGGAGCGATGCGGTGAACACCGAGCGACCCGACCACGACGACGCCGAGCCGGGGACGGCACGGCCGGACGCCGCCGCCTCCGAGCCCTCCGGCACCGCGACGCCCGGGACGGATGCGGCGGCAGCGGCGGCGGAGAGGCCGGGGTCCGGTGCGGGCGGGAGCGTCGCCGGGGCGGAGCACGACGACGGTGAGGGGGCCGGACGGCGGCGTTCGCCCGCGCTGATCGCCTCGGTCGCCGCGGCCGTGCTGCTGGTCGGGGGCGGCGGGGCCTGTCTCGCCGCGAACGCCTCCGGCGGTTCCGGGGGCGGTACGGCTCCCGGGGCGAACGGCGACGCCACTCCCCCGCCGCTCGCCCTCGACGGCGCCTCCGAGGACGGTGCGAACGGCATCGCCCCCGGTGAGCCCAACCCGTACGGCGCCACCTACCGCGCCGACGGCACGCTGCCGGAGGGGCCGGACGCGGCGCCGGTGTACCGGGTGCGCGGACAGGTCGCCCAGGACCGGGTGGTCGCGCTGGCGAAGGCGCTGGGGATCGACGGGAAGCCGGTGGCCGAAGGCGGGTCCTGGCGGATCGGCGGCCAGGACGGGTCCGGGCCCACGCTGCGGGTGGACCGGGACGCCCCCGGCACCTGGACGTTCAGCCGGTACGCGCCCGGCACCGACACCTGCAAGGGCGGGACGTGTTCGGCTCCGCCCACCGGCGGTCCGGTGGTGAGCGAGGCCGCCGCGAAGAAGGCCGCCGCGCCCGTGCTGAAGGCGGTGGGCCAGGACGACGCGAAGCTCGACGCGCGGCAGGTCAGGGGCGCCAACCGGGTGGTGAACGCGGACCCGGAGGTCGGCGGGCTGCCGACGTACGGCTGGACGACCGGAGTGGTCGTCGGTGCCGCGGGACAGGTGGTCGGCGGCAGCGGCCGGCTCGCGGAGCCGGTGAAGGGGGACAGCTATCCGGTGGTGGGCGCGCGCGAGGTGCTGGACCTGATGAACGCGACGCCGGATCCCGGCCCGCGCGGCGGCATCGGCGGCTGCGCCACTGCCGTACCGCTGGACGGGGAGCAGGAGCGCAACCCCTGCGACGGGCCCTCGAAGACCCTGCCGGCCCAGGACACGATCACGGTCGAGAAGGCGGTGTTCGGGCTGGCGGCGCACTCCGTGGACGGCCGTCCGGCGCTGGTGCCGTCCTGGCTGTTCGAGGTGATCCCGGCGAACGCGCGGGGCACGCTCACCGTGACGCACCCGGCGGTGGACCCGCGGTACATCGCTCCCACGACACCGTCCGGCCAGGCCACTCCCACGCCCTCCGGGCCGGGTGACGAACCCACCGCGGCGCCGTCCACCCGGGAGGTGGACGTCGAGGGCTACACCGCCGAGGGCAGGGAGCTGACCGTGACCTTCACGGGCGGCGTGTGCGCCGACTACGAGGCGACGGCGAGCGAGAGCGGCGGCCGGGTGACGGTGCGGGTGACCGAGACGCCCTGGCCGGACAAGGTGTGCATCCTGATCGCCAAGCAGTACCGGCAGACGGTGCCGCTGGACGCGCCGCTCGGTGACCGTGAGGTCGTGGACCGGCACGGCGAGCCGGTTCCGCTGCACAAGGACGGCGCGCGGCTGCCGGCGCCGCCCACCCGGTAACGCGGGCGGGGAAAGCCCGAAGGCGGCGGCCCCGTCGGAGGGGGCCGCCGCCTTCGTCATGCGCCGCCTGGGTCGGAACCCGGCTCAGCTGAAGGAGTCGCCGCAGGCGCAGGAGCCGGTGGCGTTCGGGTTGTCGATCGTGAAGCCCTGCTTCTCGATGGTGTCGACGAAGTCGATGGTGGCACCGCCCAGGTACGGGGCGCTCATCCGGTCGGTGACGACCTTGACCCCGTCGAAGTCCTTCTCGACGTCGCCGTCGAGGGAACGCTCGTCGAAGAAGAGCTGGTAGCGCAGGCCGGAGCAGCCGCCGGGCTGGACGGCGACGCGCAGCGCGAGGTCGTCACGGCCTTCCTGGTCGAGCAGCGCCTTGACCTTGGCCGCGGCGGCTTCGGTCACGATGATGCCGTCGGTGACGGTGCTGGTCTCGTCCGATACGGACATCTACATCTCTCCCGGGTTGTACGGAGACTGCTTGCCGACGGTTGCAACCGGCGGGACCGCGGATTCATTCCGGGCCGGGCGCGTGTTTCTTCGGCTCCCTCTTCATGCTCGCACACGCCGTGCGGCACGGAAACCGGCCCTTGAGGGGCGTTCCGGGAATGAACCGGCACCCGTCGGGATTCACGTCACATGGACGCTATGGGCATCGTCAAAGTGACGTGAACCGGTTATGATAGATAGCGTCATTTCGACGAAAAGTCGCCAGAACAGAAAGGGTGCGTGTCGTGACCACCGCCCAGACCCAGGAGCTCGACGTCCAGCCGTCGCCCCTCGCCCTGCTGCTCCTCGGCCGTGAGGCCGACCCCAGGAGCGAGCGCGGTGTGGAGTGTCCCGGCGACCTGCCCTCGCCGTCCGACCCGGACCTGGTGGAGCGCGCCCGCGCGGCCAAGGAGAAGCTCGGGGACAAGGTCTTCGTGCTCGGCCACCACTACCAGCGCGACGAGGTCATCCAGTTCGCCGACGTCACGGGCGACTCCTTCAAGCTGGCCCGGGACGCGGCCGCGCGCCCGCAGGCCGAGTACATCGTCTTCTGCGGTGTGCACTTCATGGCGGAGTCCGCGGACATCCTCACCGGCGACGACCAGAAGGTGGTCCTGCCCGATCTGGCGGCCGGCTGCTCCATGGCCGACATGGCCACCGCCGAGCAGGTCGCCGAGTGCTGGGACGTGCTGACGGAGGCCGGCATAGCCGACCAGGTCGTGCCCGTCTCGTACATGAACTCCTCCGCCGACATCAAGGCGTTCACGGGCAAGCACGGCGGCACCATCTGCACCTCCTCCAACGCCAAGCGGGCCCTGGACTGGGCCTTCGAGCAGGGGGAGAAGGTCCTCTTCCTCCCCGACCAGCACCTGGGCCGCAACACGGCGGTGCGGGACATGGGGATGTCCCTGGAGGACTGCGTCGTCTACAACCCGCACAAGCCGAACGGCGGGCTGACGGCGGACGAGCTGCGCGCCGCGAAGATGATCCTGTGGCGCGGCCACTGCTCGGTGCACGGCCGCTTCAGCCTGGACTCGGTGAACGACGTGCGCGAGCGCATCCCGGGCGTCAACGTGCTGGTGCACCCCGAGTGCCGGCACGAGGTCGTGGCCGCGGCGGACCACGTCGGCTCGACGGAGTACATCATCAGGACGCTGGAGGCGGCCCCGGCCGGCTCCAAGTGGGCCATCGGCACCGAGCTGAACCTGGTCCGCCGTCTGGCGAATCGTTTCGCGTCCGAGGGCAAGGAGATCGTCTTCCTCGACAAGACGGTCTGCTTCTGCTCCACCATGAACCGCATCGACCTCCCCCACCTGGTGTGGGCCCTGGAGTCCCTCGCCGAGGGCAACCTGGTCAACCGCATCGAGGTGGACCGGGAGACGGAGGCGTTCGCGAAGCTGGCGCTGGAGCGGATGCTGGCGCTGCCGTAGGACCCGCACGTGAAGGGGCGCCCCGTGCGGTCACGGGGCGCCCCTTCGGCGTACGGCCGGACGTCAGACCTGGGCCGGCTCCTCCGGTGCCCGCGTCGGCGCCGGCGCGCCCTTCTTCGCGGCCCGCTTCCTCGCGCGCCGCTCCTTGCGGAGCTCCAGCATCGCGTAGAGCGTCGGGACCAGCAGGAGGGTGAGCAGGGTCGACGTGATCAGACCGCCGATCACCACCACGGCCAGCGGCTGGGCGATGAAGCCGCCCTCACCGGTGACGCCCAGCGCCATCGGGAGCAGGGCGAAGATGGTCGCCAGGGCCGTCATCAGGATCGGCCGCAGGCGGTGGCGGCCGCCCTCCAGCACCGCCTCGACGACGCCGTGGCCCTGCTCGCGGTACTGGTTGATCAGGTCGATCAGCACGATCGCGTTGGTGACAACGATGCCGATCAGCATCAGCATGCCGATCATCGCCGGGACGCCCATCGGGGTGCCGGTGACCAGCAGCAGGCCGATGGCGCCCGTCGCCGCGAACGGGATGGAGACCAGCAGGATCAGCGGCTGGGCGAGCGAGCGGAAGGTGCCGACCAGCAGCATGAAGACGATGGCGATCGCGGCCAGCATCGCCAGGCCCAGGTTGGCGAACGCCTCGTCCTGGTCCTGCGAGACACCGCCGATCTCCGCCGTCGCCCCCGCCGGGAGCTTCAGCGCGTCGATCTTCGACTGGAGGTCCGCGCTCACCGCGCCGGTGTTGTCGCCGTCCGGCTTGGCGGTGACGGTGGCCGCGCGCTGGCCGTCGATCCGGGTCATGGAGACGGGACCGTCCACGACCTTCACGGTGGCGACGTCGCTCAGCTTCACCGGGCCGAGGCGCAGGTTCTTCAGCTCGTCCACGGTGGTGGCCGGCTTCGCCGAGCGGATGACGACGTCGCGCTCGGTGTCGTCCAGGACCGCCGTGGCCGCCGGGGTCCCCCTGACCGCCTGGGCGACGGCCGCGCCGAGGGTCCGGTCGTCGAACCCGGCCGCGGCGGCCCGGTCGTTGGCCTTCACCGAGACGCGGGGCACGCTCTGCGCCAGGTCGCTGGTGACGTCGGTGACGTCGTCCAGGGAGGCCACCGCGTCACGGACCCGGTCCGCCGCCTCGCGCAGCGCCTTCGCGTCGGACGCCTTGACGACCACGCTCAGGTCCTGGCTGCCGAAGCCGTCACCGGCCGCGATGGTGGTGGTGCCGATGCCGTCGAGCCCGTCCAGGCCCTTCTCGATGCCGTCCTGCACGTCCTCGAAGGACGCGTCGTCCTCCAGCATCACCTGGTAGGTCGCCCGGTTGGTGTCCGTACCGCCGCCGAAGGCCGCCAAGAAGCCGGACGAGCCGATCGTCACCTGGTAGTCCTTGACGCCCTCGGTGTCGCCGAGGAGCTTCTCGACCTTCTTGGCCTGGGCGTCGGTGGCGGCCAGGCTGGTGCCGGGCTCCAGCTCCTGCTGGACGGTGAGGACCTGCTGCTCGCCGGGGTCGAAGAAGTTGGTCTTCAGCAGCGGCGCCATGGCGAAGGTGGCGATCAGTACGACGACCGCGATGGCCACGCTGGTCAGACGGCGCCGGGTGGCGAAGCGCAGCACGGGGACGTAGAGGCGCTGCAGGCGGCTCTTCGCCTCCTTCTCCTCCGCGAGCCGGCGCGCCTCCTCGGCGTCCTCCGGGGTGCCCTTCGGCGGGCGCAGGAACCAGTAGGACAGCACCGGCACGACCGTCAGCGACACCAGCAGGGACGCCAGCAGCGCCGCCGTGACGGTGAGGCTGAAGGAGCCGAACAGCTCGCCCACCATGCCGCCGACCAGGCCGATCGGCAGGAACACGGCGACCGTGGTGAGCGTGGAGGACGTCACCGCGCCCGCCACCTCGCGCACCGCGTTCATGATCGCCGACTGGCGCTCCTCGCCGTAGCCGAGGTGCCGCTTGATGTTCTCCAGGACGACGATGGAGTCGTCCACGACGCGGCCGACGGCGATGGTCAGCGCGCCCAGCGTCAGCATGTTCAGCGACAGGTCGCGGGTCCACAGCACGATCAGGGCGAGCACGACGGACAGCGGGATGGACACCGCCGTGACGAGGGTCGAGCGGACCGACGCGAGGAAGACCAGGATCACCAGGACGGCGAAGAGCAGACCGAGCGCGCCCTCGGTGGTCAGGCCCTCGATGGCCTGGGAGACCGCCGGGCCCTGGTCGCTGACGACGGTGAGGGTGGCCCCGTCGCCGAGGTCCTCGCGCAGCTCCGGCAGCTTCTCCTCGACGGCCTCCGAGATGGCGACCGCGCTGCCGTCGTGGTCCATGGTGGCCATGACGGCGAGGCTGGGCCGGCCGTTGGTGCGGGTGAGGGAGTCGGCCGCGGCCTCCTCCTGCTTCACCGCGGCGACGTCGCCGAGACGGACCGGCTCGCCCTCGCCGGGCTCGCCGGTGACCATCAGGTCCTCGATCTGCCGCAGCGAGGTGAAGCCGCCGCCGACCTGCACGGTGCGGTTGGCGCCGTCCTCGTCGAAGGAGCCGGCCGGGACGGTCGCCCCGCCGGCCTGGAGGGCCGTGGACAGCGACTGGGCGGTGAGGCCGGCCTTCGCCAGCTTCGCGGTGTCGGGGGTGACGGTGACCTGGACGTCGCGCACGCCGTCCACGGTGACCTGGCCGACGCCGTCGATGCCCTCCAGCGCGGGCACCACGGTCCGGTCGAGCTGGTCGGCGAGCGCCTGCTGGTCCTTGCCGGAGGTGACGGCGAGGACGACGGCCGGGAGGTCGTCCGTGGAACCGGCGACGACCTGCGGGTCGACGTCGTCCGGGAGGCGGGCGCCGGCCCGGTTGACGGCCTGCTGGACGTCGGCGACGAGCTGCTGGGTGTCGTTGCCGTAGTCGAAGGACGCCATGATCACGGCGTTGCCCTCGCTCGCCGTCGAGGTGACGCCGGAGATGCCGTCGACGGCCTCCAGGTTGTCCTCGATGGGTTCGACGACCTGCTTCTCCACCACGTCCGGGGAGGCGCCCTGGTACGGGGCGATCACGGACACCATGGGCAGTTCGATGGTCGGCAGCAGCTGCTGCTTGAGCTGGGGTATCGCGATCGCCCCGAACACGAGCGCGATGATCGACATCAGTCCGATCAGCGCCCGTTGCGCGAGGCTGAATCTGGACAGCCAGGACATGGTCAGGGTCTCTTTTCCGTGGAGGAACGGCAGAAGTCCGGTGGGCGGCAGCGCACAGGTGAGCGCCCGCTCTACACCCTGAGCCATCCACGGGGGCCGATCCGTAGACCCGAGGTCCAGTCTCCGGTACGGGGGCGTACTCCGGCCGCAGTACGCCCGGCGGAGCTCAGTCCACCCTTGGACGGACCAGCCCCGACTCGTAGGCGGTGACCACCAGCTGGGCCCGGTCGCGGGCGCCCAGCTTGGCCATGGCCCGGTTGACGTGGGTCTTCACGGTCAGCGGACTGACCTGGAGGCGTTCGGCGATCTCGTCGTTGGAATGCCCGCCGGCCACCTGGACCAGCACCTCGCGCTCGCGCACGGTCAGCGAGTCGAGCCGTTCGGCGCGGGCGGGGTCCCGGTCGGCGTCGCCGGCCGTGCCCTCCTGGGCGAGGAAGCGGGCGATCAGGCCCTTGGTGGCGAGCGGGGACAGCAGCGCCTCTCCCCCGGCGGCGATCCGGATGGCGTTCAGCATCTCCTCCGGCTCGGAGCCCTTGCCGAGGAACCCGGAGGCGCCGGCCCGCAGGGACTGCACCACGTAGTCGTCGACCTCGAAGGTCGTCAGGATCACCACCCGGACCCCGGCGAGTGCGGGGTCCGCGCTGATCATGCGGGTGGCGGCGAGTCCGTCGGTGCCGGGCATCCGGATGTCCATGAGGACGACGTCGGCGCGCTGCTCGCGGGCCAGCCGGACCGCCTCCGCGCCGTCGGACGCCTCGCCCACCACCTCCATGTCCGGCTCGGAGTCGACGAGCACGCGGAAGGCGCTGCGCAGCAGTGCCTGGTCGTCGGCGAGCAGGACACGGATCGTCATACGGGCTCCAGCGGGACGGTGGTCACGGGCGGCTGTCCTGGGCGGCGGAGGTGCGGGGCTCGACGGGCAGGATCGCATGGACGCGGAAACCGCCGCCGTAGCGGGGGCCGGTGGTGAGGGTGCCGCGCAGGGCGGTGACGCGTTCGCGCATGCCGAGCAGTCCGTGTCCGCCGCCGGGGGTGTCGTCCTGGTCCTCGCCGCTGCCGTCGTCGAGCACGGTGATCTCGATGTGGGGTCCGACGCGGACGACGCTGACCTCGGCGCGCGCCTCGGTGCCGGCGTGCTTCTGGACGTTGGTCAGGGCCTCCTGGATGACCCGGTAGGCGGCCAGGTCCACGGCGGCGGGGAGGCCGGTGCCCTGGTCGGTGCGGGCGACCTCGACGCGCAGCCCGGCGTTGCGGAAGGTTCCCGCGAGTTCGTCGAGGCGGTCGAGGCCGGGGGCCGGCTCGGTGGGGGCCTCGGGGTCGCCGGACTGGCGCAGCAGGCCGACGGTGGCCCGCAGTTCGCCCAGCGCGGAGCGGCTGGCCTCGCGCACGTGGGCGAGGGCCTCCTTGGCCTGGTCGGGCCGCTTGTCCATGACGTGGGCGGCGACCCCGGCCTGCACGTTGACCAGGGCGATGTGGTGGGCGACGACGTCGTGCAGGTCGCGGGCGATGCGCAGGCGCTCCTCGGCGACCCTGCGGCGGGCCTCCTCCTCGCGGGTGCGTTCGGCGCGCTCCGCCCGTTCGCGGATGGCCTGGACGAAGGCGCGGCGGCTGCGCACGGCGTCCCCGGCGGTGGCGCCGATACCGGTCCAGGCGAAGATCGCCAGGTTCTCCTGGGCGTACCAGGGCAGGGGGCCGGCGACCATGGCGGTGCCGGTGAGGACCGTCATGGTGAGCAGGCCGATCCGCCAGGTGGTGGGGCGGTCGGTGGTGGAGGCGACGGTGTAGAGCGCGACGACCGCGCACATGGCGACGGGGGCGCGGGGGTCGCCGGTGACGGACTCCGCGACCGAGACGCCGCCGGCCAGGGCGAGCACCGTACGGGGGGCGCGGCGGCGGAGGACGAGCGCGGCGGCGCCGAGGGTCATCAGGACCAGGCTGAGGGGGTCCGGGGTGCGCAGTCCCCAGTCGATGCCCTCGGGGCCGTGCGGTTCGACGAAGGAACCGGCCACCATGCACGCCAGGACGCCGGCGGCGAGGGCCGCGTCCAGTGCGAAGGGGTGTGCGCTCAGTCGGCACCGGGCGCGGTCGAAGGGGGTCACGGGTGTTTACGGTAGCCGGGGCGCGCGGCCGTTCCCACGGGACCGGGTGGGTGTGACCCTCCCGGGGAACGCCTCCCCGGGCCTCGCCCCCACCCGCGGGGCGGGACGGGGGCGGCCGGTGCCGTCAGGTGCCGGGGATCAGGCCGTCGTCGCTCAGCAGGGCCCGGACCTCCTCGAGCGTGGCGTCCGGGGACGGCAGGATCAGGTCGGAGGGCTCCAGGGAGTCGTCGGGCAGGGGCTCGCCGAGCTCGTGGACCTTGGCCAGCAGCGCCTTCAACGTCGCGCGGAAGCCCGGCCCGTCGCCGTTCTCCATCTCGGCGAGCAGTTCCTCGTCCAGCGTGTTCAGGTCGGCGAGCCGGTCCTCGGCCAGCGTCACCTGCCCCTCCCCCATGATCCGTACGATCATGTCGCCCTCCTCGGCGTGGGCCCCTGCCGCCGTCGGTGCCTACTGCTTGTCGAAGCGGGGGGTGTCCTGCGGCTGCTGCTGGGACTGCTGCTGACCGTTGCCGCCCTCGATGGCCTGCTGCCCGCCGGAGGTGCCCCCGGCCAGCTCGGCCTTCATGCGCTGCAGTTCCAGCTCTACATCCGTACCACCGGAGAGCCGGTCCAGCTCGGCCTGGATGTCGTCCTTGTGCATGCCGGACTGGTCGTCGAGGGCGCCGGAGGCGAGCAGTTCGTCGATCGCGCCGGCCCGCGCCTGGAGCTGTGCGGTCTTGTCCTCGGCCCGCTGGATGGCCAGCCCGACGTCGCCCATCTCCTCGGAGATGCCGGAGAAGGCCTCGCCGATCCGGGTCTGCGCCTGGGCGGCGGTGTACGTGGCCTTGATGGTCTCCTTCTTCGTGCGGAAGGCGTCCACCTTGGCCTGGAGGCGCTGGGCCGCGAGGGTGAGCTTCTCCTCCTCGCCCTGGAGGGTGGCGTGCTGGGTCTCCAGGTCCGTCACCTGCTGCTGGAGGGCGGCGCGGCGGGACAGCGCCTCGCGGGCCAGGTCCTCCCGGCCCAGCGCGAGCGCCTTGCGGCCCTGGTCCTCCAGCTTGCCCGACTGGGACTGGAGCTGGTTGAGCTGGAGTTCCAGGCGCTTGCGCGAGGTGGCCACGTCGGCGACACCGCGGCGGACCTTCTGGAGCAGCTCCAGCTGCTTCTGGTACGAGTAATCGAGGGTTTCGCGCGGGTCCTCGGCCCGGTCAAGGGCCTTGTTCGCCTTCGCGCGGAAGATCATCCCCATACGCTTCATGACACCGCTCATGGGCTTCGCGCGCCCCCTTCTGACGGACTCCAGCTCCAGCTCCTGCGACAGAACCCACAGTACGGGCCCTGCATCCATTACCGCACTGTCCGGGGACGGATGCGCTCATCCCCAAGGACGACTGACCGCCCTCCGGCTCCGGCGTAGGGAGTAGGTGATCCCCGGGGCCCGCCGGACCACCCGGACATCCGGACGCCGTCACAACGTCCCCTCTGTCCTTTTGGAGACGTCCGGCGTTGCCGGATCGTTCCCCCCGGGGCTGGGGTCCAACCCCGGGCACCCCGTACCCTTGGGTTTTGTGTTCCGTAGCCGTGCCAAGGAAGAGAAGGCGTCGGCCGCCGACAAGGCGACCGTGACCGACTCCCAGCAGACCCGCCACCCGGAGGCCCCCAAGGGCCGTCCCACGCCCAAGCGCAGCCAGGCCCAGAGCCAGCGGCGCAGCGTGGCCAATACGACGATGTCGCGCAAGGAGGCCGCCAAGCGGCAGCGTGAGGAGCGCCGTGCCGCGCTGGAGCGTCAGCGCCAGGCGCTGGCCAGTGGTGACGAGCGCTACCTGCCCGCCCGTGACAAGGGTCCGGTGCGCCGGTTCGCGCGCGACTTCGTGGACTCGCGGTTCAACATCGCGGAGTACTTCCTGCCGATGGCCGTGATCATCCTGGTGCTGAGCATGATCCAGGTGCCCCAGTTGCAGAACGCGGCGCTGCTGCTGTGGCTGGTGGTGATCGTGATGATCGTGCTCGACTCGGTCGTCACCGGGTTCCGGCTGAAGAAGCGGCTGGCGGAGCGCTTCCCCGACGACAACCGGCGCGGCGCGGTGGCCTACGCGCTGATGCGCTCGCTCCAGATGCGCCGGCTGCGGCTGCCCAAGCCCCAGGTGAAGCGCGGGGAGCGGCCCTGAGCACCACGCCGTGTGCCGACGGCGCGGCGCAGGACCGGCTGAGCGGGCTCGGCGGTCTGCGGGACGTCGTCCGGCAGGAGCTGGTGGCCCGCCAGCTGGAGGAGCAGATAGTGGGGCGCTTCCCGGTCGGGCGGCGGCTTCGCGTGCTCGACGTGGGCATGGGCCGGGGGGCGCAGGCGCTGCGGCTGGCCCGGGCCGGGCACCAGGTGACCGGCGTCGAGCAGGACCCGGCGTTGATCGCCGCCGCGCGGGAGGAGCTCGCCGGGGAACCGGAGGGCATCCGGGAGCGGATGCGGATCGTCCAGGGTGACGGCCGGGACACCGGGGTGCACTTCCTGCCGGGCAGCTTCGACGTGGTGCTGTGTCACGGCGTGCTCATGCGGGTCGAGGAGCCGGACGCGCTGCTGGCCGGGCTGGCCCGGATGCTCGCGCCCGGCGGCATGCTGTCCCTGCTGGTGCGCAACGGCGACGCGGCCGCGATGCGGCCGGGTCTGGCGGGCGACTGGGCCGGGACGCTGGCGGGTTTCGGCGCGGCGTCCTACGGGCTGAAGTGGCTGACGGCGACCCTCGCGGGGATCGGCGCGCCGCTGCACACCTGGTACGGCGTACGGGTGTTCACGGACACGGTCCCGGACGACGCGTGCCTCCCGGACGACTTGGAGACGCTGCTCGCGGTCGAGGACCGGGCCGCCCGCACGGACCCCTACCGCGGGGTGGCGGCGCTGCTGCACCTGTGCGGGGTCCGGGGCTGAGATCACCCTTACGGGGTCCCGGGCCACGGCTCCCCGGGGTCGCCGCGCGAGGGGTTGGGGCCGCGTGAGGGATCCTCACGGGCGCCGCGCGGAGGGCTGTCACGGGCGCGGTGCGAGGGGCGAGGGCCGTCGTGGCCCCCGCCCCGTTGCTCACGCCTCTTCCGCCGCGGTTTCCGTCTCCGCGTGGAGGCTCATCGGGCCGTAGATCTCCGTGCTGTCCTCCAGCAGGCGCACCTGGTCGGCGCCGCCCTCCGCGAGGGCCTTCCAGTTCTCCCCGATCCAGGACTCGGCGTCCCCCTGTGTGGGGAACTCCTCCGGCGGCACCGCGGGCTCGACCTGCGTCCCGTCGGCCTTCTCGAACCGCCACGTCCATGCCGCCATGTACGCCTCCCATAGGTGTGAGCACACTGCACAGCAGGAGCCGGATCGCGTCCGGCTCCTGCCCAAGAGCCTAGTCGGACGGGCAGCGACCGTGGGGAGGGGCGAAAATCGGGGGCGTGGAACTGACTCTGCTCGGCACCGGTGCCCCCGCGGGACTCCCCCGCCCCGACTGTCCCTGCGCCGCGTGCGCGTCCGCGCTCGGCGCGGACGCGCGGGCGGCCGCCTCGCTGCTCGTGGACGGGGCGCTGCTGCTCGACCTCACGCCGGGTGCGGCGTTCGCCGCCGCCCGCGCGGGGCGTTCCCTGGGCGGCGTACGCCAGGTGCTGCTGTCGCACCCGCACGACGGGCCCGCCGTCGAGCTGCCGGCCGGGCTGCCGCAACCCGGACGGGTGCCGGACGGGCGGGAGCTGGCGCTGCTGACGGGCCATCGGGTGCGGGCGGTGGCCCTGGACGCGCCGGGCACCGGATACGCGGTGACCGGGCCGGACGGGCAGCGGCTGCTGTACCTGCCGCCGGGCGGGGCGCCGGCCGGGCTGGAGGCGGCGGCCGAGACGTACGCGATGGTGCTGCTGGACGTCGTGGGGCGGCCGGACGCGCTGGCGCGGCTGCGGGAGACGGGGGCGGTGGGCCCGACCACGGACGTCGTCGCCGTCCACCTGGACCACGACGTGCCGCCGGGCGCGGAGCTGCGGCGCCGGCTCGCGGCGGCCGGGGCGCGTGCCGTGCCCGACGGGACGACCCTGGAGGTGGGCGCCTACGAGGACGTGCCCGACGTGCCGCGGCGGACGCTGGTGCTGGGCGGGGCGCGCTCGGGCAAGTCGGTGGAGGCCGAGCGCCGGCTGGAGTCGTTCCCCGAGGTGCTGTACGTGGCGACCGGCGGGTCGCGCAACGGGGACACCGAGTGGGCGGCGCGGGTGTCGGCGCACCAGGAGCGGCGGCCGGGGTCGTGGCGGACGGTGGAGACCTGCGACCTGGTGCCGCTGCTGAAGGACGACGGGCCGCCGCTGCTCGTGGACTGCCTGTCGCTGTGGCTGACGGACGCGATGGACGCCGTGGGGGCGTGGGACGACGCGGAGTGGGCGGACGGCGGGGAGCGGGCGCTGCGGGCGCGGGTGCGGGAGCTGACGGACGCGGTGCGCGCGACCCGGCGGACGGTGGTCGCCGTCTCCAACGAGGTGGGCTCGGGCATCGTGCCCGCCACCGCGTCCGGCCGCCGCTACCGGGACGAACTCGGGCGGCTGAACGCCGCGTTCGCGCGGGAGTGCGAGCAGGTGCTGCTGGTGGTGGCGGGGCAGGCGGTCGTCCTGCGGGGGTGACGCCCCGGCGGGTCAGCTCTCCGGCTTGCGCGCGACGATCCGGTAGGCGTTGGCGAACGGCGTGTGGCGGACCAGGGGTGCGAGGGCCAGGTCCGTCACCGCGGCCGCGACCACCAGCGGGGTGCCGGCGCGCAGCAGGACCGTGCGCAGGTGCCGCCGGAAGGGGGTCGGCGGGATGGCCCGCCAGGGGGTGTCCGGGGCGGGCAGCGCGTGCGAGAGGGCGAGGGCGGTGAGCCCGGCCAGGTCGTGCGGCACGTGCGCCGCGCGGTGTCCGGCGGTGACGACGGTGCAGCCCAGGAGTTCGAGTTCCGCGCGGAGGTTGCGCGGGGGCAGCAGGTGCAGCCGGCGGGGCTGGTCGTAGGGCAGCCACCAGCGGCCGAACAGGGCGGCGTAGGCGCAGCGCGGGTCGAGGGTCTCGACGAGCAGGTGGCCGCCGGGGCGCAGGGCATCGAGGGCGGCGTGGAGTTCCGCGCGGGGGTCGGTGGTGTGTTCCAGGTGGTGCAGCAGGCTGACCACGTCGTAGCGGCCGGCCAGCCGCGCCATGACGCCCGGGTCCGTCAGGGGCCCGATGTGGGCCTCCTCGACGCGGCCGAGCGTGCGGGCTCTCTCGACCCGCGCGGTGAGGTCGGTGCCGTCGAAGGAGGTGTACGGGAAGAACTCCCGCGCGGAGAGCGGGAAGCGGGCGAGTCCGGTGCCGACGTCCAGCCAGCTCTCCGGTTCGCCGAAGGGGAGCATCGCGCGGGCGGCGGCGCGGCGCCGGTGCCGGGCGGCGTGCAACGCCAGGACGCGTTCGGTGGCGGGGTCCCGGGGGGCGCCGCGCACGGCCCGCCGGTAGAAGGCGAGCCCCTCGGCGGTGAGGCGGGGGTTCTGGAAGGTGTGGCCGCAGTCCCGGCAGACGTCCACGGTGAACAGGCCAGGGCGGTGCCGGCGCAGGTCGCCGGTGCGCAGCCGGTTGCGCAGCCGCGCGGAGCCGCACCAGGGGCAGTCCGCGCGGCGCGGTTCGTGCACCCGGGCGGAACCGTGCGGCACGGGGGGCGCGGTGTCGGGGGTGAGCGCGGACATGGGCGGCTCCCGGCGTGAGGGCGTGCGGCACGGAGTGACGCGACGGGCGGGACGGGCGGGTCGGAGGTGGGGCACGGCGACGGTCGGACGGGTCAGACGGGGCGGACGGCGGAGGGAGGGGGCGGACGGTCGGATGTCCGGCATTCCCTTGCAAAACGTTACGTACGGGGAGAGGTTCCGGGGTGGACCGGCGCCGGGGTGGCGTGGTGCGGGTGAGGCGGTGCGCGCGGTGTCGGCCGGCACGCCCTCGTGTTCGAGCGGGGCCGGTACTGTTCGGCGAATGAGCTCGCTTAATCTCGACGACTTCACCGATCTGATCGAGCGTCCGGACGGCGGGGTGCGCCGCGACGCGGAGGCGCACCGGGAGCGCCGGATCGTGCCGCCCGGGTCGCTGGGCCGCCTCGACGACCTGGGTGAGTGGCTGGCGGCGGCGCAGTCCTCGGTGCCGGTGCGGCCGGTCGAACGCCCGCGGGTGGTGCTGTTCGCCGGTGATCACGGGATCGCCGAGCTGGACGTCTCGGCGCGCGCCGCGGGCACCGCGGCCGGCCTGGTGCGGGAGGTGCTGGACGGCGGCCGTCCGGTGTCCGTGCTGGCCCGGCGGCTGGGGGTGCCGGTGCGGGTGGTCGACATGGCGCTGGATTGCGACCCGGAGTCGCTGCCCGAGGACGTCGTACGGCACCGGGTGCGGCGGGGCAGCGGACGCATCGACATCGAGGACGCGTTGACCCCGGAGGAGGCCGAGGCGGCGTTCCGGGCGGGAATGGCCGTGGCCGACGAGGAGGCCGACTCCGGTACGGACCTGGTGGTGCTCGGCGATGTGAGCGTGGGCGGGACCACGGCGGCGGGCGTGCTGGTGGCCGCGCTGTGCGGGACGGACGCGTCGGTGGTGACCGGGCGCGGCGGCCGGGCGATCGACGATCTGGCGTGGATGCGCAAGTGTGCGGCGATCCGTGACGCGCTGCGCCGGGCCCGGCCGGTGCTGGGCGACCAGTTGCAGTTGCTCGCGACGGTCGGCGGGGCCGATCTGACCGCGATGACGGGTTTCCTGTTGCAGGCGGCGGTGCGGAAGCTGCCGGTCGTCCTGGACGGGGTGGTGACGGCGGCGTGCGCGCTGGTGGCCCAGCGGGTCGCGTTCCGGGCGCCGGACTGGTGGCTGGCCGCGCACGACAGCGGTGAGCCGGGGCAGGCGAAGGCGCTGGACCGGATGGCCCTGGAGCCGGTCCTCTCCCACGGCATCAGGGTGGGCGAGGGGACGGGAGGGTTGCTGGCTCTGCCTCTGGTGCAGGCGGCCGCGGCGCTGGCGGCGGAGTTGCCGGAGGAGGGGGCGGGGGAATCGGCGGAGCCGGACGTTTCGGCGGAACCGGGTGTTGCGGCGGGGCCGGACGTTTCGGTGGGGCCGGAGGGGCTCGCCGGGCGCGAGTGACGAGGGGCGTGGGGCGAGGAGCGGGGGGCGGGGGTTCGGGCTGGTGGGCGCCCCCGCCGCCCCTTCCCGTCCCGTCCCCGGGGGCTCCGCCCCCGGACCCCCGTCGCGCAGTTCCCCGCGCCCCTGATGTGCGCAGTTCCCCGCGCCCCTGGTGTGCGCGGTTCCCCGCGCCCCTGGTGTGCGCGGTTCCCCGTGTCCCTGGTGTGCGCGGTTCCCCGTGTCCCTAGGGGGACGGGTCGGGTTTGCCGCCGAGCCAGTCCTGGAGGGCTCGGCGGGGGCCGGACCAGCGGCGGTCGTGGTGGTAGGCGCGCAGGGTCGCCCTCGCCCGGGCGCGGGGCCGGCGCCGGTAGAAGCGCTTGGCCCACGGGGAGTCGGGGCGGGCCAGCCGCAGGCAGCCGATCAGGGCCACCACGGGGACGATCACGCCGAAGACGGCGATGCGCGTCTTGCCCTTGCTCAGGGCGATGAGCGCGAAGAGGAAGTTCACCGCGACGTTCGCGGCGACGCTCGCCCGGTTCTGGAGTTCGTCCTCGGAGAGGTCGTTGACGCCGAACGGCGCGAACCCGACCAACAGGAGGCCGACCAGGGCGGCGGTGAGGACGACCATCTCCACGCTCTTGCGGCCCGCCTCGCTCCAGTAGACGTCGTCGAGGTGGAGGATCAGGGCGAACTCGTCCAGGACGAGCCCCGCGCCCATCCCGAACAGGACCGCGCTGAGCGCCGCCCCGAAGCCGCGTCCGCCGCCCGCCACCGCGCCGAAGCCGCCGATCACGGTGAGGATGACGCCGGGCACGACGTGATGGATGTGCACCTCGCCGGCCGTCACGTTGCCGAAGGGGCCCTTCCCGGCCCGGATCAGCCGGGTGACGACCCGGGTGATCAGGAAGGTGAGGACGAAGGCCGCGAGGGCGAGGAGCAGCGGAAGCTTGCCCGGCTCCAGGATGTTCCGCTCCCACCAATGTCCCATATGAGCACTTTATCCACAGCTGCCACGGGCGCCCCGGTGACCGCCCGGTAATCTGCGCCGATGCCCGAGCCCTTCACCGCTCCCCCGGCCGACGGCCTCCGTTTCGCCTTCGGCACCCTCACCGCGCTCCCCGTGCGGGTCACCCGCTGGGACCGTCCGGCCGCACGCGCCGGCATGCTGTGCGCCCCGCTGGCCGGGCTGGCGATCGGTGTCGCGGCCGCCTCCGCGGGCCTCCTGCTGCTGTTCCTCGGCGCCGGTGCGCCGCTCGCCGCCGTGGCCACGGTGGCCGTGCCGGCCGCCCTGACCCGGGGGCTGCACCTCGACGGGCTCGCCGACACCGCGGACGGGCTCGGCAGCGCCAAGCCGGCCGAGGACGCCCTGCGGATCATGAAGCAGTCGGACATCGGACCGTTCGGGGTGCTCACGCTCGTCCTCGTCCTGCTGGCCCAGGTGGCCGCGCTGGCCCGGGCGTACGACGGGTCCTGGGCGCGCGGCGCGCTGGCCGCCGTGCTGTCGGCGGTCGTGGCGCGGCTGGCGCTCACCCTGGCCGCCCGCGCCGGGGTGCCGCCCGCCCGCCCCGAGGGGCTGGGCGCGGCGGTCGCGGGGGTGGTGCCGGGGGCGGGCGCGGCCGGTGTCGCGCTCGCCGTCACCGGGGTCGCGGCGGCCGGGGGCGCGCTCGTCGGGGCGTACGACGTCGTCCGTGCCGTGGTCGCGGTGGCGGTGGCCCTCGTGGGCGCGGAACTCCTGCTGCGGCACTGCGTCCGCCGTTTCGGCGGGGTCACCGGTGATGTGTTCGGGGGGCTCGCGGAGACCGCCGCGACGACCGCGCTCGTCGTCATGTCACTGGGCTGAAACGATCCCCGCCTCCCCCTGCGGTCCCGTGGGCTCCATGGTTAGCCTGGTGCGCTCAACTCATCGGACAACGGGGGACGTTGATGCCGGCAATCCGTCGTGCCACGGCCTGGGCCGTCGACTTCGCGCTCGTGGTGGCGCTGGCGTCGGCGCTCGCGGCGCTCACCTTCCAGCGGATCTCCACGCTCGTCACCGACGTGCCCGGCCTGGCCGCCCGGGGCGCCTTCGACCTGCTGACCTCGCGCGGTGACGTGGTCGACGCCTCCGGGGACCTCGGCCTGTCCCTGTGGAACAAGTCCGTGCTGTACGTGGAACAGGCCTTCGGGCTGCTGGTCGTCGCCACGTTCCTCTACCAGTGGGCGTGCCTCGCCCTGGCCGGGCGCACCGTCGGCAAGGGACTGGCCGGGCTGAAGGTCACCCCGCGGATGCCCGGCCGGGCCGCGCTGCGGGCGGCGGTGACCACGGTGGCGGACGTCGCCGTGTACGCCGTGGCCTGTGTGCTGCTGGTCGAGGGACAGGTCGCGCTGTCGGTGCTGGTGTGGGCGGTCGCGGTGGCGCTGTTCCTGTTCAACGCGCTGCCCGTGCTCGGCCCCGCCCGCCGCTCCCTCGCCGACCGGGTGGCGGGCACGGCCGTGACCGGGGTGAGCCTCAGCATGCCCGGCGCCATGCGCCGAGTTCGTACTCCTTCAGCAGCGAACTGAGCTTCAGACGGCGGGAGTCGGCGCAGAAGCGTTCGGTGGGCAGCTCGTACTCGGCGTGGAAGACGGCCTTGCCCGCCTCGACGAACGGCGTCAGCTCGTCGCACTCGCCGTACTGCGCGCACTGCTCGTTGACCGCGAAGTCGAAGTCGCCGACCAGCTCCGGGATCTGGTCCAGGTCGTTCTTCAGGCCGACGGCCATGCCGCGCTCGTGGGCGAGCCGGGCCACGAGACGGTTGTAGCGGAGCTGGTCGCCGGCGGTGAGCGGGAAGCCGGTGCGGTTGCGGTAGCCGTCCATGTTGTCCGGCTCCACCGCGTCGAAGCCCTTGTCGCGGCACATGTCGATGCGCTCCGCCATGAGCGGCTCCAGCACGTCGGTGCGGCGGATGTCGAGCCAGCGCTCGCCCTCCCAGCCGTTGCCCCGGCCGATCACCGACGTGGGGAAGTCGCCGGCGTCCGGGCGGAAGTCCTCCCAGGCCCCGGTGGACAGGTAGCAGATCACCTTGCGGCCGTCGCGGTGCAGCGCCTCGACGGTCTCCCGGGAGTGGTCGAAGCCGTCGATGTCGTACACCGGGACGTCGACGGAGGTGTCCAGGCGCCCGCTGAGCTGCCACTGCCAGTCCGTGCCGGGCCGTGGCTGCCAGCGGTCGCCGGGCGCCTTCGCGTCGGGCCCGGGCGCGGTGGTGCAGGCGGCGAGCAAGAGGGCGAGCAGCGCGACAAGCAGGGAGGGTCGTCTCACCGGGGTCTCCAGGACGGGGCGGCGTGGTCGGCGCCACGGGGGGCACACAGGAACCTCAAGGATGATCGTCGTCGCCCGGCGGCCCGACGGCGGGGCCCCGGAGGGGGCCGCCCGGTGAACACCCGTGTGCGGGAGCGGGCGCGCACACGCGCGTAGTCTCGTTCCCGAGTGTTCGCCGCACCGGGGAAGGCCCCGACGGGACCGCACCCAGACATGGCGATTAGGGTCGGCTGCCGGGCCCGGTCGACCCACACCTTTCGGCCACCGCAACTTCACATCGGAAGCGAGATTTCACCACCGTGACTGCTCTCACTCTCAGCACCGCCGCGGTCCCCGGCCTGCGGGCCGACGCGATCGTGATCGGTGTCGCCAAGGGCTCCGCGTCGAAGCCCGGGGCCCCGGTCGTCGCACCGGGCGCCGAGGCCGTGGACCAGGCGTACGACGGCCGGCTCGCCGCCGTCCTGGAGACGCTCGGCGCGTCGGGTGCCGAGGGCGAGGTGACGAAGCTCCCCGCGCCGGCCGGCTTCAAGGCGCCGCTCGTGGTGGCGGTCGGCCTCGGCCCCCAGCCCGGGAAGGACTCCGGCTACGGCACCGAGGCCCTGCGCAAGGCGGCCGGCGTGGCCGCCCGCACCCTCACCGGCACCAAGAAGGCCGCGTTCGCCCTGCCCCTGACGGACGCCGCCGACGCCGGCGCGGTCGCCGAGGGCGTGCTGCTGGGCGCGTACTCCTTCGACGCCTACAAGGACAACGGCAACGGCGGCAAGAAGAACGGCAAGGCGCCGCTCGCCGAGGCCGCGCTGGTCGGCGGCAAGCCCCGCGACAAGGCGTTCAAGGCCGCCGTCGAGCGCGCGACCGCCGTCGCCGAGGAGCTGAACCGCGCCCGCGACCTGATCAACACCCCGCCGAACGACCTCAACCCGGAGGCGTTCGCCGCCGTCGCCCAGGCGGCGGCCAAGGAGCACGGCATCAAGGTGCAGGTGCTCGACGAGAAGGCCCTGGCCAAGGGCGGCTACGGCGGCATCCTCGGCGTCGGCGCCGGCTCCGCGTCCGGTCCGCGCCTGGTGAAGCTGTCGTACACCTCGTCCAAGGCGAAGAAGCACCTCGCCCTGGTCGGCAAGGGCATCACCTACGACTCGGGCGGCATCTCGCTGAAGCCGGCCGGCCACAACGAGACGATGAAGTGCGACATGAGCGGTGCCGCCGCCGTGTTCGCCGCGGTCGTCGCCGCCGCCCGCCTCGGCCTGGAGGTCAACGTGACCGGCTGGCTGGCGCTGGCCGAGAACATGCCCTCGGGCTCGGCGACCCGTCCGGGTGACGTGCTGCGCATGTACAGCGGCAAGACCGTGGAGGTGCTCAACACCGACGCCGAGGGCCGGCTCGTGCTCGCGGACGCGCTGTGGGCCGCCTCCCAGGAGAAGCCGGACGCGATCGTGGACGTGGCCACCCTGACCGGCGCGATGGTGCTGGCCCTGGGCAGCCGCACGTTCGGCGTCATGGCCAACGACGACGCCTTCCGCGCCGCCGTGCACGAGGTCGCCGAGGAGGTGGGCGAGCCGGCGTGGCCGATGCCGCTGCCGGAGCACCTGCGCAAGGGCATGGACTCGGCCACGGCCGACATCGCCAACATGGGCGAGCGGATGGGCGGCGGACTGGTCGCCGGCCTGTTCCTGCGCGAGTTCGTCGGCGAGGGCATCACCTGGGCCCACCTCGACATCGCGGGCCCGGCCTTCAACGAGGGCGGCCCCTTCGGCTACACCCCCAAGGGCGGTACGGGTTCGGCGGTGCGCACGCTGGTCCGGCTCGCCGAGCGGGCCGCCGCCGGCGACCTGAGCTGACCTTCTCCGGGTGACGGGGCCCCGCACGCGGAAGCGGCGGGGCCCCGGCCGCTCACCCGGCCGAAGACGTGGGGCGTCTCACATGCCTGCCCGGCGTCTCGTTCCGTGCCGACAAGTGCGAAGATGGGGCTCGGCAGGACAGGGCCCCCACCGAAGGGCCGAGGCAACAAGCGGCCGCACACCAGCCGCCGACCGGTCACTGGAGACCGGCGTGGCGCACATGCATGGAGGACGTGACGTGGCGAACGACGCCAGCACCGTTTTCGACCTAGTGATCCTCGGCGGTGGCAGCGGTGGTTACGCCGCGGCCCTGCGCGGGGCTCAGCTGGGCCTGGACGTCGCCCTGATCGAGAAGGACAAGGTCGGCGGTACCTGCCTGCACCGGGGATGCATCCCCACCAAGGCCCTGCTGCACGCGGGCGAGATCGCCGACCAGGCCCGCGAGAGCGAGCAGTTCGGCGTGAAGGCCACCTTCGAGGGCATCGACGTACCGGCCGTCCACAAGTACAAGGACGATGTCGTCTCCGGGCTCTACAAGGGCCTGCAGGGACTCATCGCCTCCCGCAAGGTGACCTACATCGAGGGTGCGGGCCGGCTGTCCTCCCCCACCTCCGTCGACGTGAACGGCCAGCGGATCCAGGGCCGCCACATCCTGCTGGCGACCGGCTCCGTGCCGAAGTCGCTGCCGGGCCTGGAGATCGACGGCGACCGCATCATCTCCTCCGACCACGCCCTGGTCCTGGACCGCGTGCCGAAGTCCGCGATCGTCCTGGGCGGCGGCGTGATCGGTGTCGAGTTCGCCTCCGCGTGGAAGTCGTTCGGCTCCGACGTCACCATCATCGAGGGCCTGAAGCACCTGGTGCCGGTCGAGGACGAGAACTCCTCCAAGCTGCTGGAGCGCGCCTTCCGCAAGCGCGGCATCAAGTTCAACCTGGGCACGTTCTTCCAGAAGGCCGAGTACACCCAGGACGGCGTCAAGGTCACCCTGGCGGACGGCAAGGAGTTCGAGGCCGAGGTCCTGCTCGTCGCCGTCGGCCGCGGCCCGGTCTCCCAGGGCCTGGGCTACGAGGAGGCCGGGGTCGCCATGGACCGCGGCTACGTCCTGGTCGACGAGTACATGCGCACCAACGTTCCGACCATCTCCGCCGTCGGTGACCTCGTCCCGACCCTCCAGCTCGCGCACGTCGGCTTCGCCGAGGGCATCCTGGTGGCGGAGCGTCTGGCCGGCCTGAAGACCGTCCCGGTCGACTACGACGGTGTCCCGCGGGTGACGTACTGCCACCCGGAGGTCGCCTCCGTCGGCATCACCGAGGCCAAGGCCAAGGAGATCTACGGCGCGGACAAGGTCGTCGCTCTCAAGTACAACCTGGCGGGCAACGGCAAGAGCAAGATCCTCAAGACCGCGGGCGAGATCAAGCTCGTCCAGGTCAAGGACGGTGCGGTGGTCGGCGTCCACATGGTCGGCGACCGCATGGGCGAGCAGGTCGGCGAGGCCCAGCTGATCTACAACTGGGAGGCCCTGCCGGCCGAGGTGGCCCAGCTCGTGCACGCCCACCCGACGCAGAACGAGGCGCTCGGCGAGGCCCACCTGGCCCTGGCCGGAAAGCCCCTCCACGCCCACGACTGACGCCCCCAGTCCATCGGGCGCGACGACACAGACTTCCGCACTTTTAAAGGAGCAACCGAAACCATGGCGGTTTCCGTAACCCTTCCCGCGCTCGGCGAGAGCGTCACCGAGGGCACTGTCACCCGCTGGCTGAAGGCCGAGGGCGAGCGCGTCGAGGCCGACGAGCCGCTGCTCGAGGTCTCCACCGACAAGGTCGACACCGAGATCCCCGCTCCCGCCTCCGGCGTGCTGTCCTCCATCAAGGTCGCCGAGGACGAGACCGTCGAGGTCGGCGCCGAGCTGGCGCTGATCGACGACGGCAGCGGCGCCCCGGAGGCCGCTCCGGCCCCGGCCGCCGAGCAGGCGCCCGCCGCCGAGCAGGCCGCCCCGCCCGCCCCCGCGCCGGCCCCGGCCGCGCAGCCGTCCACCGAGCAGGCCGCTCCCGCCCCGGCGCCCACCGCCGAGGCCGCGGCCGGCGGCGGCTCCGCCCAGGGCACGGACGTGGTCCTGCCCGCGCTCGGCGAGTCCGTCACCGAGGGCACCGTCACCCGCTGGCTGAAGTCGGTCGGCGACACCGTCGAGGCCGACGAGCCGCTGCTGGAGGTGTCGACGGACAAGGTCGACACCGAGATCCCCGCCCCCGCCTCCGGCACCCTGCTGGAGATCGTGGTCGGCGAGGACGAGACGGCCGAGGTCGGCGCCAAGCTCGCCGTCATCGGCGAGGCCGGTGCCGCGCCCGCCGCCGCCCCGGCCCCGGCCGCCCCCGAGGCCCCGGCGCAGCCCGAGCCCGCCCCGGCGCAGCCCGAGCCCGCCCCGGCCCCGCAGCAGGCGGCGCCGGCCGCCCCCGCTCCGGCCGCCCCGGCCCCGGCGCCCGCCCCGCAGGCTCCCGCGGCTCCGGCTCCGCAGCCGGCCGCCCCGGCCCCCGCTGCGGCCCCGGCCGCTCCGGCCGCCGCTCCGGCCGCTCCCGCCGCCGCCCAGCCGACGGACGAGGGCGCCTACGTCACCCCGCTGGTGCGCAAGCTCGCCGCCGAGAACGGCGTCGACCTGTCCACCGTCAAGGGCACCGGCGTCGGCGGCCGCATCCGCAAGCAGGACGTCGTCGCCGCCGCCGAGGCCGCGAAGGCCGCCACCGCCGCCCCGGCCCCGGCCGCCGCGGCTCCGGCCGCCCCCGCGAAGAAGGCCCCGGTCCTCGAGGCCTCCCCGCTGCGCGGTCAGACCGTGAAGATGCCGCGGATCCGCAAGGTCATCGGCGACAACATGGTCAAGGCCCTGCACGAGCAGGCCCAGCTGTCCTCGGTGGTCGAGGTCGACGTCACCCGTCTGATGAAGCTGCGCACCCGGGCCAAGGACGCGTTCGCGGCGCGCGAGGGCGTCAAGCTCTCCCCGATGCCGTTCTTCGTCAAGGCCGCGGCCCAGGCGCTGAAGGCCCACCCGGCCGTCAACGCCAAGATCAACGAGGCCGAGGGGACCATCACCTACTTCGACACCGAGCACATCGGTATCGCGGTGGACTCCGAGAAGGGCCTGATGACCCCGGTCATCAAGAACGCCGGTGACCTCAACATCGCCGGTATCGCCAAGGCCACGGCCGACCTCGCGGCCAAGGTGCGCGGCAACAAGATCACGCCGGACGAGCTGGCGGGTGGCACGTTCACCATCAGCAACACCGGTTCGCGCGGCGCGCTGTTCGACACGATCATCGTGCCCCCGGGCCAGGTCGCGATCCTCGGCATCGGTGCCACGGTCAAGCGTCCGGCCGTCATCGAGACCGAGGAGGGCACGGTCATCGGCGTCCGCGACATGACCTACCTGACCCTCTCCTACGACCACCGCCTGGTGGACGGTGCCGACGCGGCCCGTTACCTGACGGCGGTCAAGGCGATCCTGGAGGCGGGCGAGTTCGAGGTCGAGCTCGGCCTGTGACCCGCGGTCACTGACACGGTCGTACGGTGCCCCCGTCCGGAAGCTCACGGAGCTTTCCGGGCGGGGGCACCGGCGTTGGGCGGCGGCGATGCCGCCGCGCCGCGGCTGTAGGGAACATGTAAGTCTCGTCTCACCTGGGCGAAAGCGCCCCCGTGCGCGCCTCCCGGGCGGGCCCACGGCCGTATTGTCTAAGCGTCAACGCCCTCTGGGGGGCCGGTGAGCCCCTGTCTAAGGAGCCATCATGACCGCGCCCGTCGTCCACTCGCTGCGCGAACAGATCCGCGAGCACATCCTGGAAGGGATCATCAGCGGACGCTGGAAGCCGGGCGAGCGGATCGTGGAGCGGCGGATCGCGACCGAGCTGGAGGTCAGCCAGACGCCGGTGCGGGAGGCGCTGCGCGAGCTGGAGTCGCTGCGGCTGATCGAGTCGGCGCCCAACAAGGGCGTACGGGTGCGGAACCTGACGGCCGCCGACCTGGAGGAGAGCTACCCGGTCCGGGCGGGCCTGGAGGCGATCGCGGCGGAGCTGGCGGCGGCGCGGCTGGCGGAGGACTGCTCGGCCCTGGAACCGCACGTCGCGGCGCTGTACGAGGCGGACCGGCTGTCCGACGGGACGGGCCAGGTGCGGCACACCGTGGCGTTCCACCGGGAGCTGGTGCGGGCGGCCGGCAACTCGGTGCTGCTGCACACCTGGGAGGGGCTGGGGATCGAGGTGTTCACGGCCCTGTCGATACGGTGGCTGGGGACGGTGCAGCAGTCGTACGCCGAGGAGCACGAGGAGCTGGTGGCGGCGTTCCGCCGGCGGGACCCGCGGATCGCGGAACTGGTGAAGGCGCATGTGCTGGGGTGCGCGCCGCGGGCGTAGCGGGTTCCCCCGCCGGTGCGCTCGTCCGGACTCTTCTGCGCACACACCGCCTCACCTGCGCAAACACCCCCTCCGGGCAGTCACCCGGTGCCATCGCCGGAGGCACCCCGTGCCTACTTTCTCGTGATCAAGAGATTTTGCCCCTCAACCCTTTGATCGATCATCGATCAGCGAGTTACAGTCGCCAGCGGGCTTCCACCGGAGCCCACGCCCTGTCCTGCCAAAGACCAAGGGCACCCCGAACCCTTACCGATGAGGGAACCCCCTTCGACTGAGGAAGGCGGCGACATGACCGACCCCAACGCCATCCAGCCGAGCGAGCTCGACCAGCTCCCGGACCGCGACCCCGAGGAGACCGCCGAGTGGCAGGCCTCCCTGGACGCCGTCACCAAGGCGGCCGGGCCGCACCGTGCCGCGTACCTGATGCGCCGCACGCTGGAGCGCGCCGAGGGCGCCGGCATCGCGCTGCCGAAGCTCCTCGAGACCGACTACGTCAACACCATCCCCACCCCCGCCGAGCCCGTCGTGGACGGCGACGAGGAGATGGAACACCGGATCACCGCCTGGAACCGCTGGAACGCGGCGGCCATGGTGACCCGCGGCAGCAAATACGGCGTCGGCGGCCACATCGCCACCTTCGCCTCCGCCGCCTGGCTGTACGAGACCGGCTTCAACCACTTCTTCCGCGGCAAGGAGCGTGACGGCTCCGGCGACCAGCTCTACATCCAGGGCCACGCCTCCCCCGGCATCTACGCCCGCGCCTTCCTCGACGGCCGGATCAGCGAGCAGCACCTGGACAACTTCCGCCGCGAGGCGGGCGGCAACGGCCTGCCGTCGTACCCGCACCCGCGGCGCCTGCCCTGGCTGTGGGAGTTCCCGACCGTCTCCATGGGCCTCGGCCCGATCTCCGCGATCTACCAGGCGCGCTTCAACCGCTACCTGACCAGCCGCGGCATCAAGGACGTCTCCGAGTCGCACGTGTGGGCGTTCCTCGGCGACGGCGAGATGGACGAGCCCGAGTCGACGACCGCGCTCACCCTCGCCTCCCGCGAGCAGCTGGACAACCTGACCTTCGTCATCAACTGCAACCTGCAGCGCCTCGACGGTCCGGTCCGCGCCAACTTCAAGATCGTGCAGGAGCTGGAGGCCCAGTTCCGCGGCGCCGGCTGGAACGTCGTCAAGACCCTGTGGGGCACCGCCTGGGACGAGCTGTTCCAGCTCGACACCACGGGCGCGCTGGTCCGCCGGCTGCGCGAGGTACCGGACGCGCAGGTGCAGACGTACCAGACGCGCGACGCCGCCTACATCCGCGAGGACTTCTTCGGCAAGGACCCGGCGCTCGTCGAGATGGCGAAGCTGCTGAGCGACGACAAGATCCTCGAGTGCTTCCACGTCTCGCGCGGCGGCCACGAGGCCCGCAAGGTCTACGCCGCCTACAAGGCCGCGCTCGCCCACAAGGGCGCGCCGACCGTGATCCTCGCGCAGACCGTCAAGGGCCACACCCTCGGTGAGGGTTTTGCCTCGAAGAACGCCAACCACCAGATGAAGAAGCTGACGGTGGACGAGTTCAAGGCGATGCGCGACCGCCTGGGCCTGCCGATCAAGGACAGCGACTTCGTCGACGGCGTGGTCCCCTACGGCCACCCGGGCGCCGACTCCCCCGAGGTCCGCTACCTCCAGGAGCGCCGCGCCGCCCTGGGCGGTCCGGCCCCGGCCCGCCGCGTCCACCCGGTCGCGCCGCTGCCGCAGCCCGCCGACAAGGCGTTCGCCGCCTTCGACAAGGGCTCCGGCTCGCAGAACGTGGCGACCACCATGGCGTTCGTCCGCCTGGTCAAGGATCTGGTCCGCGACAAGGAGACCGGGAAGCGCTGGGTGCCGATCGTCCCCGACGAGGCGCGCACCTTCGGCATGGAGAGCCTCTTCCCGTCCCTCGGCATCTACTCGCCGATGGGCCAGACGTACGAGCCGGTCGACCGCGACCAGCTGATGTACTACAAGGAAGCCAAGAACGGTCAGATCTTCAACGAGGGGATCACCGAGGCCGGCGCCATGGCCGAGTTCATCGCCGCCTCGACGTCGTACGCGACGCACGGCGAGACGATGATCCCGTTCTACATCTACTACTCGATGTTCGGCTGGCAGCGCACCGGCGACCAGATGTGGCAGCTCGGCGACCAGCTCGGCCGCGGCTTCCTGGTCGGCGCCACGGCCGGCCGCACCACGCTGACGGGCGAGGGCCTGCAGCACGCCGACGGCCACTCGCCGGTCATCGCCGCGACCAACCCGGCGGCCCTGACGTACGACCCGGCGTTCGCGTACGAGATCGGCGTCATCGTCAAGGAGGGTCTGCGCCGGATGTTCGGCGAGGCGAAGCCGGACGAGGACCAGAACGTCTTCTACTACCTGACGGTCTACAACGAGCCGCTGCCGCAGCCCGCCAAGCCGTCGGCGGCCGGTGTCGACGAGGGCATCGTCAAGGGCCTGTACCGCTTCAACACGGCGGAGTCGGCGGGCCTGACCCCGGTGGCGAACGCGCCGCGGATCCAGCTGCTGGGCTCCGGCACGGCGATCCACTGGGCGCTGAAGGCGCAGCGGATGCTGTCCGAGGAGTGGGGCGTGGCCGCCGACGTGTGGTCCGCCACCTCGTGGACGGAGCTGCGCCGGGACGCCATGGAGGCGGACGAGGCGCTGCTGCGCGGCGAGGACCGGGTGCCGTTCGTCCGGCAGGCGCTCCAGGGCGCCGAGGGTCCGGTGCTGGCGGTCTCCGACTACATGCGCCAGGTCCCGGACCAGATCGCGCAGTGGGTCGAGCAGGACTACTCGTCGCTGGGCGCCGACGGCTTCGGTCTGTCGGACACCCGTGACGCGGCCCGCCGCCACTTCGGTGTCGACGCCGAGTCCATCGTCGTCGCGGCCCTGGCGCAGCTCGCCCGGCGCGGCGAGGTCCAGGCGGCGTCCGTGAAGGAAGCGCGCGAGAAGTACGGCCTGTAGGGCCCGGATCACGACAGGAGGCCCCCGCCCACCCGGCGGGGGCCTCCTGCATGATGGGCCCATGCGTGCCGCCCGGTTGATCAAGATGGTGCTGCTGCTGCAGTCCCGGCCCTCCATGACCGCCGCCGAGCTGGCGCGGGAGCTGGAGGTGTCGGAGCGGACGGTCACCCGGGACGCGCAGGCCCTGTCGGAGGCCGGGGTGCCGGTGTACGCGGAGCGGGGGCGGATCGGCGGCTACCGGCTGGTCGGCGGGTACCGCACGCGGCTGACGGGGCTGGCGCGCGGCGAGGCGGAGGCGCTGTTCCTGTCGGGGGTGCCGGGCGCGCTGCGCGAGATGGGACTGGAGGACGCGGCCTCGGCGGCCCGGCTGAAGGTGTCGGCGGCGCTGCTGCCGTCCCTGCGGGACGCCTCCCGCACGGCGGCGCAGCGCTTCCACCTGGACGCCCCGAACTGGTTCCGCGCGCCGGAGACGCCCGCGCTGCTGCCCGAGGTCGCGGACGCGGTGTGGGACGACCGGCGGATCACCGCCCGCTACCGGCGCGACGACGCCCTGGTGGAGCGGGAGTTGGAGCCGTACGGGCTCGTGCTGAAGGCGGGCGTCTGGTACCTGTGCGCGCGGGTGGCGGACGGCGGGGCCTTCCGGGTGTACCGGATCGACCGGTTCACGGCCGTGGAGGCCGGCGGGGAGCGCTTCGAGCGGGCGGCGGACTTCGAGCTGCCGGCGTTCTGGGAGGAGCGGGCGGAGCAGTTCGCGCGGTCCCTCCTGCGGGCGGAGGTCGTGGTGCGGCTGACGGCGGAGGGCGCGCGCCGGCTGCCGCACGCCGTGGATCCGCTGTCGGCGCGGGAGGCGCTGGACGGGGCGGGCGGGCCGGACGGGGACGGGTGGGTGACGGTGACCCTGCCGGTGGAGTCCGAGGAGGTCGCGCACACGCAGCTGACGGCGCTGGGGGCGGAGGTGGAGGTGCTGGCGCCGCGGAGCCTGCGGGAGCGGTTCGCGGCGCAGGCGGCGCGGCTGGCGGAGCTGTACCGGCCGCGGTAGGGCGCGCACTCCGGGTGCGTCGCCCGGCCCCAGGGCCGATGCTGGACGCGTGATGGACGAGACGGAGTTCTGGGAGCTGGTGGACGCCACCCGGGAGGACGCCGAGGGCGACCCGGAGGAGCAGGCCGACCTGCTCGTGGAGCGGCTCGTGCGGCTGGACCCGGAGGCGGTCCTGGACTTCGCCCGTCACTTCGAGTCCCGCTACCACCGCGCCTACCGCTGGGATCTGTGGGGCGCCGCGTGGGTGCTCCTCGACGGGGCGAGCGACGACGCCTTCGACTACTTCCGGTGCTGGCTGATCGGCCAGGGCCGGGAGGTGTTCGAGGGCGCGGTGCACGACCCGGACGCGCTCGCCGGCCTGCTGGACGACTTCGACGAGGAGATCGACGGCGACGGCGAGGATCTCGGTTACGCGGCGGACGAGGCGTACGAGCAGCTCACCGGCACGGTGGCGCCCGACCTCGCCCTGCCCCCGGCCCCGGCGGAGCCGGAGGGCACGCCGCTCGACTTCGAGAACGAGGCCCTGCTCGCCGAGCGCTACCCGCGGCTCTGGGAGCGGTTCCGCGGCTGAGCGGCGGGCGGCGTGCCCCGGCGTCCCCGTCCGGTCACAGCCGGCGGTGCGGCGGGCCCGGTGCGTGGCGCAGGGGTGCGGCGTTGGCCTGCATGAGGGCGGCGGCGGTGTGGGCGGCGGGGCCGAGGACGACGGCCGCGGCGGCGCACAGGGCGGTCCAGGGGCGGCGCAGTGCCTCCGCCCAGGTGGTACTTCGGTCGGGGGTGTCGTTCATCGGTCCTGCTCTTCGTTCCGTGTGTCGCTGTGTGTGTCGCTGTTCCGTACGGGGGTGGGGTCCTCGCGGTTCTGGGTCCGGGTGTCGCGGCCCTGGAGGCGGGCCGCGAGGGTCCTGAGGTACGGGAGGCGCGCCTGGAGGGCGGCGCCCGGGCAGTCGGTCATGTAGCCGTCGCTGTGGCCCGCGAGCGCGGGCAGGGTGGCGGTGACGCCGGCCGCGTAGCGGCTGCCGCCGTTGCTGGAGACCAGCCGGACGTCGGCGCGCGGGTCGGTGCCGGAGGTGCCGAGTTTCCAGGCGGACACCGCGGCGATCGCCCTCAGCATCTCCTCCGGCACCTCGGTGCCCTCGGTGAAGGTGCCGAGGGCGGCGATCCCGGTGGTGCGGTGGTTGAAGCCCTGGGTGTGGGCGCCGGTGACGGCGCGGTCGGTGCCGCCCGCGCGGCCCTCGTAGACGGTGCCGCAGCGGTCGACGACGAAGTTGTAGCCGAGGTCGTCCCAGTGGCGGCCGAGGGTCTGGCCCTCGTACAGGCCCCGGATGATCCCGGGCGCGTCGGCGCAGTCGTAGCCGTTGGGCGAGTCGGTGTGGTGGACGAAGACGGCGACCACCGCGTCGTCGTAGCGCGGGGGCGGCTGGTCGCGGGCGCCGTCACCCAGCCAGACGGAGCGCGGCACGACGGGCGGCCGGGGCGCCTGGTGGGCGGCCGCCGGCCGGGCGGCGGGGCCGGCGGACTCGGCGGCGTGCTCGACGCCGTGGGCGCACAGCACCAGGGCGAGCGCGGCGGCCAGGCCCGGCAGACAGCCGAGCGACGCCGTGGCGGGCCTGGGCAGGCCCGGGGTGCCGGGCCCGCCGGGTATCCGGGGGGAGCGGCGCTTCCGCGCTCCGCGCGGTCTCCTGGGGACACGCATGGTCCCACTGTGGGTCCGGTCCGGCCGGTCCGCGACATGTGCTGTGCCACCCGGTGGAACCATCGTCCCGGTCCGCGGCGTTTTCCCCGGTACACGCGCGCGTGGCCGCACGGGGCGGCCGTCGCGCGCGTGGCTGATCACCGGGCCCCTCCCCCACGTATGTGTGGGTCCGAGAGAAAGGCGGCGTGCGTGGACCTGCTCGACATCCTGCTGTTGCTGGTCGTCCTGGCCTACGCGGCGTCCGGTTACCGGCGCGGGCTGCTGGCCGGCTGTGTCTCGCTGGCCGGTTTCGTGGGCGGTGCGGCCGTCGGCGTGTGGATCCTGCCGTGGGTGATGGACCTGGTGACGCCGGGGACCGGCCGGGCCACGGTGACGGCGGTGTTCACGGTGCTGCTGCCGGCGGTGGCGGGCCACGAGCTGGCGGGGCGGCTGGCGCTGCGGCTGCGGCGGGAGCTGGACCGGGGGCCGCTGAGGGTGGCGGACGGGATCGGCGGCGCCGCGGCCAACGCGGTGGCGGTGCTGATCGTGGCGTGGGTGGCGGCGAGCGTGCTGGGCGCGTCCTCGTCGCCGCTGGTGACGTCGGCGATCCGGGACTCACGGCTGCTGGGCACGGTGCAGGACGTGATGCCGGACACCACGCCGGGCTGGTTCTCCGGGGCCACGTCGGCGCTGACGGAGGCGGGTTTCCCGCAGGTGTTCAACCCGTTCGAGAACGAGTCGACGGCCGAGGTCGCCGAGCCGTCCGGGGACAGCGTCACGGCGGCCGCCACCCGGGCCGCCCAGCGCAGCACCGTGAAGGTCGAGGGCGCCGCGGGCAGCCAGGGCCGCGAGGGCAGCGGGTTCGTGTACGCGCGGGAGCACGTGATGACCAACGCCCACGTGGTGGCCGGCATCGACGAGCCGACGGTGCGCGTGGGCGGGGTGGGGCGGGCGTACGAGGCCCGGGTGGTGCTGTTCGACCCGCGCAAGGACGTGGCCGTGCTGTACGTGCCGGACCTGCGGGCTCCGGTGCTGCGCTTCGACGACGACGCCGGGCGCGGCGAGGCGGCGGTCGTCGCGGGCTACCCGCAGAACGGCGACCTGGACCTCCGGGCGGCGACGGTGGCGAGCCGCGTGCAGGCCAGGGGGTGGAACATCTACAACGACGAGACCGTCACCCGCGAGATCTACGCGATCCGCTCCACCGTCCGCCCGGGCAACTCCGGCGGGCCGCTGCTGACCACCGACGGCCGGGTGTACGGCGTGGTGTTCGCGCGCTCGACCTCGGACACCGAGACCGGTTACGTGCTGACGGCGGACGAGGTGGCGGACGACGCCGCGCGCGCGGCGCGGGCGACGGCGCCGGTGGACACCGGGGAGCTGGTGACCTCGTAGGGCCGGGTCAGAGCAGGGAGCGGCCCATCAGGACGTCGTCGACGTAGGCGCCGTCGAGGAAGAACTCCTCCGGCTGCACGCCCTCCACCACGAAGCCCTCGGACTCGTACAGCGTGCGGGCGGTGGTGTTGTGGCCGAGCACCCGCAGGGTGATCCGGCGGGCGCCGCGCTCCCGCGCCTCCTCGATCGCGGCCCGCACCAGGGCCCGGCCCACGCCCAGTCCGCGCGCCTCCGGCGCGACGGCGAGGCCGCGGATCTGCCGCACGTGCGCGTTGGAGGCCAGCTCCGTGGGGAAGCCGAGGCGGACGTAGCCGACGAGCCGGCCCTCGTGCTCGGCGACGCGGTGGTCCCCGGGACCGGCGTGCGCCGAGAAGAAGGAGTCGTACGGCGGCTGCGGCGGCGGGGTCACGGCGTGCAGCGGGGACCAGGTCTCGTGGTCGAGACGGGCCAGTTCGCCCTCGTCGTCGGGACGGGCGATGCGTATGAGTGGTGCGGGCATGAGGGTCACTGTACGGCCGGGGCGGGGTCGTCCCCGGTGATTTACGGGCAGGCCGGGGCAGGATGGACGCCATGGAACGTTCCCGAATCGCGGTGGCCGGTGCGTCCGGGCTGATCGGTGGCGCCCTGGCGCGGTCCCTGGCGGCGGACGGCCACGAGGTGGTCCGGCTGGTGCGGGGTGCCCCCCGGGCGGCCGGCGAGGTGCGGTGGGACCCGGAGCGGGGGTCCGTGGACGCGGACGGGCTGGCGGGCTGTGACGCCGTGGTCAACCTGGCGGGCGCGGGGGTCGGCAACCGGCGCTGGACGGCGGCGTACAAGGCGCGGATCCGGGCGGGCCGGGTACGGGGCACGGCGGCGCTCGCCGAGGCGATGGCCGGGCTGCCCGAGGAGGTGCGGCCGCGGGTGTTCGTGAACGGCAGCGCGATCGGCTACTACGGCGAGACCGGTGACCGGACGGTCGACGAGGGCGCGCCGCCGGGCGAGGGGTTCCTGCCGGAGCTGTGCGTGGAGTGGGAGGGCGCGGCGGCGCCGGCCCGGGAGGCCGGGGTGCGGACCGTGTTCGCGCGGACCGGGCTGGTGGTGGCCCGCGGGGGCGGGGCGTGGGGGCGGCTCTTCCCGCTGTTCCGGGCGGGTCTGGGCGGCCGGCTGGGCGACGGCGGCCAGTACTGGTCGTTCGTCGCGCTGCACGACGAGGTGGCCGCGCTGCGCCATCTCCTGGACACCGAGGGGCTGTCGGGTCCGTTCAATCTGACGGCTCCGCACCCGGTGACCAATCGTGAGGTCACCGAGGCGATGTCCCGTGTGCTGCGCCGGCCGGCGGTCCTCGCGGTGCCGGCGCCCGTGCTGCGGGCGGTGCTCGGGGAGCTGGCCGGTGACGTGCTGGGCAGCGCCCGGGTGGTGCCGGCGCGGCTGCTGGAGTCGGGCTTCCGGTTCGCGTTCCCCCGGATCGAGGGGGCGATCAGGGCGGCCCGGTGAGGCGGCGTCCGCCCGCACGACCACGTGCGACCACCCGTGACCGCATCACCCATCGACCCGAGCCCCTTGCGACCGCCTCGTGCCCATCCGGCGTGCGTATGCGACCGTCGTGCGCCCGTGCTCTGTCCATGCGCGACTGACCCCGGCCCCGGGCACGGTCCTAACCTCGACCAGAACTCGGGTATCCCTGGGGCCTGTTGAGGGCATGACGTCTCCAGCGCCCGCGCAACCTCGAGGAGGGGCACGTGCTTGAGCCCACGTACCAGGCGGACGTCGTCATCGTGGGAGCCGGGATCGCCGGACTCTCCGCGGCGCGACGACTGACCGGCGCAGGAGTCACCACCATGGTCCTCGAAGCCGCCCATGAGGTGGGCGGCCGCATGACGACCGAGAAGGTCGACGGCTTCCGGCTCGACAGGATCGGGCGGCTGCTGTCCACGTCCTACCCCGAACTACGGCTGACGCCCGGCCTCGACGGACTCGCCCTGAGCACCTTCGCCCCCGGTGTCCTGCTGCACAGCGACGGACGGCACCACCGGGCGGGCGTGCAGCCGGGTTCGAGGGGTGCGCGGGGCGCACGGGGCGCACTCCATGTGGTGCGCGCCCTGGCGAGCACTCCGCGGCCTGGGGCGGGCCCCAGGAGGCCGGTGGCCGTGCCGGGACGGCAGGTGTCGGCGCCCCGCAGCCGCACCGGCGCCCCGCTGGGCACGGCGGTCGACCAGGCCCGCCTGGGCGCCGCGTTCACCCGGCTCGCGGGCACGCCCGTGGAGCGGCTGCTGGCCCGGCCCGAACTGCCCGCGGCCGAGGCGCTGGTGGCCCGGGGCCTGCCCGCCCGCACCATCGACGGCTTCCTGCGTCCGCTGCTCGCCGCCCTGCTGTGCGACCCGGACCTCACCACCTCCAGCCGGTGCGCGGACCTGGCGCTGCGGGCGTTCGCCTGCGGGCGGCTGTGTCTGCCGGAGGGCGGCGCCGAGGCGCTGCCGCAGCGGCTGGCGCGGACGCTGCCGCCGGGCACGGTGCGCACCGGGGTGCGGGTCACCTCCGTGTCGACGACCTCGGTGACCACCGCGGAGCACGGCGAGTTCCGGTGCGGCGCGGTACTGATCGCGACCGGGGCACGGGCCGCCGCCGAGCTGCTGCCCGGCCTGCGGGTGCCGGGCTTCCACCCGGTGACGGTGGTCCACCACACGACCGACGAGCCCCCGGCGACCGGTGCCTCGCTGCTGCTCGACGCCGACCGCGGCGGGCCGGTGGCGCACACGGCGGTCGTCAGCCGGGTCGACCCCTCCCGCGCCCCGGCCGGCCGCACCCTGGTGACGTCGACGGTCCTCGGACCGCCGACACCGGGGATCGACACCGCCGTACGCATGCACCTGGCCCGGCTGTACGGCGTGCCGACCACGCGCTGGGAGACCCTGGGCGTGCACCACACGGCGGAGGCGGTGCCCGCGATGCGGCCGCCGCACGATCTGCGCCGTCCGGTGCGGCTGCTCGCGGGGCTGTACGTGTGCGGCGACCACCGGGACACCGGGACGGTGCAGGGGGCGTTGCACTCGGCGCACCGGGCGTCGGCGGCGATCCTCGCGGACCTGGGCCTGGACCGCCCCCTCCACTCGGCGGACCCGCTCCCCACGGCCCGCGCGGCCTGACCCACGGTCCGGCGCCCACCCTCCCCCACCGCCCCGCGGCCCGACCGCCCGCGGTGGGTGCGGCAGGCGGATGGTCGCGTAGGGCGCGGAGGGCACGGGGCGGGGGTGTCCGCCGGCGGCGGCCGGCGCGTCCGCACCAGCCACTGCTCAAGTGGCCGATTCCGCGCCGGTCCGAGGACGGACACCCCGGCCCCGGCCCACCCACCGGGCCGTGGGCGAGCCCGCACGCGTCACCCGTAGGCCGCCACCTTGTCGCGGTACGTGCGGACCGGCGCCGCGTCACGGTACGGCTCCAGCCTGCGTTCGAAGTCACGGACGTACTCCACCGCCCGCACGGAGCGCATCTCGGCGGCCTGCGCCGCCGCCTCGGCCGCCAGGTGGCAGGCCTGGTCCAGCTCACCGAGCCCGAGGCGCGCGGTGGCCAGGACGATCCGGCAGAACAGCCGGCTGCGGGCGTAGCCGGGGGCCCGCAGTTGCAGCGAACGCTCGGCGTGCTGCGCGGCGGCCCGGAACTGCTGGAGGTCCCGGTGGCAGTGGCCGAACTCGTCGGCGAGCTGCGCCTCGTCGAAGAACCGCGCCCAGTACGGAACCTCGTCACCGGTCCGCGCGCCCTCCAGCGCGCGCTCGGCGCGCACCAGCGCGGCCGTACAGGCCCGCACCTCGCCGAGCACCCCGTGCCCCCGCGCCTCGGCCGCGTGCAGCAGCGCCTGCACGACCGGCGGCGCGGAGCCCCCCGCACCCTGCTGCGCGACCCGCGCGAGCTGCACGGCCTCCCGCCCGTGGCCGAGGTAGACGGCCTGCCGGCTCATGGTGACCAGCACGTACGCGCCGTAGGGCCGGTCCCCCGCCGCCTGGGCGAGACGCAGCGCCTGCACGAAGTACCGCTGCGCGAGTCCGTGCGCGGCGATGTCGTACGAGGTCCAGCCGGCCAGCCGGGTCAGCTCCGCGGCGGCCGCGAACAGGCGGCGGCCGGTCTGCTCGCCGTACGTGCCGCGCAGCATGGGCTCGCACTCGTGCTCCAGGTAGCGCACGAGGGCCTGGCGGGCGTGGCCGCCGCCGTAGGCGTCGTCGAGGGTGCGGAAGAGTTCGCCGACCGAGCGCAGCGCCGCGATGTCGCCGCCGGTGACCCGGTGGCCGGGGCCGCGTTCGGCGGTGGGGCGCCGGCGGGCGGCGAGTTCGGCAGGGCCGGCCGGGCGGGGTGCGGGGCGGCCCTGGGCGGGGACCCGGAACGGGGGCTCCACGCGGGCCACCTTCTCGTCGGCGCGCCCGATGAGCCAGTCCCGGCTCGGCACGACCAGCCCCGCCGAGGTGAAGGCGATCTTGCGCAGTTCGGCATGGCTGCCGGAGTCCTTGCGCCACAGCCCGCTGACGATGTCGACCGCCTCCTCGGGGGTGGCGGCGAACTCCAGGCCGGCGTAGACCGGGGCGCAGGCGTCCAGGCCCAGGTCCTGGGCAGTGAGCCGGCGGCCGAGGCGGCGCGTGAAGACCTCGGCGATCAGCGCCGGGGTGGTGCCGCGGGGCTGCTGCCCGCGCAGCCAGCGGGTGACGGAGGTCTTGTCGTATCTGAGGTCGAGCCCGTGCTCGAGACCCAGCTGGTCCACGCGACGGGCGAGTCCCGCGTTGGAGAACCCCGCTTCTGCGATGAGCGCGGCGAGCTGTCGGTTGGGGGTGCGCTGCGCGGGTCGTTCCGTCATCTGCGGTGCGGTCTCCTGCCTTCCGGCCAACGATGTGCCCGGATTGCCTGTGAGCAGCCCTTATGGCCTTATGGACGGCGTGAATGTAGCGGAGAGTAAGCACCCGATCGCACATTTCGATTCGGCATTCATCCGATCGTGTGAGGATTTACCGGGAAGCTGACGGGTGGCCGTCGGGGCAGGTCCGGGCGGCGAACGGACGGCTGCCGGTCGGGCGCCGGCCCTACGGTCGTACAGTGGCTTGGGCGCGTTTCGTGCCTTACGACCTTCTAGGGAGGCGCTTGCCGTGAGTGACCTGCGGTTCGTCCGGATGGGCTTCGGTGCCGAGGCCGTCGACTATCAGCTGGCCTGGGACGAGCAGCGCCGGGTGCACGCGGCACGGTTCGCCGACGAGGTGCCCGACACCGTGATCCTCCTGGAGCACCCCCCGGTCTACACGGCCGGCCGGCGCACCGCGGAGAGCGAGCGCCCCCTCGACGGCACCCCGGTCATCGACGTGGACCGCGGCGGCAAGATCACCTGGCACGGCCCCGGCCAGCTCGTGGGCTACCCGATCCAGAAGCTGCCCCGCCCGGTGGACGTGGTCGCCCACGTCCGGCGCCTGGAGGAGGCCCTGATCCGCACCTGCGCCGAGTTCGGCCTGGAGACCACCCGGATCGAGGGCCGCAGCGGCGTGTGGGTGCTGGGCGACCCGGTCGAGCAGCGCCCCGCGCTCGGCGGTCTCTCCCTGGACTTCGATCCCCGGCTGGCCGACGAGGAGTTCGACCCCCGCCTCAACGGCCCGGAGTACGCCCCCTCCAACGCCGGCCAGCGCCGCGAGGACCGCAAGATCGCGGCGATCGGCATCCGCGTGGCCAAGGGGGTCACGATGCACGGCTTCGCGCTCAACGTGAACCCCGACAACAAGTGGTTCGACCGGATCATCCCGTGCGGGATCCGCGACGCGGGCGTCGCCTCGCTCGCCGCGGAGCTGGGCCGGGACGTGACCATCGACGAGGTGCTGCCGGTCGTGGAGCGGCACCTGCGGGACGTCCTGGAGAACGCGGACCTGAGGCCGCGGGAGATCGAGAGGACACCGGCGGCATGAATCCGGCCCGTCCGGCGTTCTCCGCCATGACGGTCCGGACCGGACCCGGGAGCCCGGACGGCGGCCGTCAGCAGGCGGACACCCCGCCGGGCATTCGGAACAACGGGCGTACGCTTGACCACGCCGAAGAATCAATCGCTAGGGAGCCGGTCGTGTCCGCAGTCGCACCCGACGGACGCAAGATGCTGCGCCTGGAGGTCCGCAACAGCCAGACCCCCATCGAGCGCAAGCCCGAGTGGATCAAGACCCGGGCGAAAATGGGCCCCGAGTACTCGAAGATGCAGAACCTGGTCAAGAGCGAGGGCCTGCACACGGTCTGCCAGGAAGCGGGCTGTCCGAACATCTACGAGTGCTGGGAGGACCGCGAGGCCACCTTCCTCATCGGCGGTGACCAGTGCACCCGGCGCTGCGACTTCTGCCAGATCGACACCGGCAAGCCGGAGGCGCTCGACCGTGACGAGCCGCGCCGCGTCGGCGAGTCCGTCGTCACCATGGACCTGAACTACGCCACCATCACCGGCGTCGCGCGCGACGACCTGGAGGACGGCGGCGCCTGGCTGTACGCCGAGACCGTGCGCCAGATCCACGCGCAGACGGCGGAGCGCGAGGCCGGCCGCACCAAGGTCGAGCTGCTCGCCCCCGACTTCAACGCCGTCCCCGAGCAGCTGGCGGAGGTCTTCTCCTCCCGCCCCGAGGTCTTCGCGCACAACGTCGAGACGGTGCCCCGGATCTTCAAGCGGATCCGCCCCGGCTTCCGCTACGAGCGCTCCCTGAAGGTGATCACCGAGGCCCGTGACTACGGCCTGGTCACCAAGTCGAACCTGATCCTCGGCATGGGCGAGACCCGCGAGGAGGTCAGCGAGGCGCTGAAGCAGCTGCACGACGCGGGCTGCGAGCTGGTCACCATCACGCAGTACCTGCGCCCGTCCGTGCGCCACCACCCCGTCGAGCGCTGGGTGAAGCCGCACGAGTTCGTGGAGCTGAAGGAGGAGGCCGAGCAGATCGGCTTCTCCGGCGTGATGTCCGGCCCGCTGGTCCGCTCCTCCTACCGGGCCGGCCGGCTGTATCAGATGGCGATCGAGAAGCGGGGCGCGTTCGTGGCCTCCCAGGCCGTCTGACACACCCTCACCGGCCTCGTCCCGTACGGGACGAGAGCAGCGTGTGAATTCACGCACAAGGCACTACCCGCCAGTAATGGCCGAGACGACGCGGTCCCGACCGTCCTCGCAGATGAGGGCACAGGTCGGGGCCGCGTCGGCATTCCGGGGGCGGCCCACCGAGGCTTCATGCCCGTTTGACCGGTCGGTCACGCCCTGGTAACACCAGTCAGTGAGCCTGGCATCACGCCACGTACACCCGCACCGGAACACCGAGGGGGACCTCCACCATGCAGGCCGCGCCCGTCCGCGCCACCGCCATCCCGTCCTTCACCACCGCACTGCGCGCCGTCGAGTCGCTGCTGATGAGCGGCGGCCAGCGCACCGCCCGCCGCAACGCGTGGACGTCGGTGCTGGAGGACCGCCGCCGCGCCAAGGACCGCGTCGAGGCGCAGCGCGTCCTCGACGAGACGCCGGTCGCCCGCCCCTGAACCGTCCTCCCCGGCACTGCCGTCGAAGGCGCGCACGGGGACACGTAGACTTCATGGCATGGCGAGGAAGGAAACCGCAGCGGACGCTGCGAACCCCGGGCGACTGAAGCAGATCGCCCTGACCTACAAGATGACCCGCAGGGCCGACAAGAAGATCGGTCTTGTACTCGCGGCTGTCGGAATCGTCACCTTCGGTGTCTTCCTCGCGATCGGTTTCTTGATCGGTCACCCCATTTATGCCGGCATCCTGGGCCTCCTGCTCGCCTTGCTCGCGACAGCGATCGTGTTCGGGCGCCGGGCCGAGCGAGCGGCCTTCGGGCAGATGGAGGGACAGCCGGGCGCCGCCGCGGCCGTGCTGGACAACATCGGCCGGGGCTGGACGACGACCCCGGCGGTGGCGATGAACCGCAACCAGGACGTGGTGCACCGCGCGGTCGGCAAGGCCGGCATCGTGCTGATCGCGGAGGGCAACCCGAACCGGGTGAAGAGCCTGCTCGCCGCCGAGAAGAAGCGGATGAACCGCATCGTCGCCGACGTCCCGGTGCACGACCTGATCGTGGGCACCGGCGACGGGCAGGTCGAGCTGAAGAAGCTGCGCACCACGATGCTCAAGCTGCCCCGCGTGCTCACTGGCCCGCAGGTCACCGCGACCAACGACCGGCTGCGCGCCCTGGGCGACCTGATGAGCAACATGCCGCTCCCCAAGGGCCCGATGCCCAAGGGCATGAAGCTGCCGAAGGGCAGCGGTCCGAGGGGCCGCTGAGACCCGCTCCGCTGACGACGACGGGGGCGCCGGACATCGTCCGGCGCCCCCGTCGTCGTACCGCGCGGCCGTCAGGGCCGTGCCGCCCCGGCCGTCAGACGCGCACCTCGACCGTGCGGGCCAGGCGGTCGTGCAGCCCCCGGCCGTCGCGGTCCCAGACCAGGGCGGGGACGGCGAGGCACAGCAGCACCGAGCGCAGCAGGCCGCGCAGCGGCTGGACCCGGCCCGTGTCGAGGGACATCACCCGCAGGCCGAACAGCCGCTTGCCCGGCGTGAAGCCGACGGTGCCCACGGTGAGGACGCTCATCACCAGGAACACCAGCAGCGCCCAGTTGCCGGTCGTCTGCCCGTCGTAGCCGTCGGTGATCAGACCGTATGCGATCAGGACGCACAGGCCCCAGTCCACGGCGAGGGCGCCGAGCCTGCGGCCGGGCCGTGCGATCGAGCCCGGTCCGTCCTCCGGCAGCCCCAGCTGCTCACCCCGGTAGCCGAACTCGGCACCGGCGTCCTCCAGGGCCGCGCGCGGTCCGGAGAGCCATGATCCGATTGCTTGCCTGTTGTCCACCCGTCCACGGTACTGCGCCCGTATATGACCGGGAGACGGCGGGGTGCGCCGGGGCTACCGTGGGAGAGGGCCCGGTTAACTTGTGCGAAACAAATGGGTCACGCCCGAGAAATGACCCGTCCCTAGGGTCGAGTGCAGCGTGTGCCACCCGCACTGGCCGCACGAACGATCTACCACCCCGGCGGGACGGTCGGGAGTAGGAGGAGCTGGATGTTCCAGAACGCCGACGAGGCCAAGAAGTTCATCGCGGACGAGGACGTCAAGTTCGTCGACGTCCGCTTCTGCGACCTCCCGGGTGTCATGCAGCACTTCACGGTGCCTGTCGACGCGTTCGACCCGGACGAGGAGCTGGCCTTCGACGGATCCTCGATCCGTGGATTCCAGGCCATTCACGAGTCCGACATGGCGCTGCGCGCGGACCTGACCACCGCCCGTGTCGACCCGTTCCGCCGCGACAAGACGCTGAACATCAACTTCTTCATCCACGACCCGATCACGGGCGAGCAGTACTCCCGTGACCCGCGCAACGTGGCCAAGAAGGCCGAGGCGTACCTGGCCTCCACCGGCATCGCGGACACCGCGTTCTTCGGTCCCGAGGCCGAGTTCTACGTCTTCGACAGCGTGCGCTTCAAGACGTCGGAGAACGAGTCCTTCTACCACATCGACTCCGAGGCGGGCGCCTGGAACACCGGTGCGCTGGAGGACAACCGCGGCTACAAGGTCCGCTACAAGGGCGGCTACTTCCCGGTCCCGCCGGTCGACCACTTCGCCGACCTGCGCGCCGAGATCTCCCTGGAGCTGGACCGGGCCGGCCTGAAGGTCGAGCGCCAGCACCACGAGGTGGGCACCGCCGGCCAGGCCGAGATCAACTACAAGTTCAACACGCTGCTCGCCGCCGCCGACGACCTGCAGCTCTTCAAGTACATCGTGAAGAACGTCGCCTGGCGCAACGGCAAGACCGCGACCTTCATGCCGAAGCCGATCTTCGGTGACAACGGCTCGGGCATGCACGTCCACCAGTCGCTGTGGGCGGGCGGCGAGCCCCTCTTCTACGACGAGCAGGGCTACGCCGGGCTGTCGGACATGGCCCGCTACTACATCGGCGGCATCCTCAAGCACGCCCCGTCGCTGCTGGCCTTCACCAACCCGACGGTGAACTCGTACCACCGCCTGGTGCCGGGCTTCGAGGCCCCGGTGAACCTGGTGTACTCGCAGCGCAACCGTTCCGCCGCGATGCGCATCCCGATCACCGGTTCCAACCCGAAGGCCAAGCGCGTCGAGTTCCGCGCCCCGGACGCCTCCGGCAACCCGTACCTGGCCTTCTCGGCGCTGCTCCTCGCGGGCCTGGACGGCATCAAGAACAAGATCGAGCCGGCCGAGCCGATCGACAAGGACCTCTACGAGCTGGCTCCCGAGGAGCACGCGGGCGTGGCCCAGGTCCCGACCTCCCTCGGCGCGGTCCTCGACCGCCTGGAGGCCGACCACGAGTTCCTCCTCCAGGGCGACGTCTTCACGCCGGACCTGATCGAGACGTGGATCGACTTCAAGCGCCAGAACGAGATCGCCCCGCTCCAGCTCCGCCCGCACCCGCACGAGTTCGAGCTGTACTTCGACGTGTGATCGGCTGCTGCGTGTGTGTCACGTGAGCTCGTACGGCGCCCCCGCTCCCGCCCCCGTTCCCGGTTCTCCGGGGCGGGGGCGCCGTCGTGTCCGGAACGCTTCCGTCGGTGGGCGCGGCGCGGGATCATAGACGCTGACACTGTTGTTCGAGGAAGGTCACGGGGATGTCCGAGAGGGACGACGAGGAGCGGGAGTTCGACCTCACGTGGGCGGACGGCGCCGAACACAAGGAGCCCTCCGCGCGGGCCCGGATGCTCGCCGCGCGCTGGAAGGACAACCCTCCCGGCCCGGTCCCGTTCCGCGCCGACCCGGAGCACCGGGGGTCGTCCCGCCGCTCGTCCTGGGTGTCGACGGTCGTGGTGCTGGGCTGTGTCGTCGCGGTGATCGTGCTGCTCGGGTACATCAACTCCCGACCGTACTGATCGGGGTCGTCCGGCAGGGGGCCGAGGCCGTGCGGGGCCGGACCCGCCGGTACTGGGCGGGTCCGGCCCCGGCCCGGCGCGTCCACCGCCGCGCCGTCGCGTCGTGTCAGGTGACGAGCAGGCGGTTGAAGAACGCGCGGTAGTGGCGCAGGGCCAGACGCAGGTCCTCGGTGTCCGCCTGTTCGCCCCGGTTCCACTGTCCTTCCAGTTCCTGCTTGTGGTCGGCGAAGGTGGCGGCCAGCCTCTGCATCACGTCGGCGACGAGGGCGTCGGCGGTGTGCACGGCGTCGCGCGGGTCGTCCACGAACTTGTTCTGTACCTCCTGCCAGCGTGTGCGGAACCCTTCCTCGTCCTCGGGGGTGAGGAGCTGGGGGGCCTCGTCCTCGGCGTGGGCGTCCCGGTCCGCGGCGTGCGGCCCGGTGCCGGAACCGGCTCCCACCGCCTCGTCCTCGGCGGGCCTGCCCGGCGTGCTCGTGCTCTCGCCGGGGAAGGTCGGCACCTCGGCCGGTGTGCTCTCCGCGCCCTCCCCCGTGGAGGTGTCGCGGGGCTGGGCGAGGTCGTCGGTGGACAGGCCGCTCGCGGCGGCGGTGTCCGGTATGTCCTTGTGTTGCATGTCTCCTCCGCTCCGGAGGTCCTGGGCTTTCCCGATCGGGGCGGCGGGCCGTTCGCCGAGCCGTCTCAGGCCGGGGCGCGGCGGGGTTCGCCGCCGTCGGAGAGCAGCTCGTCGAACAGGGCCCGGTAGTGCACCATGGCACCCCGCAATTGTTCGGTGGTCGCCTCGTGCCGGGTGCTGAGCACGTCGACGTCGTGGGCGGCCCGATAGTGCTCGAGCGTGCGGCCGTGCTCGACCGAGAGGTCCTTGAGCTGTTGCTCGAAGTCCTGGGTCGGGTAGCCGCGCTCGTGCATCAAGGAGGTCACCAGGCGGTCGGCGTGGTGCACGGCGTCCTCCGGGCGGTCCACGAACTCTTCCTGCACGCTGGTCCAGTCCCGTGTGTACCGATCCCTGGCGCTGTCCTCCAGCGGCTTGATGTCGAGCGAGTCATGCCGTTTCTCGCGGGCCCTGAGCTCCCGCTCGCCGGCCATGCGGCTGTCGGCGTCCTCCACCGTCCGTTCGTACTCCGGGCCGAAGCGCTCGCGCAGCTTCCGGCGGCGCATGAGCAGCGAGACCGCCACGGCCGCCACGGCGATCACCACCACGACGGGGATGATGATCGCCAGAAGTGTCCCTGTTGACATGGGGCAGGACCCCCTCATGTGCGTGCGATATGTACCTCTTCATGAAAAATTACCGCTATTTTGCCCTTCAAAAGAAGACACCCGGACAAACCGGTGCAACCTGGACGGGCCTCGGTCGCCCGGGCCCGCGGCGCGGTACACCGCCCGGCACGGCCATCCGGCGCCGGGGCGGAGTCCGGGGGCCCGGAGGCGGACGAGCCGCCGGACCCCGTGACGCGGAAACCGGGCGCCCCGCGGTCGGGGCGCCCGGCACCGGTCCCCGCCTCAGCGGTTGTAGCGCATGAACGCGCGCACCATGTGGCACGTGGTGTCCGACGGCGGGTGTACGCCGATCAGCTCCGCCGTGCTCCGGATCGTCGCGTTGCGGGCCTGCTGGGGCAGGTAGACGCCGGAGTCGAGCAGGGCGATGGCGAGGCGCATCGCCTTGAGCCGGCGGTTGTGCGTGACGTACCAGTCGCGCGGGCGGCCCGGCGGCAGCGGGCGCTTCTCCACCGGGGCGCACGGCAGGTCGAGCAGCACGGGACGCTTCGCGGTGGACTGGGTGGGCAGGGGCTTCGACTTGAGTGCGGCAGCGGGCACGGGCATCCTCCTGTCGCGGTCGGGGCGCCCGCCGAGGTCCACGACGACCCCGGCGATTCCCTCGAACACTGCTTACAGTCTACCGCCCGGCACTGACATCCGGGAGGCTCGGAAAGCGCCCGAAGCCCCTGGTCAGCGGGGAAGTTGTCGCTCTGTCACACCAGCTCCGCGGGGTGCGCGTGAGGCGGCTGAAATTCGAACAGCCAGGTGCCGCGCGGGTCCCGTCGGCCCCCGTACGGACCGCTCACGCCTTCCACAGCTGGACCGAGCCGTCGGTGCCGGTGACGACGAGGGTGTTCTCGTCGTCACCGGTGGCGAAGGCGACGCTGCTGAGCTCTCCCTGATCCGTCTCCCGTGTCAGCACGCGGGGGTTCATCAGGTCGTCCAGGTCCTCCCACAGGCGGACGGTCCCGTCGGAGTTGCTGGCCGCCAGCACGTACCCCGGCGCGTTGAAGCTCAGTTCGTTGGTGTACCCGACGGCACGGGCCGCGTTGACCTTGCGTGGACTGCGCGGGTCGGAGACGTCCCAGAGCTGCACCGACCCCCGGGAGTTGCCGACCGCCAGGGACTTCCGGTCGGCGCTGAAGGTGAGCGCGGTCACGGAGGCGTCGGTGACGGCCCGGCCGCCCTCGATGATCCGCGGGTCGTCGGGTTCCTTGATGTCCCACAGCTGCACGGTTCCGTCGGTGCTGCCCACCGCCAGGATGGTGCCGCGCGGGCTGAAGGCCAGCCGGGTGACGGCGTGGTCGCGGCTGGGGGTGGCCAGGGGCTCCGGGTTCTCCGGGTCGGAGACGTCCCAGATGCGCACCGTCGAGGTGGAACTGGCGACGGCGAGGATCCTGCCGTCGGGGCTGTAGGCGAGGTCGTTGACGGCACCGCCGTACTCGCCGTCCTCCCTCATGGGCAGGACGGCGATGGGGTGTTCGGGTCCCCGGGTCGGCCGGTCCCACAGCCGCACCGTGCCGTCCTCACTGCCCGCGGCCAGGACGCCTCCCTCGGGGCTGAACACCGTCCGGGTGATGGGTCCGGAGTCCCCGCCGGGGAGCTGGGTCCTGCTCTCGGGCCGGTGCGCGTCGAGGACGGTCACGCTTCCACTGGCGGTGCCCACCGCCAGCGTGCCGTCCGGGCCGAAGGCGGCTCCGGTCGCGGCACTGCCGACGTCGAACACCTGCTCCACCTGGGCGGGGGCGGCCGACTCGCCGTAGGGGGTGTCGGGCCGGCTGGTCCAGCCCGCCCAGAACCCGGCCGTCGTGCCCGCGGTCAGACCTCCGAGTAAGACCAGGACGGACACGGTGCGCGCGCGGAGGCGGGAGGGCTTCCCGGGCCCCGCGGACCGGTCGGCGCGCCAGGTCGCCGCGTCCGCGTCCGGCCGGGGCGGCTGGGCGGCCAGGGCGGCAAGATGCGTGTAGCGCTGCGGATGCACCGGTTCGGCGATCGTCTCCGGCTTTCCGATTCCTTCAAGGGCTCGAATCAACAGGCGACTACTGCTCGGCATTTCCTACCCCCGTGGTACCAACATTGCCCAAGTCGGCATCCCCTGCGGTACGCGCCTCGGGGACGACCGGGTGCTCAACTTGAGACGTGGACTGCCCCATTATGGTTCCGCCCTGCCCATTTGCCGCAGGGCCGTCCGAGGGATAGATTTGATCTTGCTGCGGTGGATCCAGCATTGTCCTTCCGACGAACTGCTGTGCCGTCGCCGCGAGTTTGGCCATGAGGAGTGGGGCCACCACCCCCACCAGGAAGGCCGTCAGCGCGTCGGAGACCTTCCCGGTGGCGGCGAACGGCGCCGCCAGCGCACCGCTGACGGTGACCCTGACGGCCATCCACACTCCGTAGACGCGCATCTCGGACGGCGTCCACGGCCACACCCATTGCTTTTTCGGCGATGACGGTTTGACGGCACCCAAGAACAGGGTCATTTCCGCTGCGCCGCCCCCCAGGAGAGCCCAGAGTACCGCCTCCTTGATTTCCATGGCGGCGAACACTAGCAACGCCCCTCACCGGGAACCAATCGGTCACTCCCTCACACCCCTCACACATAAAAGAATCAGTCGACAGCACTTAAAGAAAGAAAGAAGTCACGAGAGGGTGAGGAAATGTCTTTCTCGATGGGAAGAAGGCGCGCCGCGCGTCGGCGGTGGGCGGGGGCGGGTGGTGGGGCACGGGGCGTACCGTGGGCCGCATGGAGATCTGGATCAACCCGGCCTGTTCCAAGTGCCGGAGCGCCATCAGCCTGCTCGACGCCGAGGGAGCCGAGTACACCGTCCGCCGCTATCTGGAGGACGTGCCGAGCGAGGACGAGATCCGCGCCGTCCTGGAGCGGCTCGGGCTGGAGCCGTGGGACATCACCCGTACCCAGGAGGCCGCCGCGAAGGAGCTCGGGCTCAAGGACTGGGCTCGGGACGCCGGTGCGCGGGACCGCTGGATCGCGGCGCTCGCCGCGCACCCCCGGCTGATCCAGCGGCCGATCATCACGGCGGAGGACGGTACGGCGGTCGTGGCGCGCACCGACGAGGCGGTACGGGACGCCCTGTCCCGTTGATCGCGGACGGCACGACTGCCGTGTGACGCAGGCCACTTGGGTGGCGGGCGCGGTCACTGAGCAACTGCGTTCGGTATCTCGTACCTAGCGGCGTACGCTCCCCTACCTCTTCAGGAGGCGCGCATGCCGCGCAGGAGAACCCTCGGTCCGAAGAAGAAGCTCGCGCTGCTGCTGAGCGCGGCCACGGTGGCGGGTGGCGGGGCCTTCGTCATGGCGAACACCTCGAACGCCGCGCCGCCGCCGGTCACCAAGTCGGCGGCCGGCTCCACCGTCTGCCAGGGGCTGGCCACGGCGCTCGGCAACAACCAGCGGTTCATCGAGGGCCAACGGGCCGCCCCCGACGCGCAGTCGGAGGCGCGGATCGCCAACCGTGAGGCGGTCATCGCCCAGATCCGGCTCCAGCAGGAGGCGTCCGGGTGCGCGGTCGGGGAGTCGGCTCAGGGCTCTCCCACGGCGCAGCCGGAGCAGCCGGCCGCCCCCTCGCAGCCCGGCGGGGAGGACGCCGCGGCCTCCGGCGAGCAGGTGTGCGCCGGGTCCACCGTCACCCTCTCCGGCGAGGACGGCGCACCGGCCGCCTCCAGCAACCGGTTCCCGGCCGGCACCCGGCTGAAGGTCACCAACCTGGACAACGGCAAGTCCACGACGGTGGAGGTGACCTCGGTGTCCGGCAGTTGTGTGCTGCTCAACAACGCGGCGTTCGCGCAGGTGCGGGAGGCCGGGAAGTTCCTGATCCGCAGGGCGGTGATCGAGAAGGTGGGGTGACGCCGGGGCCCGCCCGGCGCGGCCGGGCGGGCCCTCCGCGTCCCCTCGCATACAAGCGGCCCCGTCCCCCCGCGTGCTCACAGGGTGAGGCGGGCCACAGCAGTGCCAGGTAACACGGGGTTCACATTCGGGCAATGGCCGGGAAATCGCCTGTTGACAAGCTGCGTGGCATCTACGGCGGCGCCCCAGTGCCGCAGCGCCGCAGCACCCGCACCAGCGCCCAGCCCCACCCCGAAGGATGTGGACCGTGAGCTTCAAGGCCGAGTACATCTGGATCGACGGCACCGAGCCGACCGCCAAGCTGCGGTCCAAGACGAAGATCCTGGGCGATGACGCCAAGGGCGCGGACCTGCCGATCTGGGGCTTCGACGGGTCCTCCACCAACCAGGCCAAGGGGCACGCCTCCGACTGCGTGCTCCAGCCGGTCTTCGTCTGCCCGGACCCGATCCGCGGCGGTGACGACGTGCTGGTGCTGTGCGAGGTCCTGAACACGGACATGACGCCGCACGAGACCAACACCCGTGCCGCGCTGGCCGAGGTCGCCGGGAAGTTCACCGACCAGGAGCCGATCTTCGGCATCGAGCAGGAGTACACCTTCTTCAAGGGCGCCCGCCCGCTCGGCTTCCCCGAGGGCGGCTTCCCGGCCGCGCAGGGCGGCTACTACTGCGGTGTCGGCTCGGACGAGATCTTCGGCCGTGACGTCGTCGAGGCGCACCTGGAGAACTGCCTGAAGGCGGGTCTCGGCATCTCCGGCATCAACGCCGAGGTCATGCCCGGCCAGTGGGAGTTCCAGGTCGGCCCGCTGGCCCCGCTGGAGGTCTCCGACCAGCTGTGGGTGGCCCGCTGGCTGCTCTACCGCACCGCCGAGGACTTCGAGGTCTCCGCCACCCTCGACCCCAAGCCGGTCAAGGGCGACTGGAACGGCGCGGGCGCGCACACCAACTTCTCCACCAAGGCGATGCGCGAGGGCTACGACGCGATCATCACCGCCTGCGAGTCGCTCGGCGAGGGCTCCAAGCCGCTGGACCACGTCAAGAACTACGGCGCCGGCATCGACGACCGCCTCACCGGTCTGCACGAGACCGCCCCGTGGAACGAGTACTCCTACGGCGTCTCGAACCGCGGCGCCTCGGTCCGCATCCCGTGGCAGGTCGAGAAGGACGGCAAGGGCTACATCGAGGACCGCCGTCCCAACGCCAACGTCGACCCGTACGTGGTGACCCGTCTGCTGGTCGACACGTGCTGCACCGCGCTGGAGAAGGCCGGCCAGGTCTGATCCGTCCCGCAGTCCGCGCGAGGGGCGTCCGCCGTGAGGGTGGGCGCCCCTCCGCGTCGTCCGGGCGCCGGTCCCGTACCGCCGGTCTGCCGTCAGCAGATCGGCGTTCCCCCACGCCGTCCGGGCGGGCAGAGTCGCCGGTATGAGACTTCTGGTGCTGGGTGGTACGGAGTTCGTGGGCCGGGCCGTCGTCGAGGCGGCCCTCGGGCGGGGATGGGAGGTGACCGTCTTCCACCGGGGGCGGCACGGGGCACCGCCGGGCGTGCGGACGCTGCTGGGCGACCGCACCGCGCCCGACGGCCTGGTCGCGCTCGACGAGGACCCCGGGGAGTGGGACGCCGTCGTCGACACCTGGTCGGCCGCCCCGCGCGCGGTGCGGGACGCGGCACGGCTGCTGCGGGACCGCGCCGGGCGGTACGTGTACGTGTCGAGCTGCTCGGTGTACGAGTGGGCCCCGCCCGCCGGGTACACCGAGCGGGCCCCGGTGGTGGGGGGCGCCTCTGCGGACGCCGGCGGCACCGACTACGCGCGGGACAAGCGGGGCGGTGAGCTGGCCGCCGTGGACGCCTTCGGCGCGGACCGGTCGGTGCTGGTGCGGGCCGGGCTGATCCTCGGCCCGTACGAGAACGTGGGCCGGCTGCCCTGGTGGCTGAACCGGATGGCGCGCGGCGGCCCGGTCCTCGCCCCGGGTCCGCGTGAGCTGCCGCTGCAGTACGTCGACGTCCGTGATCTCGCCGACTGGATCCTCGGGGCCGCCGAGCGGGGGCTGAGCGGGCCGTACAACCTGATCTCGCCGCAGGGGCACGCCACGACGGGTGAACTGCTGGAGGCGTGCGCCGAGGTGACCGGCGGCGGGGCCGAGCTGCGGTGGACCGCGCCGGAGGTGATCCTCGCCGCGGGGATCGAGCCGTGGACGCAACTGCCGGTGTGGGTGCCGCCGGGCAGCGACCTGCACGACGCGCTGCACTCGGCGGACGTCTCGCGCGCGGTCGCGGCGGGACTGCGCTGCCGCCCGGCCGGGGAGACCGTCGCCGACACCTGGCGCTGGCTCCAGGAGATCGGCGGCAGCGCGCCGCAGCGCCCGGACCGGACGGGCAAGGGCCTCGATCCGGAGGTGGAGGCGAGAGTGCTGGCGAGCACCGGAGGGGTGTAGTCAGCACCACCCCCGGACCGGGGGGCCCGGCCCAGTGCCCCGCGGATTGCGCTCGGCCAGACTGGCGCCATGACCATCGACTCGAAGAGCGGCAGCGGGCGGGGCACGGGGCGGGGCATCGCGCTGGCGGCGGTACGGGGGCTCGCGCTGTCCCTGGTGTCGCTGCCGGGCGCGGTGCTGTGCTTCGTGCTGTCCGTCGTGTCCATCGCGCTGATCCCGATCGGCGTCGGCATCGTCACCACCCCGTACGTGCTCCAGGGGGTGCGGGCGTTCGCGAACGGGCGGCGGGTGCTGGCGGCCGAGTGGGGCGGGGTGCGGATCCCGCCGACGTACCGGCCGGTGCCCGAGGACGCCAATCCGTGGGGGCGGACGTTCGGGATGCTGGGCGATCCGGCGACCTGGCGGGACCTGCGGTGGCTGCCGGTCGACATGACCGCGGGCTTCGTCACCGCGCTGCTGCCGGCCGTGCTGCTGCTGTACCCGCTGGAGGGCCTCGCCATCGCCGTCGGGCTGTGGCGGGTGCTGCCCGAGGGCTACTGGTACGGCTTCGTGCGGGTCACCGGCCAGGGGTCGGCGCTCGGCGCCGGGGCACTCGCGCTCGCCCTGCTGTTCCTCGCGCACTTCTTCGTCCCGCGCCTGCTGCACGGGCACTTCCTGCTCACCCGGGCCGTCCTCGGCTCGCCCGGGGGCGAACTGGCCGAGCGGGTGCGGGTGCTGACCGAGACGCGCCGGGACGCCGTCGACACCTCCGCCGCCGAACTGCGCCGCATCGAGCGTGACCTGCACGACGGGGCGCAGGCGCGGCTGGTGGCGGTCGGCATGGACCTGGGGACCATCGAGGCCCTGCTCGACACGGACCCGGCGAAGGCGAAGGAGCTGATCGCGCAGGCCCGCCGGTCCTCCGTGGAGGCGCTGGCGGAGCTGCGGGAGCTGGTGCGCGGCATCCATCCGCCGGTGCTGGCCGAGCGCGGCCTCGGTGACGCGGTGCGGGCGCTGGCGCTCCGGCTGCCGGTGGCGACCGAGGTGAGCGTGGACCTGCCCGGACGGGCGCAGGCGCCGGTGGAGTCGGCCGCCTACTTCGCGGTGAGCGAGGTGCTGACCAACGCGGTGAAGCACTCCGGCGCGGACCGCGTCTGGATCGACCTGCACCACACCGACGGCCACCTGCGGATCGGTGTCACCGACAACGGCCGGGGCGGGGCGGTGATCGGGGCCGGGTCGGGACTGACCGGGGTGGAGCGGCGGCTGGGTACATTCGACGGCGTCCTGGCCGTCAGCAGTCCCGCGGGCGGCCCCACCATGGTCACCGTGGAGATCCCTTGCGCGTTGTCCTAGCCGAAGACCTGTTCCTGCTGCGCGACGGACTCGTCCGGCTCCTCGAGGCGCACGGCTTCGAGATCGCGGCGGCCGTGGAGTCCGGGCCGGAACTGGCCCGGGCGCTGGCCGAGCTGGAACCCGACGTCGCCGTCGTCGACGTGCGGCTGCCGCCGACGCACACCGACGAGGGGCTGCAGTGCGCGCTGGAGGCGCGCCGCAGGCGGCCGGGGCTGCCGGTGCTGGTGCTCTCGCAGCACGTGGAGCAGTTGTACGCCCGGGAGCTGCTGGCGGACGGCAGCGGCGGGGTGGGGTATCTGCTGAAGGACCGGGTGTTCGACGCGGAGCAGTTCGTGGACGCGGTACGGCGGGTGGCGGCGGGGGGTACGGCGATGGATCCGCAGGTGATCCAGCAGTTGCTGGCGCGGCGGTCGGGCGGCGACCGGTCGCCGGCCCGGCTGACGCCCCGCGAGCTGGAGGTGCTGGAGCTGATGGCGCAGGGCCGCACCAACGCGGCGATCGCGGCCCGGCTGGTGGTGACGGAACGGGCGATCGCGAAGCACACCGCGAACATCTTCGCCAAACTGGGCCTGGAGGTGTCGGACGACGACAACCGGCGCGTGCTGGCGGTCCTCGCCTACCTCGACCGCGACCGGTGAGACCGGCCCGCTCCCTCACCCCGGGTGGGTGATCGGCAACTCCCGGTACTCCAGGGCCTGTTGAGACCCGTGTGCCGGTACCGACTTCTCGTCGATTTCCGCGACGGCTGAACACCCGTGGGGCGGCACCCGTACTGGAGGGCGCCGCTTCACTCCTGTCGGGCGCCTCGATGCCCCGCAATGGGATGCCCCGCAAGGAAGTCAGAGGAGTTCCATGGGACGCAACACAAGAAAACGCCGTACGCCACTGGCCACCAAGGCCGTTGCCGGGGCGGCGGCCCTGGCGCTCGGTGGGGGCGGGCTGATCTGGGCGAACTTCTACGCCTCGGCGCACGAGGAGAACGGAGGCCACAACCGGACCACGTCGAGGGGGACGCAGGTCGCCACGATCAACTGCCCGGACGTCGGCCAGAAGCTGACGAAGGTGCCGCGCGGCGCGCGCAAGGGCGTCGCGCGCGAACTGGCCCGGCTCGACCGGCAGATCACCGACGCCTACACGCGCCTCGCGGAGACCCGCCAGGCCCAGGCGGGCGACGCGGCCTACGTCGACAACGCCATCCTCGGACCACTGAAGTCCAAGCGGACGGCCACCCTGGACCGCATCGGCATCGACATCAACCGGGCGGGCGGCAAGGCGCCGCGCGACCTGGGCCGGTTCGCCCCGTGCCAGGGCGTTCCCGTCGAGCAGCCGGGCAACGGCGGCGGTGACCAGGGTGACGGCGGCCAGGACGACGGCCAGGACCAGGGCGACGGCGGTCAGAACGACGGCGGTCAGGAGCAGGGCAACGGCGGCCAGGCCGGCAACGGCCCGGTGGCGGACGACTTCGTCACCATCGAGGACGTGCAGCCGAACTCCCGCAACCTGCCCAACGGTCTGGCCGCGAACGGCGACGGCGGTTCGACGGGCAGCTTCACCACCGAGTGCGGCACCAACGAGAACGCGCTGCGCAACTCGGACAACGTGATCGTCGCTCCCGGCGTCAGCAACGGCGCGCAGCACCAGCACGACTACGTCGGCAACCAGGCCAACACCGCCTTCGCGAGCGACGAGGACCTGGCGGGCGGGGAGACGACCTGCCAGAACCAGGGCGACCGGTCGTCGTACTTCTGGCCGGTCATCCGGATCCAGGACGGTACGCAGGACATCGACCAGGGTCAGCCGGGTGGCGGTCAGGACGGCAACGTCGGCAGGATCGTCGCGCCCAGCGAGGCCCAGCTGAAGTTCGTCGGCAACCGGACGAGCGACGTCGTCGCGATGCCGCGGGCCCTGCGCATCATCACCGGTGACGCGAAGGCCTTCACCAACGGCCTGAACAACGCCAACACCGCGTGGAGCTGCACCGGCTTCGAGGACCGTCAGGTGACGGACAAGTACCCGATCTGCCCCGAGGGCAGCAGCGTGGTGCGCACCTCCGCCTTCCAGAGCTGCTGGGACGGCCAGAACATCGACAGCGCCAACCACCGCACGCACGTCGACTTCGTCGAGGCGGACGGCACCTGCTCGAACGGCTTCCAGGCCATCCCCCAGCTCCAGGTCCGCCTGGTCTACGACCTCCCGGCCCCGCGGATCGAGAACGGGCAGGTGGTGAACCCGTTCGCGGTGGACTCCTTCCCCGAGCAGCTGCACAAGCCGATCACCGACCACAACGACTTCGTCAACTTCTTCGACGAGGACCTGATGAACGAGATGGTCGACTGCATCAACAGCGGCCGGGACTGCCAGTAGTCCGGTGACCGCGAGGGGCCGGTGGCGGGATCTCCCGCCACCGGCCCCTTCCGCGTGCGCGTCCGCGGGGTCAGCCGTGGTGGCCGCCCCGGTTGTGGCTGCCGCCGGGGTTCATGTGCTCGGACCCCTCCTCCATGGTCCCGCCGAGCGTGCTCCGCAGCGCCGTGACGGTGTCCTCCTCCCCGACGGCGACCCACTTGCGGCCGACGAGGTAGTAACCGCCGTAGTCCTTGGCCGTGTCGAGCCACTCGCGCTGGCCGCGGTCGGTGGCGAAGGTGGCGAGGACGTACTTCTCGTCGCCCTTCCCGCACAGCGCCTGGCGGATGGTGTCGGCGTCGGTCTGCATGTTCGGCTCGCACCGCGCCTCGGCGGCCAGGTGCTCCAGGCTGCCGGCCGCGGTGGGCGGCACCCCGTCCTCGTGGCCGCCGGACCCGCAGCCCGCCAGCGCCAGTGCCGCGACCGCGCCGGTCAGCGCGAGCATCGGTCGGGTGACCCTCATGTGTGTTCCTCCGGTCCTTGACGGCGGCGTCGTGACGGCGACACGCCGCACGGAGCCCCGGCGCGGGGCCCTTCGCCCTCGATACGGCTGTGCCGCCCGCAGCACTCAAATTTCCGGCCTTCCGCGCCGTGATCGACGCACTCGTCGCCGAACTGCCCGAGGACAGCCCGCTGGGCCCCTTCGAGCGGGCCTGCGCCTGGGACTCCACGGGCCGGTCCGACCGGGCGGTGCCGCTCTACCGGCAGGCCCTGGACGGCGGACGCTGTGCCTGTCGAGTCTCGGGCGGCACCGTGAAGGGCTGCCGCTGGTCCTCGGCGCCCTCGCCCCCATCCGCCGCGCTGCCAGGGCTCCATGGCCGCCTACGCGCGGCAGCTCGTCGAGCCCGCCGGGGAGTGACCCCGGCGCCAGGACCTGGGCCAGGTGACCATCCACCGCCTCGCTCGTTCAGCTGGACGTGCAGTCACCGGACGTCGCCCAGCCCTCCGCGCCCTCCTCCCCCGCCGGTCCGATGGTGGACGTCGAGCAGGCCGAGGCCGCGCTCGTCGAGCACTATCCCCGCCTGGTGCGGCTCGCCTACCTGGTCCTGCCGTCCGGCAGGAGCCGCGGCAGGCGGGTGCTCACCGCGCACCACCTGGTCCAGCGGGCGCTCCCGCGGGGCCGCACCCCGGCACCGGTGGTCCCCGCCCAGCGGACCGGCCCCGAGGGCGACCCCGGGTACGCGCTGGTCCGCCTCCAGGTGGTGCGTACGGCGCTGGAGGCCGGCCTGCCGCTGAGGCGCCGGGCGTGGCCGAAGCGGGCGCAACTGCCGCCGCTGCTGCCCCAGGTGTGGGGCCTGAAGCTGTTCCCGCGTCCGGGCGGCGCCGACGAACTCGCGCTGGACCAGCGGCTGTCCGCCCTGTCCGGCGCCGCCCGTGCCGCCCACGCGCTGCGCGGTCTGGAGCGGCTCCCGGACGGGGACGTGCGCGGGATCCTCACGGCCGCGGGCGTCGCCGACGCGGACGCCGCGCTCGCCGAGGCCGACCGTGTCCCCGACGCGTACCGGCTGCTCGACTCGCCCGAGTTCGACCCCTGCTCGCTCCAGGCCCGGCCGACCGATCTCCTGCGCCGCCGCCGGCACGGGCGGGCCGCGCTGGTCGCCTGCGCGGCGCTGGCGGTCTGCGGGACGCTGCTCGCGCTGCCGGGCGACGGCTGGGGCGGGGACGGCCCCGCGGCTCCCCCGTACGCGCGCAACCCGGCCGCGCAGGCGGCGCTGGACCCGGCGAAGCTGACCCGGGTCTCCCCCACCGCCTGGCGGACTTCCGCGCGCACCGACTTCTCCGTGTGGCCGGCCCGCGGCGACCGCACCGGTGACCGGGCCCTGCTGCGCCGTGCCCTCGCCGTCTGGGCCCGGCCCGGCGGGGCGGTCCAGGTGTCGGCGACCCCGGGCACCCCGACCGGCGGCCCCGCCGGACCGCCCCGGCTGCTGTACGCGGGGACGGTCGACACCGCCCGCGTGGTGATCCTGTACGACGGTCTGCGCATCGCCCGCTACGCCGAGCCGGTGCACGGCACCGCGGGCGCCGCGCTCGACTTCGCCCGGGTCGACGGGGCCGGCCGGGACGACGCGGGCGCGGTGGTGCTGAGCCGGGCGGACGGCAACGTGCGCTATCTGACGGCGCCCTGGGTGCGCGGGGCGGCCCGGCGGGACCTGCGCGCCCCGGACACCGGCGCGACCGGCCTCACCCTCACCGGCGGGGTGACCCCGCCGCTGGCCGGGCCCGTCCAGCGGCCGGGGCCGTGCAGCTCGTGGAGCGTGCTGCAACTGACCGACGGGAAGGGCACCCGGCTGGTGACCGACCTCGGCGAGCTGGTCCCGGCGCGGCTCACCGCGGGAGCGCCCGGCGCGCCGCGGCCGGCCTCCGGTGCCGGGGCGCTGCGCACCTGGGCGCCGTTCGCCTGCTCGCTGGGCGCGCTGCGCTCGGCGGGCGTGCGGACGGTGAACGCCTGGGCGTTCGCCGAGCAGCCGCTGCCCGGTGCCGGGCGGGACGGCAGCGGGTCGGGGACGTGGGTGTGCACACGGGCCGAGACCTGGCGGGGCGACGGCGCGCGGGTGCTGGCGCAGTTCCACACGCCGGGCGGGCGGTTCGGCGCGGTGGCGGCGACGGCGCAGGACGTGCCGGCGTGCGGCCCGCGCGAACCGCGGGTGCTGGCCGGGGTGCTGTGGAAGTCCGGGGCCGGTTCCCGGTACCTGCTGGCCGCCGGCAGCGACGGCATCGCGTCGGTCAGGGCGACGGGCGGGGTCGAGGGCTCGGCGCGGGGCCGGCTGCTGACCGTGCGCGCCGGGAAGGGCGCCCGGGCCTATCTGGAGGGCACGCTGGAGAACGGGAAGCCGGTCACCGGGCTGCGTTAGCGTCTGCCGACCGAACACCGTCGGCCGGTCCGGACCGTTCGAGGCCGGAATCGATCGGTAAGGTGTTCGCATGACTACCGGGGTGCGTCGCAGGATGGGAGTCGAGGAGCGGCGGCAGCAGTTGATCGGCGTGGCCCTCGAACTGTTCAGCCGTCGTTCGCCCGACGAGGTTTCCATCGACGAGATAGCGTCGCGCGCGGGCATCTCGCGCCCGCTGGTGTACCACTACTTCCCCGGCAAACTCAGCCTGTACGAGGCGGCGTTGAGGCGGGCCTCGGAGGATCTCGCGTCCCGGTTCGTGGAGCCGCACGAGGGCCCGCTGGGGTCGCGGCTGCGGCGGGTGATGAGCCGCTTCTTCGACTTCGTGGACGCACACGGTCCCGGTTTCTCCGCCCTGATGCGCGGCGGTCCCGCGGTCGGCTCCTCCACCACCAACGCGCTCGTCGACTCCGTACGGCAGGCCGCCTACGAGCAGGTGCTGGCGCACATGGGGGTGGCGGAGCCCGTGCCGGCGCGGCTGGAGCTGGTGGTCCGCTCCTGGATCTCGCTCGTCGAGTCGACGGCGCTGATCTGGCTGGACGGGCGGCGCATCCCGCGCGAGGAGCTGGAGACGCAGCTGGTGCAGGACTTCGCCGCGCTGGCCGCCGTGGCCGCCGCCCGTGACGCGGAGCTGGCCGCGCTGCTGCGCGGGCTGCTGGCGAAGGAGCCGGGCGACGGGCCGTTCACCGACCTCGCCGCCCGGCTGATCGCGCTGGCGTCCCCCTGAGGGCTACTCCTCGAACTTCCGGTACGACGCGTCGAGGTCGCGGATCTCGGCGGAGGCGTGCAGCGTCACGCCCTGCTCGGCCTTGACGTACCGCCGCAGCAGCTCCAGGACCGTCTCGGTGAGCCGGGCCTTGGTGTCGTCGGTGCGGCCGGGCAGCAGGCCGATGTGCACGTGCACGAGGGCGTGCCCGTCGGTGTCGGGGCCGACCACGACGTCCTCGGTGTGCCGGAACCGCGTCTTGCACGCGGGCGGCTTCGCGGCCGCGATCTCCACGACGGCGGTGTGCAGGTCCCGCGCGAAGGCGGGCCGGTCGAAGCCGTCCGCCAGACGCTCGGAGTAGTCGACGGTGATCTGCGGCATGAGCCCTCCTGTGACTGGTCAGGAGGGCTCACACTAGCCGCAGCTCCCCCCGGGTCAGCCGGCGGCGGTGAACACGGCGACCGTGCGCGCCGGGACGGTGAACGTGCCGGTGCCCTTGGCGTAGGACGAGGTCTTCACGACCGTGTCCCCGCCCGCCGCCTGCACCGGGTGCAGGCCGTGGCCCGTCCCGGCGAGCGCGGCGACGCGCTGCTCCTGCCGCTCCGGTGTGGCGTTGAAGACGACGACGAGGTCACCGAGCTTCATGGTGATGACGCCGGGCGTCTCGTCCTTCCCGGACAGCGGGAAGGCGAGCCGGGACTGCACCTGCGCGGCCGTGTCCAGGGAGAACGCCTTCTCCGTGGAGCGGATCTCCAGCAGGTCCCGGTACGCGGCCGAGGCGCCCTCGATCTGCGGGCAGCCGGCCTTCACCGCGCCCAGCAGGGGCGTGGCGTAGGGCCACTTGTCCTCGTTGTCGGCGGCCGGGGGCAGGCCGCGGCCGAAGCCGTTGCCGTCCGCGCAGTTCCAGTGGATGGCGTTGAACCAGTCGCCGCTGTCGTAGGAGTTGCGGTCCAGGGACTTGGAGCGCAGCAGGTCGGTGCCCGCCTGGGAGAGGGCCGGGCCCTGCGAGAGGGTGGCCGTCGCCATGGCGAGGACCTGCATGCGGGCCCGGTCGTCCGCGGAGGTGTCCTTCGGCAGCTTGAAGGCGAGCGCGTCGAACAGCGACTCGTTGTCGTGCGCGTCCGCGTAGGCGAGGGCGTCGCCGGGGGCGGCCGCGTAGCCGGCGGGGGCGCCGTTGTAGTCGACCTGGGAGCCCTTGACCTCCTTGCCGCTGGTGTCGGTGAAGGTGTAGTCGGCGAGGTTGCCGCTCAGGCCCACCTTGATCAGGTCCTGGTAGTGCAGCAGGCGGGCCTTCTGCTCGGCCTCGGTGCCGTTGGCCTTCGAGGAGTTGGGGTCGGTGTAGAGGCCGGAGGCGAAGCCCTGCACGCCGGGGTCCTCGTCGAAGGGGCCGCCGCCGCGCACGGCGTCACGGGCCCGGTCGGAGAAGGTGGCGATGCCGGTGCCGGCCATGTTCTGCTGCGTGGCCTGTTCGAAGCGGGCGTCGTCGGCGATCTCGCCGAAGTTCCAGCCCTCGCCGTACAGGATGACGCTCTTGCCGTCGACGCCGTCCTTCTCGACGGTCAGCGCGTCGAGGGCCGCGCGGACGGCGAGGATGTTGGCCTTGGGGTGGTGGCCCATGAGGTCGAAGCGGAAGCCGTCGACCTTGTACTCCTTGGCCCAGGTGACCACGGAGTCCACGACCAGCTTGCCCATCATGGCGTTCTCGGTGGCCGTGTTGGCGCAGCAGGTGCTGTTGGCGACCGAGCCGTCGGCCAGCAGCCGCTGGTAGTAGCCGGGCACGATCCGGTCCAGGACGCTGGTCCTCGCCTGCCCGCTCGCGGCGGTGTGGTTGTAGACGACGTCCATGACGACGCGCAGGCCGTCCTCGTTGAGCGCCTTGACCATCTTCCGGAACTCGACCGTGCGGGCGGTGCCGTCCGGGTCGGTGGCGTAGGAACCCTCGGGGACCGTGTAGTGGTACGGGTCGTAGCCCCAGTTGTAGGCGTCCTTGGCGGCCGTCTTCGCCACGCACCGCTGCTGCTGGTCGGAGTCGGCCGGGTAGGAGGCGAGGTCGCAGTCGGGGCTCGCCTGGTCGGACTTCCTCTCGGGGATGGTGGCGATGTCGAACGCGGGCAGCAGGTGCACGTACGAGGTGCCGGCCGCGGCCAGCTCCCGCAGGTGCCGCGAGCCGTCGCTGTCCTGGTCGGTGAAGGCCAGGTAGGTGCCCGGGTCGCTCGCGGTGCGGTCCTCGACGGAGAAGTCGCGGATGTGCAGTTCCTGGATCTGGGCGTCCTTCAGCGGCACGGCCTCCGGCTTGTCGAGGGACGTCCAGCCCTTGGGGGCGAGGCTCCGGTCGGCGAGGTCGACGACGAGGCTGCGCTCGGAGTCGGTGGTCAGGGCGACCGAGTAGGGGTCGGTGACCTTGTTGGTGACGACCGCGCGGGCCTCGGGCGCCCACACCTTCACCGCGTACCGGTACTCCGCGCCCTTCCAGGAGCGGGGGCCGGTGACGGACCAGACGCCGGAGTCGCCGTCGCGGCGCATCGGGACGGTGCGGCCGCCGATCTCCAGGGACACCTGCTGGGCGGTCGGCGCCCACACGGAGAGGGTGGGCCGGCCGTGGCGGAACACCGGGCCGAGGTCCGCCCGCGTGGCGTCGGCGGCGTACAGGTCGTCGAGGACGCCCGCGAGCTGCACGCCGGTCGCGGCGAGCACGGCGCCTCCCCCAGTGCCGGAAGCCTGGGAGGTGCCCCCAGCGGCGCGCTGGGAGGCGATCACCTGGCCGCGCAGGGCCTCGCGCACGCGGTCCCGGTCGCGCGGGTCGACGGTCCAGGCGGTGCCGTCCTCCAGGTGCGGGAACTTCGCCTTCTGGGCGTCGGTGAGGGACGTCCTCGCCAGGCGCAGCCAGCGCGCGTCGTCGCCGACGAGCGTGCCGTCCCGCACCGTGACCGAGCCGGTGCGGGAGGCGAGGAGCTGGGTGGAGGCGGCGGCGTCGGAGCCGTCCCAGACGACGGTGTCCCGGTCGATCCAGACCGCCTTGGCGGTGGACAGGTCGAGGGCGGCCGCGGAACCGGCGGGCTGCGGCAGCAGGTACGCCTCCTGGCCGCTCAGCAGCCACACCTCGTGGCCGTCGGCCCTGAGGTCCAGCGACCGGTCGGACGGGAGGTCCTTCTCGTCGCCCTTGTGGAGGATGTAGCTGAGGCTGGTGGCGCCCTCGGTGAGCGGCACCTCGAAGACCGCGCCGTAGGCGTCGGTCCTCACCGGCTTCAGGGGGTTCGACCACTCGGTGGGGTTCGCGGCGCCGGTCCAGGTGTGCAGGCCCCAGCCGTCGTAACCGCCGTCGGCGCGGTGGTAGTGCAGCACGGCCTTGGTGGTGTCCTGGGCCGGGTACTCGGGCCGTTCGGTGGTGACGGTCTCCTTGCCCTGCTCGATCCAGATCTCACCGGTCGTGGTGAGGTCGATCGTGCGGTCGGTGGAGACGTCCTTGGTGCCGTCCTTGTCGATCACCAGGAAGCCCACGTCGGAGGCGCCCGGCTTGAGCTTGACGTAGGCGAAGGCGCCGTAGGCGTCGCGGCCGGTGAAGGGGTGGCTCTTGGGCCACTCGGTGGCCTCACCGTCCGCCAGGTCGCCCCAGGCGTACAGGCCCCAGTCGTCGTAGTCGCCGTCGGCGCGCTTGTAGTGGACGACCGCGTAGTCGCGGGAGACGGCGGTGGGCGGGGCCTCGGCCTGCGGAGTGCCGGTGGTGGAGGCGGCCAGGGCGCTCGCGGTGCGGCCGGCCGAGTCGATCACGACGGCCTTGTAGCGCAGGGCGGTGCCGGCGGGCACGTCCTCGCCGATGGTGTGGGTGACCTTGTAGGGGGCGTGGTCGGCGGAGCCGAGCGTCTGCCACCTGCCGTTGCCGGTCTGGGCGGCGAAGACGACGCGGTTGAGCTGTCCGCCTCCCCCACTCTCGGCTTCGCTCGAGCGGGAGGTGCCCCCAGTGTCGGCGGTGACCTCGACGGTGCCGGTGGCGCCGGCGTCCGGGGCCTTCAGGCTGACCGTCGGCTCGGCGGCGGGCTCGGCGAGCGGGCCGGACGCCTTCAGTACGATCGCCGAACCGGCCGGGACGGTGACCGTGATCTTCCTGTCGGCGTCGCTGGTGACGGTGGCGTCGGTGCCGTGGAGGCCCTTGAACGTCATCCGGGCGGAGTCCGTGGCGAAGGTCGCGGTCCTCGGCTCGGCGGCGTTGTTGAAGGCGACCACGTACTCGGTGGTGTCCTTGCCCGTTCCGGTGCGGGAGAAGGCGTAGACGCCCGCGCCGTCGGCCGCGTACCGCTCCCGCTGGATGCCGTCGGTGAGGGCGGGGTGCGCCGTGCGGAGCTTCGCGAGGGCGCTGATCCGCCGGTAGAGCGGGGAGCGGGTGTCGTAGGTGTCCTCGGCGTGGGTGCGGTCGCTGCCGATCAGGTCGTCGTCGAGGTAGTCGGCGGTGCGGGAGGCGAACAGGGTCTGGCGGGCGTCCTTGTCGCCGCCGGCGCCGGTGAAGCCCTGCTCGTCGCCGTAGTAGACGACCGGGTTGCCGCGGCTGAGGAACATCAGCTCGTTGGCGAGCATGTCCTTCCTCAGCAGCTCGGCGTCGGAGGCGTCCGGGTCGTCCTGCTTCAGGAACGTGCCGATGCGGCCCATGTCGTGGTTGCCGAGGAAGGTGACCTGCTCGTAGGCGTTGGCCCGGCCGGTCGTGTACTTGTGGTCGTCGCCGAAGACGGCCGCGAGCCTCTTCGCGCTGCCGCCCTGGGAGGCGTACTGGCGGGCCGCCTCCTGGAACGGGAAGTCGAGCGTGGCGTCGAGCCGGCCCTCGGTGACGTACGGGGCGGTGATGTCGGTGTCGGCGGAGTACACCTCGCCGAACATGAAGAAGTCGTCCCGGCCCTGCTTCGCCGCGTAGGCGTCCAGGGCGGTGGCCCACTGGGTCCAGAACTCCATGTTGACGTGCTTCACGGTGTCGATCCGGAAGCCGTCGATGTCGAAGTCCCGCACCCAGCGCCGGTAGATGCTCTCCATGCCGTCGACGACCTCGGGACGCTCGGTCCACAGGTCGTCGAGGCCGGAGAAGTCGCCGTACTCGGCGGACTCGCCGGCGAAGGTGGAGTCGCCGCGGTTGTGGTACATCTCCGGGTCGTTGAGCCAGGAGGGGACCTTGGTGTCCTTCTTGGCGGCGGGCACGACCGGGGTGCGCGGGAAGGAACCGGAGTCCACGCGCGGGAATCGCCGGGAGCCGTCCGCGTAGTCGGCGTCGTCGAAGGGCTCACCGTCCTTCGTCAGGTACGGGAAGGCGCCCTTGGAGAGGTAGTCGTAGGACTTCTCCTCGTAGTCGACGACGTCGGCGGTGTGGTTGGTGATGACGTCGAAGAAGACCTTCATGCCCTTGGCGTGGGCCTTGTCGATGAGCTTCTCGAGGTCGTCGTTGGTGCCGAAGTGCGGGTCGACCTGGGTGAAGTCGGTGATCCAGTAGCCGTGGTAGCCGGCCGAGGCGTTGTCGCCGGTGCCCTGCACCGGCTGGTTCTTGAAGATGGGCGCCATCCAGATGGCGGTGGTGCCCAGGCCCTTGATGTAGTCGAGCTTCTCGGTGAGGCCCTTGAGGTCGCCTCCCTGGTAGAAGCCCTTGTCGGCGGGGTCGTAGCCGGTGGTGAGGCGCGAACCGGTCAGTCCGCCGCGGTCGTTCTTCGGGTCGCCGTTGGCGAAACGGTCCGGCAGGACGAAGTAGAACTGCTCGCGCGTGAGGTCGTGCCGCGCCGGCGACTCGGCCAGCCGCGCGTCCGAGGGGGGCGCGGGCGGGGTGACGGCGCGGGCGGCGAGCGGCTGCACGAGGGCGGCGGCGAGCGCGGCCACGGTGACGGCGGCGACACGTCTGCCGCGCGCGGTGCGGCGCCCCGGGGGCGCGGGCCATCTGGGTATCAAGGCGTGAACTCCTTGCGCTTACGGCTCATTGGGTCCGACCCCGCGCCACGGCCGCACGACCTGTTTCGGCCACGTCACCGGGGCGCCGGCGTGACCGTATCCCCGTTGAAAGCTTTACAGCAAGGGTTCTGAAAGTAACGGTAAGGATTTGCATCCGGCGGGGGCCGCGCCGCCGCCCCGTGAACGGCGGCGCGGCCCGCGCGCGTTCAGCAGCTCGACTTGCCCGCGTACACCGCGAGGGCCGTGTTGCCGCCGAGGGTGGCGGTGAGCTGGCCGGAGCCGTTCACCGTCACGGTCCTGTTGTTCTGCACGTCGCAGTACGTGCCCGCCGCGAGGGACGTCTGGTACGTGCGGGTCAGCGAGCCGGACTCGTGGTTGATGGCCACGAAGCCCTTGCTGCCCCGGCCGAAGGCGATCGCGTCGCCGCCGTTGTCCCACCAGTTGGTGACCGCCTGGCCGCGGGTGGCGTTGCGGAAGGCGACCATGGACCTGATCTCCGGCCAGGCGTGCTGGCACTTCCAGCCGCTCTGCCAGCAGGCGTCGACCCGGCCCCCGTTGGGCGGTCCGGCGTCGTGGTCGGTGAACTCGTAGCCGGAGTTGATGTCGGGGGCGCCGTAGGGCCAGGCCAGCATGAAGACGTTGGCCAGGGTGTAGTTCGCGCCGTCCTTGTAGCTCAGGGTCGAGCCGTTGCGCTCGGTGTCGTGGTTGTCGACGAAGACGCCCGAGACACCGCTGTTCATGTAGCCCCAGCCCTCGCCGTAGTTCTTCAGGTAGGCGAGGTTCTCGTTGTTGAAGACCCGCTTGAGGTCGTAGGCGTAGCGGAACTCCTGGACGTCGCCGTTGCCCGTGTACTCGGTGGGCTGGACGGCCTCGCCCGCGCCGTGGATGACCTCCTGCTTCCAGTACACGCCCGGGTTGCTCAGGCGGGACTTGATGTTCGCCAGGTCGGCGGCCGGCATGTGCTTGGCGGCGTCGACGCGGAAGCCGTCCACGCCGAGGGAGAGCAGGTCGTTGAGGTACTTGGCGATGGCGCCGCGGACGTAGTCCTCGCCGGTGTCGAGGTCGGCGAGGCCGACGAGTTCGCAGTTCTGGACGTTGCCGCGGTCCTGGTAGTTGGTGATCTGCGCGGTGCAGTTGTCGAAGTCGTACGAGGAGTACAGGCCGGGGTAGGTGTACTTCGTGTACGACGAGCCGCCGGTGCCGGTGCCGCTGCCCGCGGACATGTGGTTGACGACGGCGTCGGCGACGACCTTCACACCGGCCGCGTGGCAGGTGTTCACCATGTTCTGGAACGCGGCGCGGTCACCGAGCCGCCCGGCGATCTTGTAGCTGACCGGCTGGTACGACGTCCACCACTGCGAGCCCTGTATGTGCTCGGCGGGCGGGGAGACCTGGACGTATCCGTAGCCGGCGGGGCCGAGGGTGGTGGTGCACTCACGGGCGACCGAGGCGAAGTTCCACTCGAACAGGACGGCCGTGACGTCCTTGCTGCCGGGCGGGGACGCCTGCGCTCCGGTCGGGGCCATGACAACCGAGGCGGCCGCGAGAGCGACGGCCCCGGCGAGGGTTCTGCGTGCCATGTGGGGTTCCTTCTTCATCGAAGGGTGTGGGGAAACCGCCCGGATCGGTTGAAGCTTCTTGCAGAAAGCTTCAGCAACCTTGCGGCAACGCAGATGTTAGAGGCCCGCCACCCGAAAGGGCAGCGGGCCGTACCAACTTGAAGGAAAAAAGTTGCGGGCCGGACGACCGAGGGTCGCGACCGTCGTGAGGGCACGACCGCCGGAAGGCCCCGACCGTCAGAGGATCACGACCGCCGGAAGGTCAGCCCGTCGTCCACCACACGGTGGTGTCGGCCGGCACCTTCGCCTCGCCGGCCGTCTCCTCCACCGCACCGCTGGCGAGCAGCACCCGCCCGTACGCCGGGGTCGTCACCGACTCACCGGTGGTGTTGGCGACGCACACGAACTCCCCGCGCCGGAAGGCGAGCACGCCCTCGGGCGCGCGCAGCCACTCCACCGCGTCGCCCGCGCCCAGGTCGGCCCGCTCCCGGCGCACGGCGAGCGCGGACCGGTACAGCTCCAGCGTCGAACCGGGCTCGCCGGTCTGCGCCTCCACGCTCAGCTCGCCCCAGCCGGCGGGCTGCGGCAGCCAGCTGCCGCCGTCGCCGAAGCCGTACGAGGAGCCCTCGCGGGTCCACGGGATCGGCACCCGGCAGCCGTCGCGGAAGCCGTCCTGGCCCGCGCCGCGGAAGTACGCCGGGTCCTGGCGCACCTCGTCCGGCAGGTCCACGACGTCCGGCAGGCCCAGCTCCTCGCCCTGGTAGACGTACGCCGAACCGGGCAGCGCCAGCATCAGCAGCGTCGCCGCGCGGGCCCGGCGCAGACCCAGCTCGCGGTCGCCGGCCAGGCGGATCTGGGTGCCGAGGCCCGCCGGGTTGGCGAAGCGGGTGGCGTGGCGGGTGACGTCGTGGTTGGAGAGCACCCAGGTGGCCGGGGCGCCGACCGGGCGCATGGCGTCCAGCGTGCGGTCGATGACCTCGCGCAGCTCCGCGGCGTCCCAGTGGGTGCCCAGGTACTGGAAGTTGAACGCCTGGTGCAGCTCGTCGGGGCGGACGTAGTTGGCGGTGCGCTCGACGGTCGGCGTCCAGGCCTCGGCGACGAAGATGCGCCCGCCCGTCTCCCGCCCCCGCCCTTCCGCGGAAGGCCCTTCGGGCCCCATCGGATCGCTGTACTCGTCGAGGATGAGCCGCCACTGCCGGTAGATGTCGTGCACGCCGTCCTGGTCGAAGAACGGCATGACATCGTTGCCCAGCAGTTTCAGCTGCTCGTGCGAGCCGAGGTCGGGCAGGCCCTCGGCCTTGACCATGCCGTGGGCGACGTCGATGCGGAAGCCGTCCACGCCCATGTCCAGCCAGAACCGCAGGATGGAGCGGAACTCGTCGCCGACCGCCGGGTGCTCCCAGTTGAAGTCGGGCTGCTCCGGCGCGAAGAGGTGCAGGTACCACTCGCCGGGCGTGCCGTCGGGCTCGGTGACCCGGGTCCAGGCCGGGCCGCCGAAGATCGACTCCCAGTCGTTGGGCGGCAGCTCGCCGTTCGCGCCCTTGCCGGGCCGGAAGTGGTAGCGGTCCCGCGACGGGGAGCCGGGGCCCTCGGCGAGGGCGCGCTTGAACCACTCGTGCTGGTCGGAGGAGTGGTTGGGCACCAGGTCGACGATGATCCTCAGGCCCAGTGCGTGGGCGTCGCGGATCAGCGCGTCCGCGTCGAGCAGGGTGCCGAACATGGGGTCGACGGCGCGGTAGTCGGCGACGTCGTAGCCGGCGTCGGCCTGCGGCGAGGCGTAGAAGGGGCTGAGCCACACGGCGTCCACACCGAGGTCGCGCAGGTACGGCAGGCGGGAGCGGATGCCCTCCAGGTCGCCCATGCCGTCGCCGTTGCTGTCGGCGAAGCTGCGCGGGTACACCTGGTAGATCACCGCGTCCCGCCACCAGTCGCGGCGCCGGGTGACGGTGGCGACGGCCGCGTCGGAGGTGGGGGTCGGGGCCGGGGCGGCGGAGTGCTGCTGGCTCATGTCGTCCTTGATACGAGGTTCGGTCAGGGAGGCGAGTGGGGCGGCGGGAGGACGAGGCGGCCGCGGTGACAGCGGGGTCGGATGGACACCGCGGCCGCCTACCCGCGTGAGGTGAGGCACGCGGGAGTCTTCAGGCGAAGGGGGTCAGCCCTTCGTACCGCCGGCCGTGAGGCCGGTGACCAGGTTCTTCTGCACCAGGTAGAAGAACGCGGAGACCGGGATCGCGATCAGGACCGCGGTGGCGGCCATGAGGTTGCGCTGTGCGTCGTGCTCGCTGACGAAGCTCTGCAGACCGACGGCGAGCGTGTACTTCTCGTCGTCGAGCATGAACGTCGTGGCGAAGGCGACCTCTCCGAACGCGGTGATGAAGCTGTAGAACGCGGCGACCGCCAGCCCGGGCTTGGCGAGCGGCAGGATCAGCCGCGCGAACGTGCCGAAGGGGGTCAGCCCGTCGACCCGTCCAGCCTCGTCGATCTCGAACGGGATGGTGTCGAAATAGCCCTTCATCAGCCAGGCGCAGTACGGCACCGCCGTCGTGCAGTAGACGAGGACCAGTCCAAGGTAGCTGTCGACGAGCCGCAGGTCCGAGAGGATCTGGTACATCGGCACCATCAGGACGGCCACCGGGAACATCTGGGTGACCAGGAGCACCCACATGAACTTCTTGTACCCGGGGAAGCGCATGCGGGAGACCGCGTAGCCGGTGGTGGCGGCGACCAGGACACCGATGACGGTGGTGCCGAGCGAGACGATCAGCGAGCTCTTCAGCCAGTCGAAGAAGTTCGTGTTCTGCAGCACGAACGTGTAGTTGTCGAGCGTCATCTTGCCCCAGATGCCGCCGGGACGCAGATAGTCGTCCTTGTCGGGGCCGAGGGACAGGAAGACCAGCCAGGCGACCGGGAACAACGCGATCAGACTGGCCGTGATCAGCACGCCGTGCGAGGTGAGCCTCGCCAGCGGGCTGCTCTCGCCGCGCCGGCGCACTCCGCGGGGCGGGCGCGGGTCGTCGGCAGGCCGGTCCGCCGGAGCAGTGGTGGTGACGGTGGTGGTGCTCATGGGGACTCCTGCCTCAGATCGCGAGCTGCTGCTCATTGCGGTTCAGCCAGCGGCGGTAGAAGGAGGTGAAGACGATCAGGATGGCCAGCAGCAGCATGCCGTAGGCGGCGGACTGCGCGAAGTCGCGCGGCTGCTGTCCGAAGCCGAGCTGGTAGGCCCAGGTCACGAGGATCTGCGCGTCCGGCGCGGTGTTGCCGAACAGCAGGAAGATCACGGCGAACTGGTTGAACGTCCAGATGATGCCGAGCAGGACCACGGTGGAGCTGACCGAGCGCAGACCGGGCAGGGTGACGTGGCGGAACCGCTGCCAGGCGGTGGCGCCGTCCATCTCGGCCGCCTCGTAGAGGCTGGCGTCGATGGACTGCAGGCCGCCGAGCAGGGAGACCATCATGAAGGGCACACCGCACCAGGTGTTGACCATGATCGCGGCGAACCGCTGCCAGAAGGTGTCCTCCAGCCACAGCGGCGTCGGCAGGCCGAGCGCGTCCAGGCCGGAGTTGATGATGCCGGCGTCGGCGAGCATGAAGCGCCAGCCGAAGACGGTGACGAAGGTCGGCACGGCCCACGGCAGGACCAGGACCAGCCGGTACAGGGTGCGGCCGCGCAGCTTCTGGTTGAGCAGCAGGGCCAGGCCCAGGCCGATGCCGTAGTGCAGGGCGACACAGGCGGCCGTCCACACGATCGTCCAGACGAAGTGCGACCAGAAGCGGTCGTAGGCGGTCTCGCCCCACAGGATGTCGGCGTAGTTGTCCAGGCCGATGAACTTGTAGGTGGCCTCGATCTCGTTGACGCCGATGGTGCGGGCCGAGTTGAGGCTGTTGGCGTCGGTGAGGGTGAGGTAGAAGCCGTACGCCAGGGGGTACAGCACGAGGACGCCGAGCACGACGGCCACCGGCGCGATCATGACGTAGGCGTACCAGTGCTTGTCGAAACTGCGCTTCAGGCGGCTGGCCGGCCCCGGCCGGGGCGCGCGGTCACCGCTGCGCTTGCCGGTGGCGCGGTCGATGGCGACTGTCATGGTTCGGCACCTTCTGGATGATCAAGGGGTACGGCACACAGGCCGGCGGCCGCCGGACCCTCCCCTCCTGGAAGCGGGTCCGGCGGCCACGCGGGTTACTTGCTGAAGTCCGGCACCAGCTTGGCGATCGCGGTCTCCGCGTCGCCCAGGCCCTTGTCCAGGGACTCCTTGCCGCCCGCGATCTGGGGCAGCTCGTCGTCCATCGGCCCCCACAGCGAGCTGTACTCGGGCAGGGCCGGGCGCGGCTGGGCGGCCGGGAGGACCGTCTGGTAGCCGGCGATGCCCGGGTCGGTCTTGACCTCGGCGGTGTAGGCGTCGTCGCGCGTGGGCAGCGTGGAGTTCTTCAGCGCGATGGTCTCCTGCGCCTTGGCGGAGGTCATGAACTTCACGAACTTCAGCGCGGCCTGCTGCTTGTCCTCGGTGGAGCCGGCGTAGACGGACAGGTTGTGGCCGCCGGTCGGGGCCCCCGCCTTGCCGGTGGAGCCGGCCGGGACGGTGGCGATGCCGAGGTTGTTCCTGTCCTTGAACGCGGAGCCCTTGTAGAAGTTGGTGATCTCCCACGGGCCCTGGATGATCGAGGCGACCTTGCCGTTGACGAACGCGTCCTGGATGTGGGCGTAGGCGTCGGCGGTGGTGTCGGCCTTGTGCAGGCCCTTGCCGTCGAAGAGGTCCAGCCAGGTGCCGTACGCCTTCTCGGCCTCCGGCGACTTCACGGTGACCTTCTTGGCGTCGGCGTCGACCATGTCGGTGCCCTCGCCGTACAGGAACGGCTGGGCGTAGTAGCCGGCGGTGGAGCCCCAGTAGCCGTCGACGCCGGTCTTGTCCTTGATGGTGGCGGCGGCCTTCTTCAGGTCGTCCCAGGTCTTGGGCGCCTCGACGCCGGCCTTCTCGAACAGTTCCTTGTTGTAGACGAAGGCCAGGGTGTCCGTGGTGAACGGGACGCCGTAGGTCTTGCCCTCGTACTTGGCCTGCTCGATCAGGTTGGGCTGGAACTTGTCCTGCTCGGCGAGGGCCTCGGTGCCGTCCAGCGGCACGAAGAAGCCCTTCTTGGCGAAGGCGGGGGTCCAGCCGACCTCGGAGCGCAGCACGTCGGGGGCGCCCTTGGAACCGGCGGCGGTGTCGAACTTGTTCTGCGCCTGGTCGAAGGGGACGTTGACGTACTTGACCTTGATGTCCTTGTTGGCGGCCTCGAACTCCTTGACCAGGGCCTGGTACGTCGGCGCCTCGTTGGTCGCGTTGGAGGTGTCCCACCAGGTGATGGTGACCGGGCCGCCGGCCTCGTCGCCGCTGTCGCTGTCTCCGCCGCAGGCCGTCGCCGCGAGGGCGAGGGACGCCACCAGCGCGGTGGCCGCTATGCCACGCCGCATGAGTTCTCCTTGAGGGTGAAAGCCCGTGTGGTGCAGGGAGCGGCCCCGTCTGCCGCCCTGCCGACTTGCCGACTGCGCCGATGGGGGCCCCTCCCGCTCGATTGGATTCGAGAGTGGGGGACGCCGCCGGGCGACGTGAACGTAACAGCGATGGAACCGAATCGAAAGACTTTGCAGAAAAGTTTTGCAAGCAGCGCCGAGAGTTATGCCGCCGTGACCTGCTCTCGACCCCCGCGCGACCCGGGTTTCCGCCCGTACGGCGGGGGTTCGGACCGTTGTGCAAGACTCTGCAAGCACTTGCCATCCGTTGCCGCCGGGGGAATCATCCCTTGCGACCGGACGCCGACCACCACGTGAGGGACCGCGATGACCCAGCAGCCCGCAACGGGCCGTCCGACGGCGCGCACCAGGCGTCCCGTCGGTGTGCAAGGCGGAACCCGGCCGCTACAGTCCAGTCCTGTGACCACAAGGCTTGCTGATATCGCTGCTCAGGCGGGGGTGAGCGAGGCGACCGTCAGCCGGGTCCTGAACGGCAAGCCGGGCGTCGCCTCCACCACCCGCCAGTCCGTGCTCGCCGCGCTCGACGTACTGGGCTACGAGCGCCCGGTGCGGCTGCGGCAGCGCAGCGAGGGCCTGGTCGGTCTGATCACCCCCGAGCTGGAGAACCCGATCTTCCCGGCGCTGGCCCAGGTCATCGGGCAGGCGCTGACCCGCCAGGGCTACACCCCGGTGCTCGCCACCCAGACCCCGGGCGGGTCGACGGAGGACGAGCTGACGGAGATGCTCGTGGACCGCGGGGTGGCGGGCATCATCTACGTCTCCGGACTGCACGCGGACACCACCGCCGACATGCAGCGCTACGAGCGACTGCGCGCCCAGGGCGTGCCGTTCGTGCTCGTGGACGGCTTCTCGCCGAAGGTGCAGGCGCCGTTCATCTCCCCCGACGACCGGGCGGCGATGGCGCTCGCGGTCACCCACCTCGCCTCCCTCGGCCACACCCGGATCGGGCTGGCGCTCGGGCCGAAGCGGTTCGTGCCGGTGCAGCGCAAGATCGAGGGGTTCGTGCGCACTGTGCAGGAACAGCTGGGGCTGAGCGCCGCCACGGTCGAGACCGAGCTGATCCAGCACTCCCTCTACACCCTGGAGGGCGGCCAGGCCGCCGCCAACGCGCTGATGGACCGCGACTGCACCGCGGTGGTGTGCGCGAGCGACATGATGGCGCTCGGCGCCATACGGGCGGCGCGGCAGCGCGGCCTGGACGTGCCGAAGGACGTCTCGGTGGTCGGCTTCGACGACTCCCCGCTGATCGCCTTCACCGATCCGCCGCTCACCACGGTCCGCAAGCCCGTCCCGGCCATGGGTCAGGCGGCGGTGCGCACGCTGCTGGAGGAGATCGGTGGAACGCCCGCCCCGCACAGCGAGTTCGTGTTCATGCCGGAACTGGTGGTGCGCGGTTCGACCGCTTCGGCCCCTGGGGACCGGAATCGTCCCTAGGGTGGAGGAAACGACGTCCCGCGCACTGCCACGGTAGGAGGGCACCCGCCTGTCGTCGGGGGAGAACATGCGGGCGGGACGGGACCGGGGGATGATCTGAGGGGTGGGGCTTTTCTGGCAGACTCTGTGCCCATGGGTGACACGACCGTGACAACGCTGGAAGGCCTGGAAAGGGCCGTTCCGCATCCCGTCGCGGAAGAAACGGGGCGGACCTTCCTGCGCCGCCCCCGCGTCCCCCGCCGGCCCCGGCTGTGGTTCGAGATCCTGCTGATCGCGGTGAGTTACTGGACGTACTCGCTCGTCCGCAACGCGGTGCCGGAACAGCGGGCCGAGGCGCTGCGCAACGCCGACTGGATCTGGCGGCTGGAGCAGCAACTCGGCACGGCCTTCGAGCAGTCCGTCAACCACGCCGTGAACTCGGTGACTTGGCTCGTCGTCGGCATGAACTACTACTACGCCACCCTGCACTTCGTGGTGACGCTGGGTGTCCTGGTGTGGCTCTACCGTAGTCATCCCGGCCGGTACGCGGCGACCCGGACGGTCCTGTTCACCACCACCGGCATCGCCCTGGCCGGCTACTACCTGTATCCGCTCGCCCCGCCCCGGCTGATGAACGGCCAGGACTTCGTCGACACCGTCCTGGTGCACGAGACATGGGGGTCGATGGCCTCCGGCGACCTGAAGAACATGTCCAACCAGTACGCCGCGATGCCGTCGATGCACATCGGCTGGTCGGTCTGGTGCGGACTGACGATCTTCGCGCTGGCCGCGGTCCCGTGGGCGCGCGTCCTGGGCGCGCTGTACCCGGTGGCCACGCTGGTGGTCATCGTCGCCACCGCCAACCACTTCTGGATGGACGCGGTGGGCGGCGTGCTGTGCCTCGCCTTCGGCTACGGGGTCGCCCGGGTCTGGTACGGCAGCCGGCCGTACTCGCTGCCGAGGCTGGTGCCCGGCCGGGAGAAACGGGAACAGGGCACCGTCCCGGTGCCGAAGCAGGGCTGAGACGCCGGGCGGGTCCGCCCGTCCGGACCGGCCGGCCCGCCCGCCGGGCGCTACGACCCGCCGTAGAACAGCTCCTCCACCACGGCCCGCGCCCTGCGCGCCGTACGCCGGTACGCGTCGAGCATGTCGCCCGCGTGGCCGGGGCCGTAGCCCAGGTAGCGGCCGACGGCCCCCAGTTCCCGGGGGACGGTGGGGAAGGTGTCCGCCGCCCGGCCGCGGACCAGCATCACCGCGTTGCGCACCCGGGTGGCGAGCACCCAGGCCTCGTCGAGGGTGGCGGCGTCCTCCTCGGAGATCAGCCCGGCGGCACGGGCGGCGGCCAGCGCCTCGCGCGTCCTGGTGGTGCGCAGTCCCGGCTCCCGAGCGCCGTGCCGCAGTTGGAGCAGCTGCACGGTCCACTCCACGTCGGACAGCCCGCCCGGGCCGAGCTTGGCGTGCAGCTTGGGGTCGGCACCGCGCGGCAGCCGCTCGGACTCCATCCGGGCCTTCAGTCGCCGGATCTCCCGCACCGCCTCGTCGTCGAGCCCGTCGGCCGGGTAGCGCAGCGGGTCGATCAGCTCGATGAAGCGGCGGCCCAGGTCCTCGTCCCCGGCGACGTGCTCGGCGCGCAGCAGCGCGTGCCGCTCCCACACCAGCGACCAGCGCCGGTAGTACGCCTCGTACGACTTCAGGGTGCGCACCAGGGGGCCGGACCTGCCCTCCGGGCGCAGGTCGGCGTCGATGAGCAGCGGCGGGTCGGCGCTGGGGATCTGCAGCAGCCGGCGCATCTCGGAGACGACCTTGTTGGCCGCCTCGGACGCCTCCCGCTCGTCCACGCCCTCGCGCGGTTCGTGCACGAACAGGACGTCCGCGTCGGAGCCGTAGCCCAGCTCGTGCCCGCCGAAGCGGCCCATGCCGATGACCGCGAACCGGGTGGGCAGGGTGTCCCCCCAGCCCTCGCGGACCACGGCGCGCAGCGTGCCGGCGAGGGTGGCGGCGGTCAGGTCGGACACGGCGCCGCCGACCAGGTCCACCAGCGCGCCCTGGTCGGCCTCGGCAGGCTGGGACTCGGTGCCGTAGGAGCCGACGATGTCCGCCGCCGCCGTGCGGAACAGCTCGCGGCGGCGCACCCCGCGGGCGGCGGTGACGCCCTGGACGGCGTTGTCCGCGCGGCCGACGGCGGCGAGGACCTCCTGCTCCAGGTGGGCGCGGGAGCGGGGGGTGAGTCCCCCGCCGTCCCCGTCGCCGAGCAGGGCGACCGCCTCGGGGGCGCGCATCAGCAGGTCGGGGGCGAGCCGCCCGGCGGAGAGCACGCGGGCCAGGTTCTCGGCGGCGGCCCCCTCGTCGCGCAGCAGCCGCAGGTACCAGGGGGTCTTGCCGAGCGCGTCGGAGACCTTGCGGAAGGTGAGCAGTCCGGCGTCCGGGTCGGCGGAGTCCGCGAACCAGCCCAGCAGCACCGGCAGCAGGGTGCGCTGGATGGCCGCCTTGCGGCTGACCCCGGACGCCAGCGCCTCCAGGTGCCGCAGCGCGGCGGCGGGGTCCGCGTAGCCGAGGGCGACCAGGCGCTCGCGGGCGGCCTCCGCGCTGAGCCGGGCCTCGCCGGGGGCGAGCGCGGCGACCGCGTCGAGCAGCGGCCGGTAGAACAGCTTCTCGTGCAGCCGCCGTACGACGGAGGCGTGCCGCTTCCATTCGCGGTGGAGGGTGGCGACCGGGTCGGTGCGCAGGTCCAGGGAGCGGCCCAGGCGGCGCAGGTCGGCCTCGTCCTCGGGGACGAGGTGGGTGCGGCGCAGCCGGTAGAGCTGGATGCGGTGCTCCATGGAGCGCAGGAAGCGGTAGGCGTCGTCGAGCTGGGCGGCGTCCGAGCGGCCGACGTACCCGCCGGCGGCGAGCGCCTTCAGCGCGTCGAGGGTGGTGCCGCTGCGCAGGGAGGTGTCGGCGCGGCCGTGCACCAGCTGGAGCAGCTGCACCGCGAACTCGACGTCCCTGAGGCCGCCCGGCCCGAGCTTCAGCTGGCGGTCGATCTCGGCGGCGGGGATGTTCTCCACCACGCGGCGGCGCATCTTCTGCACGTCGGCGACGAAGTTCTCCCGCTCGGCGGCCTGCCACACCAGTGGCTGGAGCGCGGTCGTGTACTCCTCGCCGAGCGCGGGGTCACCGGCGACGGGACGGGCCTTGAGGAGCGCCTGGAACTCCCAGGTCTTGGCCCAGCGCTGGTAGTAGGCGAGGTGGGAGGCGAGGGTGCGCACCAGCGGGCCGTTGCGGCCCTCGGGCCGCAGGTTGGCGTCGACGGGCCAGATGGAGCCCTCGACGGTGGTCTCGGAGCAGATCCGCATCATGTGCGCGGCCAGCCGGCCGGCGGCGCGCAGCGCCTTGCCTTCGTCTCCCCCGTCGACGGCCTCCCCCACGAAGATCACGTCGACGTCGGAGACGTAGTTCAGCTCGTGTCCCCCGCACTTGCCCATCGCGATCACCGCGAGGCGGCACAGGGCGGCGTCCTCGGGCGCGGCGGCAGCGGCCAGCCCCAGCGCGCGGCGCAGGGTCGCGGTGGCCAGGTCGGCGAGTTCGGCGGCGGTCTGGGCGACCTCGATCGTGCCGCAGACGTCGCGGGCGGCGATGGACAGCAGACAGCGGCGGTAGGCGACGCGCAGCGAGACCGGGTCGGTGGCACCGGCGAGGCCACGCTCGAACTCCTCGATCCCGGGGTGCAGGTCGCGGGGTTCGTAGGTGACGAGCGCCTGCCAGTCGCTGGGGTGCCGGGCCAGGTGCTCGGCGAGCGCGGCGGAGGCGCCGAGCACCCCGAGCAGCCGGTCCCGCAGCGGCTTGGCCGCTATCAGCGTGTCCAGCAGCTCCTGCCGTGCGGTGGCGCCGCTCTGCGCCTCCAGCAGCCGCACCAGCCCGAGCAGCGCGAGATCGGGGTCGGCGGTGGCGCCGAGGGCCTCCAGCAGCACGGGGTCGTTGCGCAGGGCGGTCAGCCCGTCGGTGTCGAGCAGGCGCTCGGCGGCCGACGGATCGGTGAAGCCGTGCCGCAGCAGCCGCGTGAAGGTACTGCTCCTGCGCCCCGGCGCCGACGTCATCCCCGGCCTCCCTCGTGCCTCTCGACCCGGATCGAGTCGCACCGGGTCGGATCGGGTCGTACGGCCATGAGCCTAACCGGAGTACCGGTGCACGGCCCGGGTCGGTCGGGGGTCCGCCGACGTGTTCTCGGTGGCGGAGGGGGCCGACTCGGGTGGCGGAGGGGACCGACGTCGGTGGCCGGTGGCGGAGGGGGCCGGTTTCGGTGGCGGAGGGCGCCGACTTCGGTGGCCGTGGGGGCCGACTTCGGTGGCCGTGGGGGCCGACTTCGGTGGCCGTGGCGAAGGACGCCGTTTTCGGTGGCGAAGGGCACCGTTTTCGGTGGCGGAGGGCGCCGTTTTCGGCTTCGGTGGGGGGGAGCCGTTGAGCCGGACGGGGCGGCGGTTCGCGTGACGCCGGAGTCGACGAAGGAGCCGCAGTTCATGGACATGACCCTCGAAGTGATCCCGCTCCCGGTGAGCGACATCGACCGGGCCCGGGACTTCTACCGGGACAAGGTCGGCTTCCACGTCGACATCGACCAGGAGGTCATGCCGGGCCTGCGCATCGTCCAGCTGACCCCGCCGGGCTCCGGCTGCTCGATCGCCCTCGGCGACGGCCTGTGGAAGATGACCCCCGGTCCCACCCCGGAGCCCGGCTCCTACCAGGGGCTCCAGCTCTGCGTCGCCGACATCCGGGCGGCCCACGCCGAACTGGTCGCGCGGGGCCTGGACGTCTCCGAACCGGTCCAGTACGCCCCGTCCGACGGCGCCACGTTCATGTACTTCAAGGACCCGGACGGCAACGGCTGGTCCGTCCAGGAGTACCGGCGCCGTGCGGAGGAGCCGCTGCACAAGGTGCTGGGGGACCTGGCGGGGGCGTAACCGGGCGGGCGGTGCCGGTGAAAGGCGGTCACCGCACGGGGTGACGGGCGCGCCGGGGGCGGCGCGCGCCGGGGGCCGCCCGTCAGGGGACGGCCCCCGGCCCGTGCTAGCTCGCGTACGTCTCGAACTCGGCGATCCGCGGGGTGCCCGAGGAGCCGGTGATCTCGAAGGTGATCTTCTTCAGGGAGGTCGCGGGGAAGCCGATGACGCCCGCTCCGCTGCCGGAGGCCAGGACCGCTCCGGTGTCGTGGTTGACGACCCGGTAGGACCGTATGGCGCCCTCGGCGCCCGCCGCCTCGCGGATGGTGACCTTGGAGACGGTGGTGGCGGTGCCCCACTTGACCGAGACCGAGCCGGTCGAGCCGGCCGGCGACCAGTAGGTGCTCATGCTGCCGTCACGGACGTTGCCGTAGCTCGTCCCGTCGGCCTTGCTGCTGCCGTCGGCGCCGGCGCCGAGGCTGAGGTTGGTGCCGCTCGGCGGGTCGGTCGGGTCGGGGTCCGTGGGGTCCGGCTCGGTGGGGTCCGGCTCGGTCGGGTCCGGGGTCTGCGGGGTGCAGCTGCCGTCCGACACCTTCAGGCCCTTGTTGGCGCCCGCGGTCTGGCTCACGACGCTCGGCACGCAGCTCGCCGCGTCCGGCGTGAACGCGTACGGGATGCTCACCGAGGTGTTCGACGTCGGGTTCGGACCGGCCGGGTTGTGGTCGCCCTCCCGCTCGGACCAGGTCACGTTGTCGAAGATGTTGCCGCTGACCTGCCAGTAGCCGGCCGCGTCCGTGTAGAACGTGCCGAGGACGTCCTTGGAGTCCTCGAAGTAGTTGTTGTCCACCTTGGCGCGGGCCCCGGCGCGGGAGTTGATCCCGGACTCGTTCAGGCTCTTGTAGTGGTTGTTGTAGATGTGCGCGATGCCGCCGCGCAGCAGGGGCGTACGGGAGTCGATGTTCTCGTACAGGTTGTGGTGGAACGTGACGTAGCCGTTCGAGGTGTCGCTCTCGCTGGAGCCGATGAGGCCGCCGCGGCCGGAGTTGCGCAGGGTGCTGTAGGAGAGGGTGACGTACTGCGTGTTGTCCTTCATGTCGAAGAGGCCGTCGTAGCCCTCCGACTCGCCGCCCGACGCCTCCAGCGTGGTGTGGTCGACCCACACGTTGCGCACACCGCTCTCCATGCCGATGGCGTCACCGCCGTTCGACGTGGGCGAGCCGGACTTCTTGACGTTCCGGATCGTCACGTTCTGGATGATGATGTTCCTGGACTCCCGGATGTGGATGCCCAGTTGGTCGAAGACGGCGCCGTTGCCCACGCCGACGATGGTGACGTTGCTGATCTGCTTCAGCTCGATCACGCCGTCGGCGGTGCTGCAGCTGCCGCCCGACACCTTGCTGGTGTTGCCGTGGTTGATGGTGCCCTCGACCTGGATGACGATCGGGGTGGAGCTGCTGGCGCGGCTGCACAGCGCCTGGTGGATCGCGGTGCCGGTGGTGGCACGGACCGTCTGGCCGCCCGCGCCTCCGGTGGTGCCGCCGTTCTGGGTCGCGTAACCGGTGGCGCCGGCGGCGGCCACCGCGGCGGACGTCCCGGCGGATGCTCCGGCGGATGCCTCGGCCGTGGACATCGCCAGCCCCGTCGCGGCCGCGACGGCTCCCGTGGCCGCTAACGCCGAGAGCCGTACTGCGACTGATCGTCTCATTGTCGTCTCGCCTTTCGGTCATGTCATGGGCATGTCAGTAGAACCGATGAGGGAGGGCGGGGGTGGGCCGGACCCATCGGCGGGAAAGCGCTTTCTGTTGTCGTGACAGTAAAGCTACGTCCTCGGGGCTGACAAGGTTCCGCGCAGTTACGGACGGTCGCCTTCCGGTTCTTGGGAACGTGCCGTCCCCCGGCTCACCGCCGCCGCGGGGCCCCGGGTCGCGGAGAGTGGCCGTACGGCGAGCGGAACGTGGGGCACGATGACGCCATGACGCACAGCGGACCGTTCCGCCGCGGGCTCGCTCGGCGGCCCGCCGGACGGGACGGCGGCCGTGCGGCGACCGCTCCCCCCAACGCCGGGGGCGGCGGCCCGACGAACCCGGAGAAGGAAGGGACGACGTGGAGGCGGACGTCAGGTCGGAGAACGAAAGGATCAAGCATCTCGAGTTCATCCAGGCGACCATCGCTCGGCTCGGCAACAACGTCTTCCTGATCCGGGGGTGGAGCGTCACCGCGACCGGTGTCCTCCTGGCCGTCTCGGTCCAGGTCGACCAGTGGCGCATCGCCACCCTGGCGCTCCTCATCGGCCTGGGCTTCTGGGCGCTCGACGGCTTCTACCTGCGGCGCGAGCGCATGTTCCGACGGCTCTACGACGACGCCGCCCTGCACCGGCCGCCGCGCGTCCCCCTTTTCAGCATGGACACCCGGCCCTATCTGTCGAGCGTCCCGTGGACGGGCGCGCTGTTCTCCGACTCGGTGATGATGGTCCACCTGCCCGTCCTCACGGTCGACGTGGCCGTCGCCTGCGTGCTCGCCTTCTGAGGAGGGCGGGGACGGGGTACGCGAGAGGGGCCGGCGGTGTACGACCGCCGGCCCCTCTCTCCCCGCCGCGCCGACGGGGACACCCGTTCGCTCCGGGGCGCGCCTACAGCACCGGCAGGTTCTTGCGCAGCTCGAACGCGGTGACCTCGGAGCGGTACTCCTCCCACTCCTGCTTCTTGTTGCGGAGGAAGAAGTCGAAGACGTGCTCGCCGAGGGTCTCGGCGACCAGGTCGCTGCGCTCCATCAGGGTCAGGGCCTCGCCCAGGTTCTGCGGGAGCGGCTCGATGCCGAGGGCGCGGCGCTCCGCGTCGGAGAGGGCCCACACGTCGTCCTCGGCGCCCGGCGGGAGCTCGTAGCCCTCCTCGATGCCCTTCAGGCCGGCCGCCAGGAGCAGCGCGTAGGCCAGGTAAGGGTTGGCGCCGGAGTCCAGGGAGCGGACCTCCACGCGGGCGGAGCCGGTCTTGCCGGGCTTGTACATCGGCACCCGGACCAGGGCCGAGCGGTTGTTGTGGCCCCAGCAGATGTACGACGGGGCCTCGCCGCCGGCGCCGGCCGTGCGCTCGGTGCCGCCCCAGATGCGCTTGTAGGAGTTGACCCACTGGTTGGTGACCGCCGAGATCTCCGCCGCGTGCCGCAGCAGGCCCGCGATGAAGGAACGGCCGACCTTGGAGAGCTGGTACTCCGCGCCGGACTCGTAGAAGGCGTTGCGGTCGCCCTCGAAGAGGGAGAGGTGGGTGTGCATGCCGGAGCCCGGGTGCTCGGAGAAGGGCTTCGGCATGAAGGTCGCCTGGACGCCCTGCTCCAGCGCCACCTGCTTCATGACCAGGCGGAACGTCATGATGTTGTCCGCCGTCGAGAGCGCGTCCGCGTAGCGCAGGTCGATCTCCTGCTGGCCGGGGGCGCCCTCGTGGTGGGAGAACTCCACCGAGATGCCCATCGACTCCAGCATCGTGATCGCCTGGCGGCGGAAGTCCATGCCCACGTTCTGCGGGGTGTGGTCGAAGTAGCCCGAGTTGTCCGCGGGGGTCGGGCGGCTGCCGTCGACCGGCTTGTTCTTCAGCAGGAAGAACTCGATCTCCGGGTGGGTGTAGAAGGTGAAGCCCAGGTCGGAGGTGCGGGCCAGCGCGCGCTTGAGGACGTAGCGCGGGTCCGCGAAGGACGGGGAGCCGTCCGGCATCAGGATGTCGCAGAACATGCGGGCCGTACCGGGGGCCTCGGCGCGCCACGGGAGGATCTGGAAGGTCGACGGGTCCGGCTTGGCGATCATGTCGGACTCGTACACCCGGGCGAAGCCCTCGATGGCGGAGCCGTCGAAGCCGATGCCCTCGTCGAACGCCTGCTCCAGCTCGGCGGGGGCGACGGCCACGGACTTCAGGAAGCCCAGCACGTCGGTGAACCACAGGCGCACGAACCGGATGTCGCGCTCCTCCAACGTCCGGAGCACGAACTCCTGCTGCTTGTCCATCTTCCGCTTCCCCATCCTTGCCGGTCAGGCCGCCTGTCCGCTCCCGCACCACGGGAGGCGGTCGGGCTCCCGAGCATCCCACCACACGAGCGTTTCATACGCGTTGCCGACCTTGATCGGGCGGCTGGCCGCGGCCTGAACGCCTGGCACACGACAGGTGTACCGCTCCGCTGCCCATCTTGCCCTTTCGGGCAGGCATCCGTAACGCCCGACCCCCACCCGCCCCGCCGCTCCCCTTCCGGCTCCGCGAAACCCACCCCCCCCTAAATTGGAATTTCGGATGCAAGTTTTAATGGGGGCACAGGTACCCAGCCATGAGGAGACCCGATGCTGTCCGAGCAGTCCGCCACCGTCGTCCGCGCTACCCTTCCCGCCGTCGGCGCGTCCCTCGGCGAGATCAGCGAGCGCTTCTACACCGGGATGTTCGCCGCCCGCCCCGAGCTGCTGCGCGACCTGTTCAACCGCGGAAACCAGGCCTCCGGCACCCAGCGCCAGGCCCTCGCTGGATCGATCGCGGCGTTCGCCACGCACCTGCTGGACCACCCGGACCAGCGGCCCGACGCGATGCTGGGGCGCATCGCCCACAAGCACGCCTCCCTCGGCATCACCCCGGACCAGTACGCGATCGTCCACAAGCACCTGTTCGCCGCCATCGCCGACGTCCTGGGCGAGGCCGTCACCCCCGAGGTCGCCGCCGCCTGGGACGAGGTCTACTGGCTGATGGCGAACGCCCTGACCGCCATCGAGAAGCGGCTGTACGAGGAGCGCGGCGGGCACCAGTGGCGGACCTGGGAGGTCGTCGAACGGATCACCGAGACCGCCGACGTCGTGACCTTCCGGCTGCGCCCGGCCGACGGCGGCCCGGTGCGCGCCTTCCGCGCGGGGCAGTACGTCTCCGTCCGCGTCACCCTCGCGGACGGCGCCCGGCAGATACGGCAGTACAGCCTCTCCGGGGCCCCCGACCCCGACGCGCGGCAGTTCAGCGTCAAGCGCGTGCACGCGGACCCGGCCCCCGAGGGCGAGGTGTCCCACCACCTGCACGCCCGCGTGCGGGCCGGTGACGTTCTGGAGCTGTCCGAGGCCCACGGCGACCTGGTCCTCGACACCGACGCGGACACCCCGCTGCTGCTGGCCTCCGCCGGGATCGGCGTGACCCCGATCACCGCGATGCTGGCGCACCTCGCCGAGAGCGGGCACCGCGCCCCGGTCACCGTCGTGCACGGCGACCGCTCCCCCGCCGACCACGCCCTGCGCGCGGACCATGAGGCGTTCCCGGCCAAGCTGCCGGACGCGACCGTGCGCTTCTGGTACGAGCAGGACGCCCCCGAGGGTGCCCACACCGGCTACGTCGACCTCGCGCAGGTGCCGGTCGCGCCGGCCACGCACGCGTACCTGTGCGGTCCGCTGCCGTTCATGCGGGCGGTGCGCGAGCAGCTGATCGGCAAGGGCGTGGCGCCGGCCCACATCCACTACGAGGTGTTCGGCCCCGACCTGTGGCTGGCCAGCTAGCCAGGGGGTTCCGTTGGGATCAGACCGGTCCCGGGCGGGGGGTGCCTCGCAGCCCCGTCGAGCGGGGTCCGGTGCGTGCGCCCGCGAGGCGGAGGAGGGAGTCGACGCGGAGTGCCGGCGCGCAACGGCAACGCCGCGGAGGGGCGTGCCGAACCCCGTGACCCGCGGCACGACCCGAGCGACGCCCCCACAGGCTGGACCGGGAGCCGGGAGCCGGGAGCCGTGGGCGGCCGGTTTCGGGCGGGCCGGGGGCGGCTGGGTGGACGGCGGCGTCCCGCCGGAGCCTGGTCCGGCCGACGGCACCAGGGGCAGGCCGACGGCACCAGGGGCCGGGCTGTATCCGGGCGGGTGGCTGTCCGGCGGATCCGCCGGACAGCCACCCGCTGCCGGCGGACCCGCGGGGGCAGGCTGCCGGCGGACCCGCGGGATGCGGGCTGCTGACGGGCCCGCGGGGGCAGGCTGCTAGCGGGCCCGCGGGATGCCGAGCAGGAGCGGGCCCGTGGGGTCCGCGGCGATGTCCGCCACCGTGATCGGGTCCAGCGAGGCGAAGAACGCCTCCTGAGCCCGGCGCAGGGCGCCGCGCAGGCGGCAGTCCGAGCGCAGCGGGCAGGGGGCGACGGAGGAGCCGCCCTCGCACTCGACCACGTCGCCCTCTCCCTCGAAGGAGCGGACCAGGGCGCCCACGGAGGCACCACGGCCCTTCTCCGTGAGGGACAGCCCGCCGCCACGGCCGCGCCGGGCGATGAGCAGCCCTCTATGCTGGAGTTCCGCCACGACCTTCGCGGCGTGGGTGTACGGCACGTCCACGGCCGCCGCGACGTCACGCGTCGTCGGACGGGAGTCGCCGGCCACGGCGAGGCGCATCAGGACCCGCAGGGCCAGGTCGGTGGAGCGCAGCAGCCGCATACCGGGCAGCGTAGGTATTCGGCATTCCAGCTGCAAATTATCCGGCCGGACCTTCCGGACCTTCACGATGTCCTTCCAAGCGGGCTCCTCAAGCGGACTTCCGGCCCCGACGTCCGTGACGTTCCTCCGGCGGGGAGGCGGGCGGACGCGGGCCGGGTCGTATCCGGCCGTTCCCGTCGCCCCCTACGTCGCGCCCCACCTTCCCCCTTACGATCAGCTCACCCGTTCGTCACACTTCTCTCCCGAAGGACACTCCCCATGGGCTCCGCCAAGAAGAGCAGCGCGTCCCGCACGGCGCGCATAGAGGAGATGCGGCGCGCCGAGAAGGCCCGCGAGCGCCGTACCCGGATCCTCACCATCGTTGCCGGCGTGGTCGTCGTCACCGGGCTCGTCGTCGGCAGTGTGGTGCTCGTCCAGTCGCAGTCGGACGACGACAGCAGCAGCGCGTCGGGGGACTCCAAGAACTCCGGCCGGTTCGTCACCGGCGACGACGGCGTGCGGAAGTGGGAGGGCACGCTGGGCCGCAACCACGTGACCAAGGCCGTGAGCTACCCCGTCTCGCCGCCGGTCGGCGGTGACCACAACCCCGTGTGGATGAACTGCAACGGCGACGTCTACACCGACGAGATCAACAACACCAACGCCGTCCACTCGCTGGAGCACGGCGCGGTGTGGGTGACGTACAACGCCTCGGCCGACAAGGCCGACGTCGACGCGCTCGCGGCGAAGGTGAAGAAGACGCCGTACACGCTGATGAGCCCGGTCGACGGCCAGAAGGACCCGATCATGCTCACCGCCTGGGGGCACCAGCGTGCGGTGACCGGGGCCAACGACCCGGCCGTGGACGCGTTCCTCGAGAAGTTCGTCCAGGGGCAGCAGACCCCCGAGCCGGGGGCCGCCTGCACCAACGGGCTCTCCAAGTGAGGCAGGTGGGTCTGATCGCGGGGGCCGCGGTGACGGCGCTCGTCGCGGCCGGTGCGATCACCTACGCGGTGGCCGGGGACGAGGGGTCGGACCGGGTGCCGTCCGCCGCCTCCGCGGACGCCGGGTTCGCCCGGGACATGGCCGTGCACCATCAGCAGGCCGTGGAGATGTCGTACGTCGTGCGGGACCGGACGGACGACGAGGAGGTCAGGCGGCTCGCCTACGACATCGCCCAGACGCAGGCCAACCAGCGGGGCATGCTGCTGGGCTGGCTCGATCTGTGGGAGCTGCCGAAGGTGTCCGCCGAGCCACCGATGACATGGATGGACATGGGCGGGGCGGCGGGCTCCGGCGAGGACGGCGCGCTGATGCCGGGGATGGCGACGAACGCCGAGATGAAGCGGCTCGCCTCGCTCGGTGGTGAGCGGGCCGAGGTCTTCTACCTGCAGCTCATGACGGACCACCACAGGGGTGGGGTGCACATGGCGCAGGCGTGTGTCCGTGCCTGCGAGGTGGGGGTGGAGAAGCGGCTGGCCCGGGGGATGGTCGAGGGGCAGGAGTCGGAGATCCGGCTGATGGCGGGGATGCTGCGGGAGCGGGGGGCCGCGCCTCGCGGCGAGTGAGGGACAGGGGTAGGGGTTCTTTCGGGGCCGGGTGGAGGGGTGGCTGGGGTCTCGGTGGGGCTTCGGTGGGGTCTTGCTGAGGCCTCGCTGGGGCTTCGGTGGGGTCTCGCTGTGGGGCCTCGCCTACATCGTGTCGGTTTGACGATTACACTGGGCCCGTGCCTCAACTACGTCTCGCCCTGAATCAGATCGACTCGCGCGTCGGCGACCTCGACGGCAACGCCGACACGATCGTCCGCTGGACCCGGCACTCCGCCGAGCAGGGGGCCCACCTCGTGGCGTTCCCCGAGATGGCGCTGACCGGGTATCCCGTCGAGGACCTCGCGCTCAGGTCGTCCTTCGTGGAGGCCTCCCGCGCGGCCCTGCGCTCCCTCGCCGCGCGGCTCGCCGAGGAGGGCTTCGGGGAGCTTCCCGTGATCGTCGGCTACCTCGACCGCAGCGCCGCCGCCCAGCCGAAGTACGGGCAGCCGGCCGGCGCGCCGCAGAACGCCGGTGCCGTGCTGTACGGCGGTGAGGTGGTGCTGAGCTACGCCAAGCACCACCTGCCGAACTACGGCGTCTTCGACGAGTTCCGGTACTTCGTGCCCGGCGACACCATGCCGGTGGTGCGGGTGCGCGGTGTCGACGTCGCCCTCGCCATCTGCGAGGACCTGTGGCAGGACGGGGGGCGGGTGCCGGCCGCCCGGTCGGCGAAGGCCGGGCTGCTGCTGTCGATCAACGCCTCGCCCTACGAGCGCGACAAGGACGACACCCGGCTGGAGCTGGTGCGCAAGCGGGCCCAGGAGGCCGGGTGCACCACCGCCTACCTCGCCATGATGGGCGGGCAGGACGAGCTCGTCTTCGACGGGGACTCGATCGTCGTCGACCGTGACGGCGCGGTCGTGACGCGTGCTCCGCAGTTCGCGGAGGCGTGTGTCGTGGTCGACCTGGAGCTGCCGGCCGCGGTGGAGGAGGCCCCGACGGGGGTCGTGGACGACGGGCTGCGGATCGAGCGGGTCGTGCTGTCGGAGGCGCCCGTGCCCGCGTACGAGGCCGAGGTGACCGGGGAGTACGCCGAGCGGCTCGACGACGACGAGGAGGTGTACTCCGCGCTGGTCGTGGGGTTGCGGGCCTATGTCGCGAAGAATGGGTTCCGGTCCGTGCTGATCGGACTGTCCGGGGGGATCGACTCGGCGCTGGTCGCCGCGATCGCCTGTGACGCGGTGGGCGCCGAGAACGTGTACGGCGTGTCCATGCCGTCGAAGTACTCGTCCGAGCACTCGAAGGACGACGCGGCGGAGCTGGCGCGGCGGACGGGGCTGAACTTCCGCACCGTGGCGATCGAGCCGATGTTCGACGCGTACATGGGGGCGTTGGGGCTGACGGGGCTCGCGGAGGAGAACCTCCAGTCGCGGCTGCGGGGGACGCTGCTGATGGCGGTCTCCAACCAGGAGGGGCACATCGTGCTGGCGCCGGGGAACAAGTCGGAGCTGGCGGTGGGGTACTCGACGCTGTACGGGGACTCCGTGGGGGCGTACGGGCCGATCAAGGACGTGTACAAGACGTCGGTGTTCCGGCTGGCGCGGTGGCGCAACCGGGCGGCGGTGGAGCGGGGGCAGACGCCGCCGATTCCGGAGAACTCGATCTCGAAGCCGCCGAGTGCGGAGTTGCGGCCGGGGCAGGTCGACACGGACTCGCTGCCGGACTATCCGGTGCTGGACGCGATCCTGGAGCTGTACGTGGACCGGGACCGGGGGGCGGACGAGATCGTCGCGGCCGGGTTCGACGCGGAGCTGGTGACGAAGACGCTGCGGATGGTGGACCGGGCGGAGTACAAGCGGCGGCAGTATCCGCCGGGGACGAAGATCTCGCCGAAGGGGTTCGGGAAGGACCGGCGGCTGCCGATCACGAGCGGGTGGCGGGAGCAGGTGCCTCCGGCGGGGTGAGCGGGGGGATGCCTGCGGCGCAGGGGGCTCTTCGGTGGGGGTGCGGGTAGCGCCCACGGGTGGGGGGTGGGGCGGGGCCGGGTCGGGGGTGTCCGTCCTCGGACCGGCGCGGAATCGGTCACTCGAGAAGCGTGGGGTGCGGACGCGCCGGCCGCTGCGGGCGGGCACCCCCGCCCCGTCCCCTCCTCGCCGTACGCGGCACATCGCCTGCCTCGCCCACGGTGGGCAGTCGGGCCGCGGGGCGAGGGGGCGTTCCCCCTCGCCCTGCGCCGTTACGGCGTTCCGCTGACGCCGTCCAGTGCGTCCGTCTGCCGCGGCACGTGTCCGGCGACCACCCGCTCGCGGCCCGCTGTCCGCCTCCCCCCGCGGTCCACCACGTACGCCACCGCCGCCACGCCGATGCCGAGTGCGGCGAGCAGCGCGCCCGCGAGCGCCGGGGACGTCGGGCCGAAGCCCGCTGCCAGGGCCAGGCCGCCGATCCACGCGCCGCCCGCGTTGGCCAGGTTGAAGGCCGCCTGGTTGGCGGAGGAGGCCAGGGAGGGGGCCGCGGCGGCCTTCTCCATGACCATCAGCTGGAGGGGTGAGCCCGTCGCGAAGGCCGCCGTGCCGAGCAGGGTGACGGCCACCGCCGCGGTGATCTCCGTGCGCATCAGGAGCGGGAAGAGGGCCAGGATGGCCGTCAGTGAGGCCAGGCCGCCGAACAGGGTCGCGCGCAGGGAGTGGTCGGCCAGGCGGCCGCCCAGGAGGTTGCCGGCCGTGGCGCCGACTCCGAAGAGGGCGAGCAGCAGCGTGACGCTGGCCTCGCTGTAGCCCGCGGAGTCGGTGAGCATCGGGGTGATGTAGCTGTACGCCGCGAACAGCGCGCCGAAGCCGGCGACCGTCGTGCCGAGGGCCAGCCAGACCGGGAGGGAGCGCAGGGTGGCCAGTTCGCCGCGCAGGCCCTGCTGCGGGGCGGGGCTGTCGTCGCGGGGAATCAGCAGGGCCAGGGAGGCGATGGCCGCCAGGCCGATCGCGCTCACGCCGAGGAAGGTCGCCCGCCAGCCGAAGTGCTGGCCCATGAGCGTGGCCGCCGGGACGCCGACCACGTTGGCCGTCGTGAGGCCCAGGAACATCAGGGAGACCGATCGGGCCTTGCGTTCCGGGGTCGCCATCGTCATGGCCACCACCGCGCCGACGCCGAAGAAGGCGCCGTGCGGGAGGCCGCTGAGGAAGCGGGCGGCCAGGAGCCAGCCGTGGTCGGGGGCGAGCGCCGAGAGGGCGTTGCCCGCCACGAAGAGGACCATGAGGGCGATCAGCACGGTGCGGCGGGGCATCCTCGCCGTCGCGGCGGCGAGCAGCGGGGCGCCGATGACCACGCCGAGGGCGTAGGCCGAGACCAGGTGGCCCGCGCTGGGGAGGGAGATGCCCAGGTCGTCCGCGACGTCGGGGAGCAGCCCCATCATCACGAACTCGGTGGTACCGATGCCGAAGGCACCCACGGCAAGGGCGAGCAGGGCCAGGGGCATGGAACGGGGGACCTTTCGAACGGTGGAGCGCACTTTGTATGTTCACTTGCGGAACAAAGTGTCCCAGGTCCTGTATTCCATCCGGTTGCGCCGGGGTTTCCCGCCGTGGAAGAAATGGGGCTGACCTGGGGGTTCAGCCGTCCGGTGTGGTGACCTTCACACGGGCGGCGATGGGGAGGTGGTCGCTCGCCGTGGCCGGGAGGGTCCAGGAGGTCTCCGGTTCGGCGCCCCTGACCAGGATCTGGTCGATGCGCGCCATCGGGAACGACGCCGGCCAGCTGAAGCCGAAGCCGCTCCCCACGGCGCCCTGGGTGGAGCGCATCTGGGAGGTGACGGCGGTCAGGGCGCGGTCGTTCATCGTGCCGTTCAGGTCGCCGAGCAGGACGACGTTGTGCAGGGGCTCGGCGGCGATGGCCTCGCCCAGGGCGTCGGCGCTCTTGTCGCGCTGGCGGGCCGTGAAGCCCGCCTCCAGCTTCACGCGGACCGAGGGGAGGTGGGCGACGTACACCGCGACCTGTCCGGCCGGGGCGGTGACCGTGGCGCGCATGGCGCGCTTCCAGCCCAGGCGGATGTCGACGGCCTTCACGTCGCTCAGCGGGTACTTGCTCCACAGGCCGACGGTTCCCACCACCTCGTGGTACCGGTACGTCCCCGCCAGCGCCGCCTCGTACGTGGGGACCTCGGTCGCCTTCAGCTCCTCCAGGGCCAGCACGTCCGCTCCCGAGGCGGCCACGTCCCGGGCGGTGCGGGACGGGTCCGGGTTGTCGGCGTTGACGTTGTGCGTGGCCACCGTCAGGTCGCCGCCGCCGGCGGTCTTGTCGGTGAGCAGGCCGCCGAAGAGGTTCAGCCAGACGGCCACCGGAAGGACGGTCGCGATCAGTGCCGTCGCCGACCTGCGCAGCAGGGCGAGGAGCAGCAGGACGGGGACGAACAGCCCGAGCCAGGGCAGGAACGTCTCGATCAGGCTGCCCAGGTTGCCGATCGCGTTCGGGATGTGGGAGTGGGCCAGCATCACCAGGGCCAGCACGGCCGCGAACGCGGCCAGGACCAGGCCGCGGCGCCAGATACGGCGGTCGCCGCGCCAGCCCCGGCCCAGGCGGTCGAGCAGGCGCCGAAGCCCGGAGGTCCGGGGCTCGGGCCCCGGGCTTCCGCCGTCCGTCTCCGTCATGTACGCCTGCTGCGCCATACCGTCGCCTCACAACCTGCCGTGCACACCGTCGCCCCTGTGTCCGTAAGACATTAGGGGATGATCGGTTCCGTTCCTGCCGCCCCTCGACGGCCGTACGGGGGCGAGGACGTACGGGGCCGCTCGGGGAGTTCCGCACGGGCGGGGAGAAAGCGCCCTCTGTGACCAAACGCGCACACGGGGATCAGCCGTTGACGGGGCGCAGGCCCTGGAGGAGGGTGTCGACGACGCGCTCGGCGAGGTCGTCCGGCAGGTCGGCGTCGGGGCGCATCAGGGTGCGGACGAGGACGGGGCCCACCACGATGTCGTTGAGGAGTTCCAGGTCGACGTCGGCGCGCAGTTCGCCGTTCTCCCGTCCCCGGCGCAGCACGTCCAGGCCGAGCCGGCGGCGCGGCAGGATGACGGTGTCGTGGTAGGCGGCCCACAGGTTCGGGCTGCTCTTCATCTGGGCGTGCACGTTGTGCAGGATCGCCGAGGTCCGGCCGGCCAGTCCGCGCCGGCGCAGGGCCTCCAGCAGGACGACGAGGTCGTCGCGCATGGAGGTGCCGGGGAGTTGGGGGTCCGGGGGCTCGGCGGCCCGCATGACGTCGACGAAGAGTTCCTCCTTGCCGCTCCAGCGGCGGTAGATGGTGGCCTTGCCGACGCCGGCGGTGCGGGCGATGCGCTCGATGGAGAGTTCCGCGAGGGGCACGCCGTCCTCCAGGAGCTTCATCACCCCTTCGATGATGGCGCGTTCGACCGCCTCGCTGCGGGGGCGGCCCCGTGCGGTGCCGTCCTGCCGGGGTTCGGTGTCGGCCGGGCTCACGTCGCTGGGTCCTTTCGGTGGGCTGGGACGATTCTCCCCGGCGGGCGGTGGCGGCGGGCCGCCGCCCGTGGGTTTTCAGTCCCCCGCCGACACCAACTCCTTGTCCCCTTCCGTCCCTTCGGGCGTCCTGTCGCGGCCGGGCAGGAACACGGCGACGACGATCGCGCACAGGGCCGCGACGGCCGCTCCCCACAGCGCGGTGACGTGCATCGCGTGCAGGAACGCGTCGTTCGCCCGGCCGGCCAGGGCCTCGCCGCGCGCGCCCAGCCGGTCCGCCACGGCCAGGGTCGCCTCGATGGACTCGCCGGCGGAGTGGCGGGCGCCGGGCGGCAGCGCGCCGAGGTCGTCCTCGATGCCGTTGCGGTAGGCGGTGGACAGCACGGACCCCAGTACGGCGATGCCGAGGGCGCCGCCGACCTGGCGGAAGGTGTTGCTGAGCGCGGAGGCCGAGCCGGCCTTCTCGCGCGGCAGGGCCTGCATGATGACGACGCTGACCGGGGTCATCACGTGCGCCATGCCGGCGCCCATGAGGAAGAAGACGACCTCCAGGATCCAGATGGGGGTGTCCGCGTCCAGCGCGGCGAACGCGGCCAGTGTCGCCGCGAGCACCACCAGTCCTGCGGTGGTGGTGGCCTTGTTGCCGAAGCGGTCCACCAGGAGGCGGGCCCGGGGCGCGAAGACCAGCTGCGCGACGGCCAGCGGCAGCATCAGCAGGCCGGTCTCCAGCGGCGAGTAGCCGCGCACGCTCTGGGTGTAGAACACCGCGAAGAACGTGACGCCCATCAGCGCGAAGAAGACCAGCGCGATCGCGGCGATCGCGGCGGAGAAGACCTTGTCGCGGAAGTAGGAGATGTCGATCGAGGGATGGTCGCTGCGCTTCTCGGCCCACACGAAGGCGGCGAGCACGGCGAGACCGGCGCCGATGGTCGACAGCACCGTGACGTCGGTGAAGTCGGCGAGCTGGCCGCCCTTGATGATGCCGTAGACCAGCAGGACCAGGCCGGTGACGGACAGCACGACGCCGACGGGGTCGATCCGGCCGGGGCTGGGGTCACGGGAGTCGGGGACCAGCCACAGCATCAGGCCGACGGCGAGGGCGACGATGGGCACGTTGACGAGGAAGACCGAGCCCCACCAGAAGTGGTCCAGGAGCAGTCCGCCGGTGATCGGGCCGATGGCGATGGCCAGACCCACGCCGCCCGCCCAGATGCCGATGGCCTTGGGCTGCTCCTCGCGCTCGAAGACGTTCATCAGGACGGCGAGGGTGGCCGGCATGACGAAGGCGGCGCCCAGACCCATCACCGCGCGGAAGGCGATCAGCTCCGCCGGGGAGCCGGAGAACGCGGCGAGCGCCGAGCCGACGCCGAACACGACGAGGCCGCCGATCAGCACCTTCTTGCGGCCGAGCCGGTCCCCCAGCAGCCCCGCGCTGAACAGCAGGCCCGCGAAGACGAGCGTGTAGGAGTTGATCGCCCACTCCAGCTCGCTCTGGGTGGCGCCCAGGCCGGTGGGCGCCGGGGTGGAGATCGTCTTGATCGCGACGTTCAGGATCGAGTTGTCCAGGACGACGATCAGCAGGCTCAGCATCAGCACGCCGAGGATCGCCCAGCGGCGCCGGTGCACGGCCTCCGGGACCCGGCGGGCGGGGGCGGCAGGAGAAGTCATGGGGCCAGCGTAGCCAGTTTCGATACGAGACCGTCTCGTATCGGAAGTGCTTTGCCGAGTCCTTGCCGGGATATTGCCCGGAGGGCCGCGGCCGGGCGCGGGGCGGAACTCACAGGGGGGCCTCTGGCCCTCGCCGGGCCGAGGTGCCACCATGGACGTGGTCCGGGGACGCCGTCAGGGCGCCTCGAGATGACGTGTTGGGAGACGTTGCAATGACGCAGCTTTCGGCTGCCCAGACCGGGACGTCGGGTCCCTCTGGCGGCAACAGGGCGCTGTACGGGGGCAAGGGCACGCGGCGCATCACCGTCCGCGACATCGCCGCCGCCAAGGAGCGCGGCGAGAAGTGGCCCATGCTCACCGCCTACGACGCGATGACCGCGTCCGTGTTCGACGAGGCCGGCATCCCGGTGATGCTCGTCGGCGACTCCGCGGGCAACTGCCACCTCGGGTACGAGACCACCGTGCCCGTCACCCTCGACGAGATGACGATGCTGTCCGCCGCGGTCGTCCGGGGCACCTCCCGCGCCCTGATCGTGGGCGACCTGCCGTTCGGCTCCTACCAGGAGGGTCCGGTGCAGGCGCTGCGCTCGGCGACCCGGCTGGTCAAGGAGGCCGGTGTCGGCGCCGTGAAGCTGGAGGGCGGCGAGCGGTCGCACCGGCAGATCGAGCTGCTGGTGGAGTCCGGGATCCCGGTGATGGCCCACATCGGGCTGACGCCGCAGTCGGTGAACGCGATGGGCTACCGGGTGCAGGGGCGCGGCGAGGAGGCGGCCCAGCAGCTGCTGCGGGACGCCAAGGCCGTGCAGGACGCGGGCGCCTTCGCGGTGGTCCTGGAGCTGGTGCCGGCCGAGCTGGCCGCCGAGGTGACCCGGACGCTGCACATCCCGACCGTCGGGATCGGCGCGGGGCCGGGGACCGACGCCCAGGTGCTGGTGTGGACCGACATGCTCGGGCTGACCGGCGGGCGGGTGCCGAAGTTCGTGAAGCAGTACGCGGACCTGCGCCAGGTCATGAGCGGGGCGGCGAAGGCGTTCGCCGAGGACGTCGTCGGCGGAACGTTCCCGCAGGAGGAGCACTCCGTGCACTGAGCGGACGCGCTGCCACCCGGGCAGCGCCGCCGCCGTTCGAGCCACTGCCGCACCACGGCCGGCCCCGCCGATCTTCCCCCGTCGGCGGGGCCGACCCCTTTCCGGGGACCGTCGGCTCGCTGTCGGTGCCGCGGGGCGGAGTGTCGGCGGGATGTCGGCGGTTTGTCGGTGAGGGCTGTCACCGTCGTACGCATGACACGAAACGACAAGGACCTGGGCGGCGCGGGGAGCGCCGTCACGGTGCGGGGGCTGGTCAAGCACTACGGCGCGACCAAGGCACTGGACGGGGTCGACCTGGAGGTGCGCGAGGGCACCGTGATGGGGGTGCTCGGGCCGAACGGGGCCGGGAAGACGACCCTGGTCCGGATCCTGTCCACGCTGCTCGCGCCGACCTCCGGCCACGCGGTCGTCGCCGGGTACGACGTGGTCCGCCAGCCGCGGCAGCTGCGCCGGGTGATCGGGCTGACCGGGCAGTACGCCTCGGTGGACGAGAAGCTGCCCGGCTGGGAGAACCTCTATCTGATCGGGCGTCTGCTGGACCTGTCCCGCAAGGAGGCGCGGGCCCGCGCCGACGCGCTGCTGGAGCGGTTCTCGCTCACCGAGGCGGCCCGGCGCCCGGCGGCCACGTACTCCGGCGGCATGCGGCGGCGCCTCGACCTGGCCGCGTCCATGATCGGCAGGCCGGCCGTGCTGTACCTGGACGAGCCGACCACGGGACTGGACCCCCGTACCCGCAACGAGGTGTGGGAGGAGGTCAAGCGGCTGGTCGGCGAGGGGGTGACCGTACTGCTGACCACCCAGTACATGGAGGAGGCCGAGCAGCTCGCCCACGAGCTGACCGTGGTGGACCGGGGCAAGGTCATCGCCGGCGGCGGCATCGAGGAGCTGAAGGCCAAGGTGGGCGGCCGCACACTGCGGATCCGTCCGGCCGACCCCGGTGAACTGCGGCCGCTGGCCGGGGCCCTGGACGAACTGGGCATCACCGGGCTGGCGGGCACCACCGTGGACGCCGAGCGGGCGTCGGTGCTCGTCCCGGTGCTGAGCGACGAGCAGCTGACGGCCGTGGTCGGCGCGGTCACCGCGCGCGGCATCACGCTCAGCTCCCTCACCACCGAACTGCCCAGCCTGGACGAGGTGTTCCTGTCCCTCACCGGCCACCGCGCCAGTGCGCCGCAGGACGCCGTGCCCGCCGGGACCCGCGAGGAGGTCGCCGTATGAGTGCCACGACCCTGAACACCGCCGGCCCGCGCGCGGACGCCCGTATCCCGTTGCGCGGTCATCTGCGCCACACCGGCGCGCTGATACGCCGGAATCTGCTGTGGATCCGGCAGGACCCGGAGTCGATGTTCGACGCCGTGCTCTTCCCGATCGTCTTCACCCTGCTGTTCGTGTACGTCTTCGGCGGCTCGATCGGGCAGTCGCTGGGCGGCGGGCAGGAGGCGTACGTGCAGTACATCGTGCCCGGACTGATGGCCATGATGGGCATGAACATGGCCCAGGGGGTGGGGACCGGGTTCAACCAGGACTTCAACACCGGGGTGATGGACCGCTTCCGGTCGCTGCCGATCGGGCGGGGCTCGGTGCTGTTCGCCAAGATCTCGGTCGAGATGATGCGGATGCTGATCGCCACCGCGATCCTGATGGTCGTCGGTGTGCTGGTCGGCTTCGACATCACCAACTGGCCGGGGCTGTTCGCGGCGGTGGGACTGTCCGCGGTGTTCGGCTCGGCACTGATGTGGATCTTCCTCACGCTGGGTGTGGTGATGAAGAACGCGCAGTCGGTGCAGGCGATGGGCTTCCTGGTGCTGATGCCGTTGCAGTTCGGCTCGTCGATCTTCGCCCCGACCCAGTCGATGCCGGGCTGGCTGGAGTCCTTCACCCAGGTCAACCCGCTGTCCGCGCTGGCGGACGCCGCGCGCGGGCTGATGGTGGGCGGCCCGGTCGCCCACGACCTGTGGATGACGCTGGCCTGGTCGGTGGGGATCACGGCGGTGATGGCGCCGGTCGCCATCCACAAGTTCCGTACGAAGAGCTGACCGGCCGGACGGCCGCGGTCACAGGAGGGCGACGGCCTCCTCGACGGTGAGGGCGGCGCCCTCCGCGTACGCGCTCGCGTAGGCCGCGTCGTCGAGGACCGCGCGGATGCGGGCCCTGACGTAGTCGCGGACCACGCGTTCGGTGCGGCCGCTCACATGGCCGGCGGGCAGCCAGGCGTCGGCGGCGCCGAGGCAGCGGGCCGCGTCGCGGGCGCGGCGGCCGCCGTCCAGTCCGGCGAGGGCGGCCGCGCCGATGCTGACGAACGCCGACCGCATGTGCGGCGCGATGGCGGCCGACACCGGGTCCTCGGCCTGGCGGAGCGCCTGGTGGACGGTGGCCAGGGCCCGCTCCGCGTGGCCGTCGACCACGTCGAGCCAGCCCTCGGCGCCGAGGATGAACGCGTCGAAGACGACGTAGTGCGCGATGCGGAACTCCTCGCGCAGCAGGCGCAGGTGCTCCCGCGCCTCGGCGGTGCGGCCGACCGTGCCGAGCCAGCCGGCCAGGAACAGCCGGGCGGCGGGCAGCGCCTCGTTGTGGCCGCCCGGGCGGCTGTCGATGACCTCGCGCAGCAGCCGCTCCCCGCGTTCCTCCTGGCCCGCCTCCAGCAGCGCGCTGCCCAGGCGGGCCATGAGCACGGCCCGCTGGGAGCGGGCGCCGAGGCGTTCGGCGCGCTCGATCGCCGCCTCGTAGTCGGCGGCGGCGGCCTCGTAGGCGCCGCCGCGCTCGTTGGCCTCGCCGCGCGCCGAGTACGCCTCCGCCGTGCCCCAGGCGTCACCGAGGCGGCGGTAGGTCCGCAGCGACTCGTCGGCGTCGCGCAGGGCGTCGCCCGCCCAGTCGCTGCGGTTGGCCAGCAGGTTGGCACGCAGTTGGAGGTTGGCGGCGAGTTCCCACTCGTAGCCGGGTGTCTCCCGGCAGGTGCGGACGGCGGCCTCGGTGACGGCGTACAGCCGTTTCATGTCGCCGGTCAGCATCACGGCGAACGTCCAGAGCATGCCGGGCGAACGGCAGGTCTGCGGCATGCCGGGCTCGTACGTCGCCGCGATGAGGCGGAGTTTGCGCTGGGCCTGCGGGGTCTGCCAGTCGTCCAGTTCGGTGTCCATGCAGGCCATGTGGGCCAGGTGCACGCCGCGCCGGGCCTCGGCGAGGACCTCGCCGGTCATCGGGGGCGGGGCGTCGGTGCAGCGCTGCCACAGCGGGGCGGCCGGCTGGACCGGTTCGGTGAACGGGTCAGGGCCGAGGGCCATCACCTCGGCGCACCAGTTGCGGGCCTCGATCCGCAGGTCGCGCATCTGCCAGTACCAGGCCAGCGACAGGGCGAGGCAGAGCGCCTCCTGCTCGTCGCGCAGGGCGAGGGCGTGCCGCAGCGCCGTGCGCAGGTTCTCGTACTCCCGCTCCAGCCGTCCCATGGCGGCCAGTTGGCCCGGGCCGCGCAGCAGTGGGTCGGTGGTGCGGGCGAGTTCGCGGTAGTAGGTGAGGTGGGCGCGCTCGGCCTCGGCGCGCCGGCCGGTCTCGTCGAGGCGTTCGCGGGCGTACTCGGCGACGGTCTCCAGGAGCCGGTAGCGCATCTCGCCGTCGCCCGAGGGCGCGGCCACCACCAGGGACTTGTCGACCAGGGAGCCGAGTGCTTCGAGCGCGACCGGCCCGCACACGGCCTCGGCGGCGGCGAGGCCGCAGCCGCCGGCGAAGACCGACAGGCGGCCCAGTACGTCGCGTTCGTCGGCGTCGAGCAGGTCCCAGGACCAGTCGACGACGGCGCGCAGGGTCTGCTGGCGGGGCCTGACGGTGCGGCTGCCGGAGGTGAGCAGGCGGAAGCGGTCGTCGAGCCGGTCGGCGATCTGGCGCGGGGTGAGCATCCGCAGCCGGGCGGCGGCGAGTTCGATGGCGAGCGGCAGTCCGTCGAGGCGGCGGCAGATCTCCGCGCACGCCGCCGCGGTGTCCTCGTCGCTGTCCGTGCGGAAGCCGGGGCGGGCGGCGGCGCCGCGGTCGGCGAGCAGGCGCAGCGCGACCGGTTCGGGCAGCGGCTCCACCGGGCGCAGCAACTCGCCGCGCACTCCGAGGGGTTCGCGGCTGGTGGCGAGGACGGTGAGGCCGGGGCAGCGCTGCAACAGCGTCTCCACGAGCCGGGCGGCGGCCTCGACGACGTGTTCGCAGTTGTCCAGGATCAGCAGGACGCGGCGGCGGGCGAAGTGCTCGGCGAGCCGTTCCACCGGGTCGGCGGGCCGGTCGGAGACGGCCCGCATGCTCTCGGCGCCGGCGCCGTACAGGACGGTCTCGCGGGCGCCGACGGCGGTGAGGACGGCCTCGGGGACGGCCTCGGGGGCGTCCACCGGGGCGAGTTCGGCGAGCCACACGCCGTCCGGGATGGTCTGCCGTACGGTCTCGGCGGCCTCCTGCGACAGGCGGGTCTTGCCGGCGCCGCCGGGCCCGAGGAGGGTGACCAGCCGGGCGGTGGTGAGGTCCGCGCGGATGGTCTCGATGTCCGTCTCCCGGCCGACGAACGAGGTCAGCCGGGCGCGCAGGTTGCCGGGCCGGGAGGGCTGCGGGTCGGCGGCGGGGGCCGCCGATCCGTCCAGCAGTTCGGCGTGCAGGGCCCGCAGTTCGGCGCCGGGGTCGGAGCCGAGGCGGTCCGCGAGCAGGCGTCGTACGTCGTCGAAGGCGGCGAGTGCCTCGGCGGTGCGGCCGGTGTCGCGCAGGGCGCGCAGCCGCAGTGCCTGGAGGGGTTCGTCGAGGGGGTGGCTGTCGCAGAGCGCGGTCAGTTCGGGCAGGCACTGTTCGGCGTCGCCGAGGGCGAGGGCGGCGGCGTGCCGGGCGCGCAGCACGTCCAGGTGCCGGGTCTCGACGCGGGCCGCCTCGGCGGTCCGGTCGGGCAGGCCGGCCAGGGCGGGGCCGCGCCACAGGGCGAGGGCGTCGTCCAGTACGGCGGCGGCCTTCGCGGGGTCGCCGTCGGCGAGGGCGCGCAGGCCCTCGCCGGCCAGCCGCTCGAAGCGGTGCAGGTCGATGTCGTCGGGGGCGGCGGTCAGGCGGTAGCCGCCGTCGGCGGAGGCCACCGCGTCCGCGCCGAGGACCCGGCGCAGCCGCCCGACGAGGGCCTGGAGCGCCCCGGTGGCGTCGGCGGGCGGGTCGCCGTCCCACACCTCGTCGACCAGCAGTGCCACGGGCACGGTGCGTCCGGGCCGCAGGGCGAGCACGGTCAGCAGCGCACGCAGTCGCGCTCCGCCCACCGGGACGGCGGTGCCGTCGGGGCGGAGTGCCTGGGTGGTGCCGAGGATGCGGTAGCGCACGGGGTCCATTCTCTCCGGTGGCGGTCCGCTCGGTCACAGGGGCCGGGCGGCGCGGCGGCGTCTTCCTGCGGGTGGGAGGCGGGCGGGGAGGCGGCCGACCGGCCGCCGGGGCGCCCGGGTTCGGCCGGTGGAACGCCGGGGTTCGGCCGCCGGGACGCCCGGGTTCGGCCGCCGGGACGCCCGGGTTCGGGCGGCGGGCCGTCCCACCCTGCACGGAACCGGGCGCCCGCGCGAGACGTTTTCCCGGTGCGCCGGGTACCGTCGGGCAGTCCCCCGCGTGCCCCACCGCGTGCCCGACCGTCCAGGGAGTCCCATGACCACCGCCACCACCCGCCACGGCGACCGCCGGATCAGCCCCGTCTTCCTGGGGATCCTGGCCGTCACGGCGGTCACCGGATGGGCCACCTGGACCGGGTTCGCCGCGCAGCCCGGGGTCGCCGTCTTCCTGTTCGTGACGGCCGCCTGGATCGTCTCCCTGTGCCTGCACGAGTACGCGCACGCGCGCACCGCCCTGCACGGCGGCGACATATCGGTGGGCGCGAAGGGCTATCTCACGCTGAACCCGATGAAGTACACGCACGCCCTGCTGAGCATCGTGCTGCCGGTGCTGTTCGTGATCATGGGCGGGATCGGTCTGCCGGGCGGTGCCGTGTTCATCGAGCGGCACCGGATCCGGGGCCGCTGGCGGCACAGCCTGATCTCGGCGGCGGGCCCGCTGACCAACGTCGCGTTCGCGGTGGTGTGCACGGCGCCGTTCTGGCTGGACGCGCTGGACGGTGTGCCGGCGGACTTCCGGTTCGCGCTGGCCTTCCTCGCGCTGCTCCAGGTGACGGCCGCGATCCTGAACTTCCTGCCGGTGCCGGGCCTGGACGGCTACGGCGTGCTGGAACCGTGGCTGTCGTACGGCGTCCGCCGGCAGGTGGAGCCGTTCGCCCCGTTCGGGCTGCTCTTCGTGTTCGCGCTGCTGTGGGTGCCGGCGGTGAACGGCGCGTTCTTCGACGTGGTCGACTCGCTGCTGAAGGCGCTGGGCATCCACGAGTTCGACACGTACTGCGGTTACGAGCTGTTCCGCTTCTGGCGGGGCGAGAACGACTTCTGCGCGGTCGGCTCGTAACGGGGCCGGGGAAGCGCCGGCACAGGGCCCGGGACGCGTCAGCCCGTGGGGGAGCCGTCCCGAGCCTGGGTCCGCCCCCGCTTCACGTAGTAGAAGGCCATGTTGGACGACAGGCCCACCAGCAGCACCCAGACGACGCCGATGAACACGCTGCCCCGCACGAAGGAGACGACGGCCGCGGCGACGGCGAGGACGCAGACGGCGAGGGCGTAGAGGGCGAGGCGGGGCATGGCTGCTGGCTCCTGTCGGGGACGTCCGGGGGACACGGGTACGGCCTCCAGTGTCCCCCATCGCCTCATACGTCCGTGACGCGGAGCCCGGCGTGCGCCTTGTAGCGGCGGTTGACCGAGATCAGGTTGGCGACCAGCGACTCCACCTGGTGGGCGTTGCGCAGCTGCCCGGCGAAGACGCCCCGCATGCCGGGAATGCGGCCGGCCAGCGCCTGGACGGCCTCGACGTCGGCGCGGGCCTCGCCGAGCACCATCACGTCGGTGTCGATCTCGTCGATGGCCGGGTCCTGGAGCAGGACGGCCGACAGGTGGTGGAAGGCGGCGGTGACCCGGGAGTCCGGCAGCAGCGCGGCGGCCTGCTGGGCGGCGCTGCCCTCCTCGGGCTTCAGCGCGTAGGCGCCCTGCTTGTCGAAGCCGAGCGGGTTGACGCAGTCGACGACGAGCTTGCCGGCCAGTTCCGCGCGCAGGGACTCCAGGGTCTCGCCGTGGCCGTCCCAGGGGACGGCGACGATCACGATGTCGCTGCGGCGGGCGGTCTCGGCGTTGTCGGCGCCCTCGATGCCGTACCCGAGCTCCTCGGCGGCGGCCCGGGCGCGTTCGGCCGCGCGGGAGCCGATGATCACCTTCTGGCCGGCCTTGGCGAGCCGGTACGCGAGGCCCTTGCCCTGCGGTCCGGTGCCGCCGAGCACGCCGACGACCATCCCGGAGACGTCGGGCAGGTCCCAGGGGTCCTTGGCCGGGGTCCTCGCGGGCTGCTGTGCACTGTCGGTAGAGGTCATGGGCCGACTCTACGTCCGCCGGGGTGCCGCTCCCGGCGGGCGTGAGCCCCGTCACGGCGCCGCCCGCCGGGTCCCCGGGTCGGGCGAATCGGGTTCGAACACCGGGACGCGGGGGTGGGGTTGGGGGCAGGATGCGGTCGCATGGACGCGGTACGGGTGGCATTGCTGCGGGACGTGCTCGCCGGGACCGAGTGGCTGGGCGCCACCCGGCGGTTCGCGGGGACGCTGCGCGGGTCGGTGGTGTCGCACGGGGGCGGGCTGCTGCTCGTGGGCACGCCGGAGTACGAGCCGTGGCATCTGGCGGCGCACCTGGTGGACGAGGCGGCCTGGTCGGGCACCCCGGAGCTGTCCCCGACTCTGGTGCGGCACGACGCGCGTCCCTCGGACCCCGCGCACCTGGCGGTGGGGCTGGGGCGGCTGGAGGCGGCGCGGCGGGGCGAGACGCTGCTGGTGGTGGCGCCCGGGGAGCCGTCCGCCCCGCTGCTGGAGCGGGTCTCCGACGCCCGCCGGGCCGGGGCGACGCTGCTGTCCCTCGGCCCCGGCGCGGGCGAGCTCCCGGCGCTGGCGCACGAGGTGCTGGCCGTGCCCGACGGCTCCGAGCTGGACCTGGACACGGTGCAGCACCTGGTGAGCGCGGCGGCCGGGGAGAACGCCCTGCCGGTGCCGCGGGGCCGCCGCCGCTTCCGGGACCGGCTGTCGCGGCTGGCGGACCTGCTGACGGCTCCCCCGCCCTCGCGCTGGTAGCGGGGGCGCGGCGGGCTCAGTCGTCCCGCTCGCCCGCGGGGGCGTCGTGCCACTTGGGGTCGTTCTCCCACTGGAGGTTGCGCTCGCGGGCCGTCTCCATGGCGTGCTCGGCCTCGGTGCGGCTCGCGTAGGGACCGAAGCGGTCCTTGCCGGGGCAGTCGGGGCCCTCCTCGACCTTCTTGTGCTCCAGGCAGTAGTACCACTCGCCCGGCTTTCCGACCGTCCGCTTCTTGAACAGGGGCATGACCGGCTCCTCTCGCCACGAAAGATGGTCCCCCATCGCCGCTGAATTAGACTCGCGGGCATGTCTGGCCAGTCGCTGCTCGTACCCGGGGACCTGTCCCCCACCCGCTCCGTACCGGGGAACATCCGTCGCCCCGAGTACGTCGGCAAGCCCGCCCCGACGCCGTACACAGGGCCGGAGGTGCAGACGCCCGAGACGATCGAGGCGATGCGGACCGCCGGCCGGATCGCGGCGCGGGCGATGGAGGAGGCCGCGAAGCTCATCGCGCCCGGCGTGACGACGGACGAGTTGGACCGGGTGGCGCACGAGTACATGTGCGACCACGGGGCCTACCCGTCGACGCTCGGCTACCGCGGTTTCCCCAAGTCGTTGTGCACCTCGGTCAACGAGGTGATCTGCCACGGCATCCCCGACTCGACGGTGCTGCGCGACGGCGACATCGTCAACCTGGACGTCACGGCGTACATCGGCGGGGTGCACGGCGACAACAACGCGACGTACCTGGTCGGTGACGTGGACGAGGAGAGCCGCCTGCTGGTCGAGCGGACCCGGGAGTCGCTGGCCCGCGCTATCAAGGCGGTCAAGCCGGGCCGGCAGATCAACATCATCGGCCGGGTGATCGAGTCGTACGCCAAGCGGTTCGGCTACGGCGTGGTCCGTGACTTCACCGGTCACGGCATCAACTCGTCGTTCCACTCGGGCCTGATCATCCCGCACTACGACAGTCCGCACGCGACGACGGTGATCCAGCCGGGGATGACCTTCACCATCGAGCCGATGCTGACGCTGGGGACCCACGAGTACGACATGTGGGACGACGGCTGGACGGTCGTGACCAAGGACCGCAAGCGCACCGCGCAGTTCGAGCACACCCTGGTGGTGACGGAGACGGGCGCGGAGATCCTGACCCTGCCCTGACCCTGCCAGGCCCACCTGCCCGCCCTCCCCCGGAGGGCGGGCATTTTCGTGCCGTGGGAGGGTAGGGAGTTACCGACAGGCCGTCGGCAAGCCTTGACTTAGGTAAGCCTAACCATAGAACATTTGGACTCATGGACTCCTTCTCCGCTCTCATCCGCACCGCCTCCCACGAGCAGCACGTGGAGGCGGAGACGTCGACGTTCATGAGCGATCTGCTGGGCGGCCGACTGGGGGTGGACGCGTACGCGCGCTACACCGAGCAGCTGTGGTTCGTGTACGAGGCACTGGAGTCCGCCGCGCGGCGGCTGGCGCCGGACCCGGTGGCCGGCCCCTTCATCCAGCCGGAGCTATTCCGGCTGCCCTCCCTGGAGCGTGACCTGGCGCACCTGCGCGGCCCCGGCTGGCGCGCCGGCCTGACCGCCCTGCCCGCCACCCGCGCCTACGCCGACCGGGTCGCCGAGTGCGCCCGCGACTGGCCGGCCGGCTATGTCGCCCACCACTACACCCGCTACCTGGGCGACCTCTCCGGCGGCCAGATCATCCGCGACAAGGCGGAGAAGACCTGGGGCTTCGCCCGCAAGGGCGACGGCGTCCGCTTCTACGTCTTCGAGGAGATCACCAACCCGGCCGCCTTCAAGCGGGGTTACCGCGAACTGCTGGACGCGGTCCCGGTGGACGACCTGGAGAAGCAGCGCATCGTGAGCGAGTGCAAGCGGGCGTTCACCCTTAACACGGCGGTCTTCCGGGCGCTGGGCGAGGAGTTTCCCTTGTCGGCGTGAGACCGGCGGGGGTCACAGGAGCCGCAGCCCCTCCATCGCCCGGCGCAGCTCAGCGGTCCACCGCCGGTAGGCGGGCACCTTGCCGAGCGCGTCGAGGGCGACGGTCTGCCCGAGCCGGCCGAAGTCCCGTTCCGCGTCGCGCCGCCCGCCCAGTGCCGCTTTGAGCACGGCTTTCGGGTCGGCCACCTTCTCCACGTCGTACGGCACCTCCCACGCGGCGTCCCGCGTGGGAGCCGCCTCCCGCAGCGCTTCGGGGTCCGCCAGCATCCACGCCTCGGTCTCCCGCACCGGCACCAGGGCGACGATCCGGTGGGCGTCGTCCGGGAAGCGCTCACGGATCGCATCGGCCTTGTGCCGCTCGTTGTGGTCGTGGTGGATCACCACGATGTCGAAGTAGCCGAGCAACTCGGCCACTTCCTCCGCCACGAGGTCCCGGTGCGCCACGGTGAAGCGCTCACCGGCGACCACCCCCGAGTAGTCGAAACCGACCGGTGCCCCGAGGGCGAGTTCGGCGATCTGCCGGTCGATGAGCGGCACGAGGAACCACTGGTCGCTGGCCCCCTCCGTCAGGAGGGCGAGGCTCAGATACCTACGCCCCATGCGCGTACCGCCCCACCGGGTCGAGGTACTTGCGCACTTCGAGGGGGGTGACGAACGTCCCGCGCTCGCCGCTGTCGGCGACCTTCCGTGCCCGGCTCAGCCGGCGCGGCGGCCCGCCGTCGCCGAAGCGCGTCACGGTGTCCAGGAACACCACCGAGGCCGGGGCGTCCTCGAGCGCGGCGGCGAGCGCGACCGGTGAGTGCGTGGTGATCAGGACCTGCCGTCCGTCACCGGCGGTGAGCTCCGCGAGATCGCTGGTCCTGCCCCTGAGCCGGGACAACAGCTGCGGGACCCGGGTGGGGTGGAGGCCGTTCTCGGGCTCCTCGATCATGAGGAACCCCTCGTGGTCGGGGTCGTGGGCGGCGGCGAGCAGCGCCAGCACGCGCAACGTGCCCGCCGACGCCGCGCCCGGGGTGACGCGGTGTTCGTGCCGGTGCTGGAGCCAGACGTCCCACTGACTCCACTCGGCGTTCGCCTCCGCCGTAATCTCCACAAGGTCGGGGAGCAGGGCCATGACGTCGGCACGGAAGTCGTACCAGCGCTCCGGATCCCGGGCGATCCGCCCCAGGACGGCGCCGAGGTTCTTGCCGTCCTCCGCGAGGGGAGCGGTGTCGTAGGTGGAGGAGACGACGCGCATCGCCTTGGGGGAGGGTTCGAGGATCCGCCAGTTCCGCGTGGCCGCGGCCAGCTCCCCGCGGTACGCGGCGTCCTGGACGGGCTGCTCGATGCAGTGCAGCTGACCGGTCTCGTCGGGGTGGAGGCGGGGCGGTACGGGCGGGGTCCAGTCCGGGTCCCCCGTCCAGTCCCAGTGGTCGTGGACGTTGAGCACCTCGGTGTCGACGCGCAGCGGATCCGGCGGGTCCGCGTACGTGACCCTGACCTCGACCCGGAGGTGGCAGTACCCGAGACGGCCGTGCACGACGACATGGGCCGCGATCCGCATGACGTCGACCGGCGCTCCGTCCGGGCCGCGCCGGAACAGTTCCTTCGGGCCGCCCCGGCGGGCGTGGTCGACCAGGGTCTGACTGGTCGGCTCCCGGATCAGCTGCCCCAGCAGGTCGACGGCCTCCAGCAGATTGGACTTGCCCGAGGCGTTGGCTCCCACCAGGACGGTGAACGGCAGCAGGTCGAGGGCGAAACCGTCGAACGACTTGTACCCGTCGATCTCGATCCGCGTGATCATCCCGCCGCCTCCTCTCCACGCTGCCGCATGTGCACTGCGCCACATTATCCGGCGCGTTCCTCCGTCCGTACGGTCAGTGCGTCGGCGGCGGGCAGCCGCAGGGACGGGCCCTCGTCGAACTCCAGGACGACGGCGGGGCCGCCTGCCGCGTACGGATCGCTGCGCACCCCGGCGACGGTGCGCCAGGCGCCCCACACGCGGACCTGCTGCCCGGCCCGGACCATCACGGCCGCGACATCGCGGGTCCCGGGGGCCGCCGGGATGTCCGGAGCCTTCAGCTCCGCGAACACCGTCTTCCCGATGCCGGCGGTGCGGCGTTCGTAACCCCAGCGGTGGGCGAGCGCCGCGACGAGGAGCAGGCCCCGCCCGCCGGTCTCGTCGTCGCCGGGCTCCCGCACTTCGGGGCGTCCGCCGCCGGCGTCGCTCACCTCGATCCGCAGCAGGCCGTCCGCCACGGAGCGGCTGATCCGTACGCCGACCTGCCGGTCGCCCGGCGCGGGGACGCGGAGCGCGTTGGTGACCAGCTCCGACAGCACCAGCTCGGCGGTGTCGAGGGTCTCCTGACCCACACCCCACTCACCGAGCACGGCGTGCAGCGCGGCCCGCGCACGGGGGACGCTGCGGCGGCTGCGCGGGAGCCGGAAGGTGAGGTCGTTCGACGAGGTCATGGGGCCCTCCTCAGGAGTTCGGCGTCGGCGGCGAAATCCGCGTGGCGCATGTCCCTGCGGGACTGCACACACGGACAGGCTGGAGGCGCATGGCGCGAACTAGCAACGTTTCCAGTAGAGATGTGCCGGATATTCCATCTTTCGAGTTACGGCACGCCCATCCCGTCCACGCCACTGCTAGAGGTGTTGCCATGTCTGCGAACACCACCGCTTCCAGCCCGTCGACCGTCCTCGGCCGCCAACTCGGCGACGAGTTGCGCCGGCTGCGCGAGACCGCCGGGCTCACCACCGCGCAGGCCGCCGAGGCGCTCGACTGCACCAAGGGAAAGATCAGCCGCATCGAGAACGGCCGCGTGACGGTGCGCATCCCGGACCTGACGGCGATGCTGCTCGCGTACGGATCCACGGACGCCGACCTCCGTGGACGGCTCAGCACGCTCGCCCGCAAGGCCAACCGGCGCCGCAGGCGGGGATGGTGGAACCAGTACGGGCCGGTGCTGGCCGACACCTACCGCGACTACATCGCGCTCGAGGCCATGGCGGGGACGATCCGCACGTTCCAGGCCCAGTTGGTGCCGGGCCTGCTGCAGACCCCGGAGTACATCCGCGCCGTGACCGTCGCCTCGCACCAGTGGAGGACGGCGGACGAGATCGAGCAGTTCGTGCAGGTGCGCCTCGCCCGCCAGGAACGCCTCGTCAGCGACTCCCCGCTGCAGCTGTGGGCGGTGCTGTCCGAGGCGGTGCTCCTCCAGCAGGTCGGAGGGCCGGAGGTGATGGCGGCGCAGTTGGAACAGCTTCTGACCTCGTCCGAGCAGCCCAACGTGACCATCCAGGTCCTGCCGTTCTCCCGCGGAGCCCATGCGAGTATGTTCGGGCCGTACGTCGTACTGGGCTTCCCCGAGGAAGCGGCGCTCGACGTGGTCCTGGCGGACAACCCCACCGGTTCGATGTGGCTGGAGCGGGAGGCCGAAGTCGCCCGCTACCAGGAGCTGTTCGACGCCGCCCGTACGTCCGCGCTGTCCCCGGTGGAGTCCCGCACGGTCATCCGACGCAGGGCCAAGGAGCACAGGGCATGAACACCCACGGCATACCGAACCTGGCGGACGCGGAGTGGCGCAGCAGTACGTACAGCGGGGGCAACAACGAGTGCCTGGAACTCGCCCACGGCGTCCCCTCTTTCGCCCCGGTCCGGGACAGCAAGGCCCCGGAGGGAGCGGTGATCCTCTTCGGCCATGAAGCCTGGAAGGCTTTCGTCACGGAGTTGGGGCGTCAGCGTTCCAGGTAGACCCTGCCGCCGATCTCCGTCCAGCCTTCCGGCTGCGGGGCCGTGAGGATCTGGGAGCCCGTGCCCTGGGTGATGTTCAGGGCTCGGCCCAGCCTGTCCGTGAGGAGGAGGGCCGCCGCGCCCGTCGCCTCGTCCTCGTCGATGCCGTCGTCGCGGCCGGGGAAGGCGCGGGCGCGGACACGGCCCGCCGCCTCGTCCAGCCAGGCCCAGGCGTAGATCCACTCCCCCTTCGGCGGCACCTCCAGGTCGTCCACCTCGGCGGCGGTGGCGTACTGGCGCAGGGTGCGCGGCGGCGCCCACTCCGCGCGGGCCTCGATCCAGCAGAACTCCCCGTCCTGCCGGGCGCCCACCACCCCGGCCGGGGTGACGAGCTCGGGGACGTCGAGGAGCCAGGCCGTGCCGACGCAGGGGTGGCCGGCGAAGGGCAGGCGCAGGCTGGGGGTGTAGATGTCGATCACCCCGCGCTCGGGGTCGTCGACGAACACGGTCTCGCTGAAACCGAGTTTCGCGGCGAGCGCCTGCCGGTCCTCCCGCTCGGGCAGTACGGAGCCGTCGCGGACGACCCCGAGTTCGTTGCCGTAGCCGCCCCGGGGTCCGCAGAAGACGCGCAGCACGTCGTAGTCAGTCACGGGGGCATTCAAGCATCGCGCGCGCGGAGTGGGAGGTCAGCGCGCGAACGGGCGAACAGCGGGACCGTGCGGGTGCCGGGGACCGCGCCGAGGAATCCGTTCCCTCGGGGGCGCACCTAGGGGTGACCCCGAGGGGCCGGGGGCGGATATGCGGGGGTGGTCTCCTGCGCGTGCACGATCTCGCGGGCGTTCCCGATCACCAGGATGGTGTGCGTTCGAGTCTCTCAACTCTCTTCCACATCAAGGAGCTTCGGCCCATGAACGCCCGTACGCGTACCCGTGTCCGCACCGTGCTCGTCTCCTCCGTGCTGGGGGCCCTGGTCCTCGGTCCGCTCGCCGGGGCGGCCGCCGCCCAGCCGCAGCCCCCGCTGCGGACCGCCTCGGCGGCCGTCGACGGCCCCGACACCGCCGCGCTGGAGAAGGCGCTCGTGGGGATACCGGACGGGGACGTCTCGGCGGCGCTCGTCCGGGTGGGCGGGAAGGGAAGCTGGACGGGGAGCGCCGGTGTCCGCGACCTGCGGACGGGGGCGCCCGCGCTGGAGAACGCCCGGTTCCGGGCCGGGTCCACGACGAAGACGGTCACCGCGGCGCTCGTGCTCCACCTCGTCGCGGAGGGCCGGGTCGACCTGGACGCGCCCGTCACCCGCTATCTGCCCGGCCTGCTGCCGGCCTCCTTCACCGAGCCGCCGACCATCCGGCACCTGCTCACCTACACCAGCGGCCTCCAGCCCGGCGCCAACCTGGGCTCGACCACCGAGGAGATGTACGAGAACCGGTTCCGCACCCTCACCCCGGAGCGGGTGGTCGCCGCGGCCGTCGCCAAGGGGCCGGCGTTCACCCCGGGGGAACGGCAGGTGTACCGGAACATCGACTACACGGTGCTCGGCCTGCTCGTCGAGAAGGTGACCGGCGACAGCTACGAGCACCAGGCCGAGGTGCGCCTCTTCCGTCCGCTGGGCATGCGGCACACGAGTTTCCCGGCCGGGCCGGACCCGCGCGTCCACGGCCCGCACCACCGGGCCTACGCGGACATCGGCGGGGTGACCACCGACGTCACGGAGTGGAACATGTCCGACCGCTGGGCGGCCGGGAACATGATCTCCACCACCGCCGATCTGGAGCGCTTCCTGGTCGCCCTGTTCGAGGGCCGGGTGGTGCCGCAGCGGCTGCTGGACCAGATGTTCACCGTGCCCGACATCGAGGGCGCGACGTACGGCATGGCCTGGCAGCGCTTCGTCCACAACGGGACGGAGATCTGGGGCAAGACCGGGTCGCGGCCCGGCTACCACACGGTGCTGGCCGCGACCCGTGACCTGTCCCGGACGGTCGTGCACTCGGTGAACGCCAAGAGCGCCCGGGAGGACGGCTTCCCGCTCGTCGCGCGGTTCGCGCTGCCCGCCTTCAACCGCTAGGCACCTTCGGGGATCCGGGCGGAGAAACCATCGGGGTCACTCTGGGGGGCGGAGCGGACGGTGTGCTCCGGGTGCCCGGCCGCGAACGGGGGCCGGTAAGGTTCGCCTCCGGAAAGGGGAGGGTGACGGAACCGGATGAGCAGGGATCTCGGCCTTCGAAGGCTCAACAGGCTCCGCAGGCTTGACCGGAGCGTGCTGATGGCGGCGTCGGTGTCCGCCTTGTCGCTGACCGCGAGCGGCTGTGTCGTGGTGCACGGCGAGCGCGAGGTGCTCCCGGCCACCACCCGCGCGGAAGCCGCGAAGGCGCTCGAGGAGTTCACGGCCGCGTACAACGCCGCCGACAAGGCGTACGACGGTTCCCTGGACGCCGACCACACCACCGGCGCCCTCGCCGACATCGACGCGGCGCGGCTGAAGGCCGGGCGGGCCAACAGCCCGGAGGGCAACCCGAACCACGCGCCGCTGGAGCTGACGGACGCGAAGTTCACCATCGTCGAGAAGGCGGGCTGGCCGCGCTGGTTCGTCGCGGACGCGGCCGGCAACAAGGGCGGCTCGTCGCGCTGGCTGCTGGTGTTCACCCGGGACGGGCTGGACGAGCCGTGGGAGGTGGCGTACCTGACGCTGGTGGCCCCGGACGACGTACCGGAGTTCAAGACGGACGAGCACGGCTGGGCCGAGGCGGTGCCCGCGAACTCGACCGAACTGGCGTTGGCGCCGGGCAAGTTGAGCCAGGGCTACGCGACGTATCTGAAGGGCGGCGGGGACGCGTTCGCCGAGGGGCCGCACACCAGCGCCTGGCGGGCGCTGCGCGGGAAGCGGGCCGAGCGGCCGGGTCTGGTCACCCAGTACATCGACGAGCCGATGACGAACGGCGACTACGCGCCGCTGGCGCTGCGCACGAAGGACGGCGGGGCGCTGGTGTTCTTCACCACGCGCCACTTCGAGAAGCAGACCGCGGCGGCGGGGGCGGCCGTGCCGACGCCGAACAAGGACGTGCTGGCGCTGACGGAGGGCGAGATCACGCAGTCGCTGACGATGGAGTTCGTCTCCAACGAGGTGGCGCTCGACCCGGCCGACGGGCCGGTGGAGGTCCTGGGGCGGATCCAGGGACTGACGGCGGCGAAGGGCGAGTAGGTCCCGGCGCCGCTCAGTGGCGCAGGGGCCAGGCCGTGCCCGCGTGGTCGGACGGGTCCCCGGCGTGGCGGGCGCAGGATTCGGTGAGGACCTCGAGGAGGCTCAGCGGGTCCGGAAGCGGATGCTCGGGGCCGCGTACCCAGTGCACCGACTGGTCGTCGTCGCCGGGCAGCCGGGCGGGCGGGACGAGGACGTAGGAGCCGCGGCAGTGCCAGCGCAGGCCCGGGTGCTCGTCCATGGTCTCGGGGTGGCAGTCCAGCTCGCACGGCCACCACTCGTCCTCGTCCTCGGGGGTGCCGCGGGTGAGGGTGAAGAACAGCAGGCGGCCGTCGTCGCTCTCGGCGACGGGGCCGACCTCGATACCGGCGTCGAGCAGGCGGGTGAGGGCCTCGCGGCCGGCGTCGAGGGGGACGTCGAGGACGTCGTGCACCATGCCGGTCGCGGTGATGAAGTTGGCCTGCGGCTGATGGCGGGCCCAGCGCTCGATCTGCGCGCGGTCGGTGGTCGACTGCGTCTGCCAGGCGAACGACACCGGGTGCCGGGCGGGGGTCGGACAGCCCACGCGGTCGCAGGAGCAGCCGTATCCGGCGGCGGGATGGGCGGCGGGCGCGAGCGGCAGTCCCGCGTCGGCGGCAGCGAGCAGCAGGGCCTCACGGCCGCCCTCGTCGGGGGCCTCCTTCGGGCGGCGTCCGCGCAGCCACTGGGAGAGCCTGCCCTGCCGGCCGGTGCGACCGCCGAACTCCGCGCTCATCTATCCCCTCGCCTCGCCGTCGTGCGGAACAGCATGCCCTATGGTCCCACGATCGTGCGCGTCGGGGGGCCGGAGCCCACAATCGGCGCAGGTGGGACGAGGCCGTACCGACGGGACGAGGGGTACCCGGTGGGGCGAAGGGGATGCGTGCCGGGTGCGGTGCACCGGATCGGGTGCCACAGCGCGCCCCGCCGGGAGGTGCGCCCCTACCGTGGTCGTCATGGTCACAAGCATCGTCGCGACGGGCCTGGCGGCCGTGGCCTCCGTGGTCTCGCTGACCCTCGCGGGGCACGGCGGCGGCCACCCGGGCCCGCTGGAGTGGGGCGGCGCACCGCTGACGGTGGACTCGCTGCCGCGGGTGCCCTACGTCGCCCACCGGGGCGGGGCGCGGGAGGTGCCCGAGAACAGCATGTCGGGACTGATGGCGGCGTACCGGCGCGGGACGGCGCAGGTGCTGGACGTGGACACGCGGGTGCTGCGCGACGGTACGCCGGTGGCCTTCCACGACGCGTCGCTGAACCGCACCACGTTCCTGGGCGGCGAGGTGCGGCTGCTGGACGCCCGCGAGTGGCGGGGCGTACGGCTGCGGCCGCGGGACCGGCTGCCGGGGAGCTGGCGCGCGGAGCGGCCGCCTACCGTGGCCGAGGTGCTGGACCGCTTCGGCGGGCGGATCGTGCTGATGCTGGAGGCGAAGGACCCGCGCGGTGTCGACCGGCTGGCCGCGCTGATCCGCTCCCGCGGGCTGACCCGCTCGGTGTTCGTGAACACCAACGACCCCGAGGTGGCCCGGCGCGTCCACGGCCTGGGCCTGCTGACCCAGTTGTGGCGCTCGGCCCGCCAACTGCGCACCGACCGCCCCGAGCGCTGGCGGCCCTACGTCGACCTGCTCGACGTCGACATCAGGGCCCGGGACGCGGACCTCCGGCGCGCGGTGCGCTCCGGCATCCCCCGGGTGTGGGCGCACACGGTCGTCACCCCGGCCCAGCGCGACCGCGCGCTGGCGCTGGGCTGCGACGGCATCATCACGGACGCCCCGGGCCGGCTGGCCCGGCATCCGGCGCGGACGCCCGGGGCGGTGAGCGCGGCGCTGGGGCGGTGAGCGCGGCGCTGGGGCGGTGAGCGCCGCGCCGGGCCGGTGAGCGCCGCGCCGGGCCGGTGGGCGGCCGGGAGCGGCGGCGGCTCGACCCGGCCGGCGGGGGCCGGGGTGGCGGCGGGCTCAGCGGGGGGTGAGGCCGTACAGCGCGTAGTCGACGAGGGTGTCGGTGTACTCGTAGGTGATCGGGCCGGTGTACTGCAGCCAGCGCTGGGCGAGCGGGGAGACGAAGAGTTCCAGGGCGATGCGCGGGTCGACGCCGGGGCGGATGTCGCCGGCCCGCTGGGCGGAGCGCAGACGGTCGACGTAGAGCTGGAGCGAGGGTTCCAGCAGGTGGGCGACGAACCGGCGGCCGAGTTCCTCGTTGACCACGCCCTCGGCGGCCAGGGCGCGGGACGGGGCCTCGAAGACGGGGTCGCGCAGTTCGTCGACCGTGGCGCGCAGGATCTGCTTGAGGTCGGCGGCGAGGTCGCCGGTGTCCGGGATGGCGTACGGGACCTGTCCTGCGGCGCGGGCGGCCTGCTCGCTCAGGTCGAGGAACGCCTCCAGCAGGACGTCCGCCTTCGACGGCCACCAGCGGTAGATCGTCTGTTTGCCGACGCCCGCGCGGGCGGCGATGCCCTCGATGGTCGTCTTCGGGTAGCCGACCTCGGCGACCAGGGCGAGGGCGGCGTCGTAGATGGCCCGCCGGGAGCGCTCGCTGCGGCGGGTGGCATCCGGGGCGGAGGGAGGGACGGAGTGCTGAGGAGCCATGGGTCGAATTTAACAGGTTGACAAGACGGTGCGTCTCGCCGGACAGTGGAAGAGGTTCGAGCGAGACGATACGTCTCGTGCAACGTGGAGGGAGACAGTCATGGCACGAGGTGGAGCCGGAAACATGCTGGGCGTCGGCGGCACCCGGCAGCACCTGGGCCGCGAAGCCCTGCGCGGGAGCGGACGCGGCGGCCGGGTCGGGGGCGGCCTCGACCCGCAGGCGCAGAAGCGGGAACTGCTGCGCAAGCTCCAGGAGAAGCGGCAGGAGCAGCGGCACCAGGAGCGGCAGGAAGGGGACTGAGGGAAGTGCGGGGCGGCGCGGTCCGGTCAGCCGGCCGCGGGCGGCCAGGCGTCGCCCCAGTCGGCGTCGCGGGCCGCCCGGTACAGGTCGCCGTGGCGCTTGGTGACGGTGGTGCGGCTCAGGGACGGGTCCTTCTCGCAGAGGTCGAGGAGGACCTGTCCCTTGCGGATCTGCGGCTTGCGGACGACCCGGGCGGGGGCCGGGGCGACCTCGCGGCGGGTGGCGGCGACATAGCCGAACTTCTCGTCCTCGTAGGCGAGGGAGCCGCCCTTGACCTGGCGGTGCAGCGAGGAGCGGCTGACCCGCGCCGAGAAGTGGCACCAGTCCGTGCCGGGGACGATGGGGCAGGCGGCGCTGTGCGGGCAGGGGGCGGCGACACGGAAGCCGGCGGAGACCAGGCGGTCGCGGGCCTCGACGAGGCGGGCGTAGCCGTCGGGGGTGCCGGGCTCCACGATCACCACGGCCTGCGCCGCCCCCGCGGCGGCGTCGACCAGGGCGGCCCGGTCGGCGGCGGTGAGCTCGTTGAGGACGTAGGAGACGGTGACGAGGTCGGTGCTGTCGAGCGCGAGCGCCGGTCCGATGCGGGAGCGCTGCCAGCGGGCGCCGTCCAGGGCCGGGTGCGCGGCGGCGAGTTCCCGGCCGAGGGCGAGGGCCGGTTCGGCCCAGTCCAGGACCGTCACGGGGCGTGTGCCGTCCCAGGTCGCGCTCACCGCCCAGGCGGCCGCGCCGGTGCCGCCGCCGACGTCCACGTGGCCGCCGGGCGTCCATCCGGGCACCGCGTCGGCGAACGCCTCCAGCGCCGAGCGGACCGCCTCGAACGTCGCGGGCATGCGGTAGGCGGCGTACGCGGCCACGTCGGCCCGGTCCCGCAGGATGGGGGCCTCGGTGGGGGTGGCGCCCCGGTAGGTGGCGATCAGCCGCTCGACGGCCTGCGCGGCCTGCCGCGGCGGGAGCCCGTCGAGCAGCGCGGCGAGGGCGGAGCGCAGGGTCCCGGCGACGGCCGGGCGGTCGGCGGGCAGGCGGGCGGGGGCGTTCACGTCACGATTCTCTCAGGTCCGCCGGACCGCCCGGCCCGGGCGCCCGGATGCCCCGCACCGCCCGCGCCACCCGGGTGGCCGCCTCCGCCCTGGGCGTGTGGTCCGGGGCCGCGGGCCGGCGCGGGTGGACCGTGGTGGCCAGCAGGACCAGGAAGGTGTCCGTGGCCCGGTCCAGGACCAGGGAGGTGCCGGTGAACCCGGTGTGGCCGGCGGCCCCGCGTCCCGCCAGTTCGCCCATGAACCACGGCTGGTCCACGGCGAAGCCCAGGCCGGGCGGGGCGAGCAGCAGGTCCACGAAGTCGGGGCCGAGGATGCGGGCGGGCCCGTAGGAGCCGCCGGCCAGCAGGGTGCGGCAGAACACCGCCAGGTCGCGGCCGGTGGAGAACAGCCCCGCGTGACCGGCGACCCCGCCCAGCGCCCAGGCGTTCTCGTCGTGCACCTCGCCCCGCAGCATCCCCCGGTCCGCCTTGGCCCACGGCCGCCGCTGGTCCTCCGTGGCCGCCGCGTCCGGGCAGGGCCCGAAGGCGGTCGCGGTCATGCCGAGCGGCCGGGTGATGCCGTCGCGCACCAGGACGTCGAGGGGACGGCCGGTGAGCCGCTCCAGGACGTGCTGGAGCAGCAGCATGTTCAGGTCGGAGTAGCGGTAGGCGCCGGGCGGCCCGGCGGGGCGCTCCGCGCGGAGCAGCGCCAGGCGTTCGGTGTCGTCGGCGCAGTCGTACAGCGGGAGTTCGGGGCGCAGCCCGGAGGTGTGGGTGAGCAGCTGCCGGACGGTGACGCCGTGCCGGGCCGCCCCCGTGAACTCCGGCAGGTACGCGCCCACCCGGGCGTCGATGCCGAGCGTGCCCCGCTCGATCTGCTGCACCGCGGCCACCGAGGTGAACAGCTTGGTCAGGGAGGCGAGGTCGAACGGGGTGTCCACGGTCATCGGCACGCGCCGCTCCGGCGGCAGCTCCACCGGGGTGTCCGTCTCCTCGTCGTGGGCCGCGTAGCGCACGGCCCAGCCCGCCGCCTCCTGCACGGCGAGCACCGGGCCGCGGCCGACGACCACGACGGCGCCCGCCGCCCAGGGGCGCTCGCCGTCGGTGCGGGCGTGGATCCCGTGCACCAGGCGGCGCAGTTCCCCGGCGTCCAGTCCGGCCCGTTCCGGGGTGCCGTGGCGCAGTCTCGGCGCGCTCAGATGCCCCCGCCCTTCGCGTTCGTCCGCCCCTTCCACGGGCGGCACATTCCCAGGAAGCAGGCCAGCGCCACCAGGGCGGAGGCCAGTTGGACGACGGCCATCGGGACGGCGGTGTCCTCCCCGGCGACGCCGACCAGCGGGGAGGCGATCGCGCCGATGAGGAAGGACGTCGTGCCGAGCAGGGCCGAGGCGGAGCCGGCCGCGTGCCGGGTGCGCAGCAGGGCGAGCGTCTGCGTGTTGGGCAGGGTGATGCCCATCGCGGACATCAGCACGAACAGCGCGGCGGCCACGGGCACCAGCCCCACCTCGCCGAACGTGCCCAGCGACATCAGCAGCAGCGCGACCGCGGCGACGACCACGACGGCCAGCCCGAGACCGAGCACCAGGTCGAGGCGGACCCGACCGACCAGCACCTTGCCGTTGATCTGCCCGAGGAGCACCAGCCCGATCGAGTTCAGCCCGAACAGCAGGCTGAACGTCTGCGGGGAGGCGCCGTAGATCTCCTGGATCACGAACGGGGAGGCCGCGACGTAGGCGAAGAGGGAGGCGAAGGCGAAGCCGCCGGTGAGCATGTAGCCGGTGAAGGAACGGTCGGTGAGCAGCCCGCGCATGGAACCGAGGGCCTCGCCGACGCCTCCGCGGTGCCGGTCGGCGGGGGCCAGGGTCTCCGGCAGCTTCGCCCAGACGACGGCCGTCAGGAGCGCCCCGACGGCGACGAGGACGACGAACACGCCCCGCCAGTCCGTCACCCGCAGGATCTGCCCGCCGATGAGCGGTGCCACGATCGGCGCGACCCCGGAGATCAGCATGAGGGTCGAGAAGAAGCGGGCCATCGCCACGCCGTCGTACAGGTCGCGGGCGACCGCCCGCGCGATGACGATGCCGGCCGCGCCCGCGAGGCCCTGCACCAGCCGGAAGGCGACGAGGAGTTCCACGGTGGACGCGACCGCGCACAGCGCGGTGGCGATCACGTAGACCACGAGGCCGATGAGGAGCGGGCGGCGGCGGCCCCAGCGGTCGCTCATCGGCCCGACCACCAGCTGCCCGAGCGCCATGCCGGCCAGGCAGGCGGTGAGGGTGAGCTGGACGGTGGCGGCGGGCGCGTGCAGGGCCTCGGTGACCTCCGGGAGGGCGGGGAGGTACATGTCCATCGCCAGGGGCGGGGTGGCGGTCAGACCGCCGAGCACGAGGGTGACCAGCAGGCTCGTGCGGCGGACGGTGGCCGCGCGGAGCGCCGCGCCGGCCGTCGCCGGGTTCGGGGCCGCGGCCGTCGCCGGTGCCCCGCTCGTGTCCGGATGCGCTGTCGACCCGGATATGGACGCCCCACCCTCGGGCATGTGACCCCTCCCTTTTCACGCCGTCGGCTCCCTATGCTCTCAGCTCGTACGGAGTGCTCGGCGTCAACGGCGATGTCATGGGAGCGCTTCCATCGAGATCGCTTCACGATGTGACGAACGACACGAGCAAGGTGGGACGCATGACAGAGCAGAAGGTGCGCTGGGGAATCCTGGCGACGGGCGGGATCGCCGCGACGTTCACGGCGGACCTCGTGGACATGCCGGACGTGGAGGTCGTGGCGGTGGCGTCGCGGTCGCCGGAGCCGGCGAAGGCGTTCGCCGAGCGGTTCGGGATACCGCGGGCGTACGGCGACTGGGAGTCGCTGGCCGGGGACGAGGAGGTCGACGTCGTCTACGTCGCCACCCCGCACTCGGCGCACCGCGCGGCGGCCGGGCTGATGCTGGAGGCCGGGCGGAACGTGCTGTGCGAGAAGCCGTTCACGCTGAACGCCCGGGAGGCGGGCGAACTGGTCGCGCTGGCGCGGGACAACGGGCGCTTCCTGATGGAGGCCATGTGGATGTACTGCCATCCCATGGTGCGGCGGCTGAAGGCGCTGGTCGACGACGGTGCGATCGGTGAGGTGCGCCATGTGTCGGCGGACTTCGGGCTCGCCGGTCCGTTCCCGGCGTCGCACCGGCTGCGCAACCCCGCGCTGGGCGGGGGCGCGCTGCTGGACCTCGGGGTGTACCCGGTGTCGTTCACGCAGCTGCTGCTCGGGGAGCCGTCGGACGTCGTGGCGCGGGCGACGCTCTCCGAGGAGCGCGTCGACCTCCAGACGGGGGCGCTGCTGTCCTGGGACGACGGCGCTCTCGCCTCGGTCCACTGCTCCATCGTGGGCGGTACGGCGACCTCCGCGTCGATCACGGGTTCCGAGGGCCGGATCGACATCCCGTACGGCTTCTTCTTCCCGGACCGGTTCGTGCTGCACCGGGACGGCCGTGACGCCGAGGAGTTCACGGCCGACCCGGCGGACGGTCCCCGCGCCAGCCTCAAGCACGAGGCCGCCGAGGTGGCGCGGGCGCTGCGGGCGGGCGAGACCGAGTCGCCGCTCGTGCCGCTCGACGGCACCCTCGCCGTGATGCGGACGCTCGACGCGATCCGGGACCGCGTCGGCGTCCGCTACCCGGGCGAGGTGCGCTGAGCGACGGCCGGGGGCCGGGGGTCAGGCGGGCCTGAGGCCCGGCTCCCCCGCCGCGGTGACGAAGGACGCCGCCGTCGTGACCGGTGCCCCCGGCCGGGTCACGTACGGCACCGTCCGGAAGTCGGCCCGTGCCGCCTCCTGCCCCAGCTCGACGGTCACATAGCCGCGCCGCCCGTTGTAGAACCGCAGGTGCGGGTTGGCGGTCATGTAGGTGTCCCAGTTCGCGGGCCGCTCGGAGCCGTCCTTGCCGCTGGCGATCGAGGTGGCCACGATCTCGGTGCCGACGGTCCGGGAGGCCGGGTCGTCGAAGTCGTCCTTGATGTCGAAGGCGTAGCCCACGTGGACGTCGCCGGTGAGCACCATCAGGTTCTCGATCCCGGCGTCGCGCGCTCCGTCGAGGACGCGGCGGCGGGAGGCGCGGTAGCCGTCCCAGGCGTCCATGGACAGCCGTGAGGGCGTCGTGAGGTCGAACCTGCGCTGGGAGAAGACGACCTGCTGCGGCACGACGTTCCACAGCGCCCGCGAGGAGCGCCAGCCGTCCAGCAGCCAGCGTTCCTGGGACTCGCCGGTCATGGTGCGCGACGGGTCGTCGACGTCCGGGCCGGGCAGCTGGGCGCCGTCGCCGTACACCTGGTCGGAGCGGTACTGGCGGGTGTCGAGCACGTCGAACTGGGCGAGGCGGCCCCAGTGCAGGCGCCGGTACAGCCGCATGTCGGGGCCCTCGGGGCGCTGGGGGCTGCGCAGCGGCTGGTTCTCCCAGTAGGCGCGGTAGGCGGCGGCGCGGCGCAGCAGGAACTCCTCCGGCGGGACGCTGTTCTCCGGGGTGCCGTCGGCGTAGTTGTTCTCGGTCTCGTGGTCGTCCCAGGTGACGACGAAGGGGTGGGCGGCGTGCGCGGCGCGCAGGTCGGGGTCGCTGCGGTAGAGGGCGTAGCGCAGCCGGTAGTCCTCCAGGGTCACGGTCTCGCGGTTGAACAGGGCGGGCAGGGTCCGGTCGGTGTAGGCGCGGGCGCCGCCCGCGGAGTTGACGGCGTACTCGTAGAGGTAGTCGCCGAGGTGGAGGACCACGTCGACGTCCTCGGCGGCGAGATGGGCGTACGGGGTGAAGTAGCCGTCGTGGTACGCCTGGCAGGAGACGGCGGCGAGGGTGAGGGAGGCGGGGCGGCCGTCCGGCGCGGGGGCGGTGCGGGTGCGGCCGGTGGGGCTGATCCAGCGGCCGGCGCGGAAGCGGTAGTACAGGACGCGGTCGGGGGCGAGGTGGGCGACCTCGGCGTGCACCGTGTGGTGGTACTCGGGGTGGGCGGTCGCGGTGCCGCGTCTGGCGATCCGGCGGAACCCCTCGTCGTACGCCACCTCCCAGTGCACGGTGACGCGTTCGGCGGGCAGGCCGCCGTCGGGCTGGAACGGGGCGGGGGCGAGCCGGGTCCACAGGAGCACGGAGCCGGGCAGCGGGTCGCCGGAGGCGACACCGAGGGTGAAGGGGTCGTCGGTGATGCGCGCGGCGTCGAGTTCGGCGGCGGCCGCGGTGCCCGCGGCGGGCACGCCGACCGCGAAGGCGAGCGCGGCGGCGGCGCCGGTCGCGGTCAGGAAGCGGCGGCGGCCGATGTGGCGGGCCGCGGCGCGGAGTTCGGGGGCGTGTTGTGACGGACGGGCCTCGGGTGTCATCCGGTCCTCCCCTGGCGTGTGGATGCGGGAGGAATTGGAGTGGCCGGGGACGGCCCTGCATTGACGCGCACACGGCATCCGGATGACGGTCGCATGAGGTCCGCGTGGCGGACCCTCGCCTACGCTGCGGGCCCATGAATGCCAAGCGAACGGACGGGCGGACGAGGATCGCGGTGGTGACCGGGGCGGGCTCCGGCATCGGGCGTGCGGTGGCCGTGGAGCTGCTGCGCACGGGCTGGTCGGTGGCGCTGGCGGGCCGGCGCCCCGGCGCGCTGGAGGAGACGGCGGCGCTGGCGGAGGAGGCGGGCCGGGGCCGCCGGGGAGCCGGCCGGGGGCGAGGCGCTCGCCGTGCGGACGGACGTGTCGCGCCCGCGGGACGTGGAGGCCCTGTTCGCCGCCGCCGTCGGGCGCTTCGGCCGGGTGGACCTGCTGTTCAACAACGCGGGGACGTTCGGTCCCGGCGGGGTGCCGGTGGAGGAGCTGCCCTACGAGGCGTGGCGGCACGTGGTGGACACCAATCTCAACGGGGCGTTCCTGTGCGCGCAGGCGGCGTACCGGCAGATGAAGGAACAGGACCCCCAGGGCGGGCGGATCATCAACAACGGCTCCGTCTCCGCGCACACGCCGCGGCCGCTGTCGGTGGCCTACACCGCGACCAAGCACGCGCTGACGGGCCTGACCAAGTCGCTGTCGCTGGACGGGCGGCCGTACCGGATCGCGGTGGGCCAGATCGATATCGGCAACGCGGCGACCGACATGACGGAGCGCATGCGGACCGGCGCCCTCCAGGCCAACGGGGAGACCGCTCCCGAGCCGGTGATGGACGTCGCGGACGTGGCCCGCACGGTGCGGCACATGGCGGAGCTGCCGCTGGAGGCCAACGTGCAGTTCGCCACCGTCCTGGCGACGGCGATGCCGTACGTCGGCCGCGGCTGAGGGCGTACGCCCGCGACCGGCCCCCTCAACCGGAATTTCAACGTCCGCAGTATTGCGGCCGGTAGTGGAACTATGCTCAACTCTCCTACACCAAAGCTTCACACTTGGAGCAGGCGCCTTCCGTAGACCATCTCCAGGGGGGAGGCGGCAGCCGTTCCACTCCACCGGGTTGGGGGTGGACCCGCGCGGGATACCGCGGGTACGCGCCGGTGGGTGGAACGGCTGCCGCACGGAACGGCCGTGGCGACCGTCTTGGCGGGGGCGGGCTCAAGGGGCCGGTGTCAGGCCGCGGTCCCGCAACACGTCCGCACACTCCTCCGGGACCACAGTCGCCGTCAGGGTCCGGTCGCCGGGCGCGGGGCCGGCGGACGGATCGAGGGCCTCCCGGCGCTCGCGCTCGGCCTCGGCGCGGGCCTGTTCGACCTCGTCGGCGATCTCCCGGCAGCCCACGGCGTACGGGGTACCCGGCGACGGCTCCCCGCCGGGGGGACCCGGGGCGTCCCCGGACGGGTCGGCGGTGAGGGCGGAGGTGGCGGCGAGTCCGCCCAGGCACAGCCCCGCCCAGACGGCGACGACGCGCCGGCTCGGCACGACGCTGGTCGCGGACGGTCTCCCCGGTCTCCTCGGCACGGGCCCATCCTGCCGCACACCCGTCGCCCGCTCCCCCAACCCCCTTGCACGTTGCGGCACATGGACTGTGACCGCCCCTCACCGAGTGGTCGAATGTCTGTTCAGCCGCCGGCGGGAACCGGGTGGCTCGCAGCGGCCCGGCAGACACCGACCACCCGACGGCACCTTCGCGCCACCCCCGCCACCGCCGCCCGCGCCACACCTCCGCCGCACGGCGGCGAACACGGGGCGAGAGCCCCGTTTCGGGGTGAGATGGGTCACCTTCTCACACGGAAAGCGTTATCGCTTCGTGTCGCAAAAGGCTCTCGGCGTGAAAGTGAATGGCTTATATCGGGACCCCTGACACCCCCCGGAAAACAAGCCAAATTACGCGGCCCACAACTCCCGCGAGCGAGAAAATGAACGTACCTCATGTCACTGGTCTACCCCTCTGAAAGTCAGCCGAACAATTCCGGAATGCACGAAGAGCCCGATTCACGATGATTGACCGATTGGGCAGCATCTACCCGACCCCGGGGCGCGCTAGCACAGGAATCAGGGACGGCAATGGCGGCTCACCGGGGGAAGGTGGCAACTTGCGGCCAACCCGAGCACGCTACGCGCTGGTAACCGGCCGGTCGGCACCCAAAGCGGAACCGGAGTCACCTATTCCGCCCTCTGTTGTGCATCTTGCTGTCACGGACCCCACCAGAGGAACTGGATATCGTCGGTGAGTCGTGATTACCTACACCTGATTTCGGCCACACTGTGAGCACAATGCCTTCGGCCGATCCCCACAGTGCGATTCGTTGCCAAGGAGGCAAGCGTTCACAGGCGGCACGAAATTTGATTTCCGGTTCAATTAATACGCCGAGCGGGGGCCGGCGGTGACGCCGGAGCGTCACAGCTGGGGCAACCAGGGCCGGTAAACGCGCGGCAGAGGCAATGTGGAAACAAACATGGGGGCTCACGCGTGGCTGGCACTTTGTTCGATCTTCAGACTGTCGGCGAGCTCGAGGAAAGCCTCCCCCCGGGCCAGGGCCATGCCGCCCGCCTGGAACAGACCCTGCTGCAGGCCCGCGCACTGATCGAGTCCACGGTCTCCCTGCACCGCAGGCGTCCGGCAACGGTGTCAGGCGTGACGCACACGGACGCCGAGGTCACCACCGAGACGCTCGAACGGCTCGTGCTGAGAGCCAGACGCTCGGTGAACGTGGCGCTCACCGAGTCGGTCACCTTCGTGGAGGCCGTCCTGCGCTGCCTGGCCGGGGTGCCGAGCGGGGTGACCGTACGGGTGCTGTGCAGTCCCGCCGCTCTCGAGGTCGCGCCCACGCGGCTGCGCGCGCTGCCCGCCGTGCGGACGTTCCCGCACGACCTGTGCGGGATGGTCGTGGTCGACGGGACCTCCGCGTTCCTGCGGCTGGGCACCCAGGCCGCGGCGGACGGCCGGGCCGCGGTCGTCACCGACCGCGCCGCCGTCAGCACCCTGCAACTGCTCTACGCCGGGGTGTGGTCACGCGGCCGCCGCATGGTCGACCACCCCGAGCTGAGCCCCCGGCTGCGCACCGAACTCACCCGCCGCATCCTGGAGCAGCTGCGGTCCGGGCGCACCGACGCCGCCGCCGCGAGCCAGCTGCAGGTCTCCCTGCGCACCTACCGGCGCCATGTCGCCGAGATCATGCGGGAGCTCAACGCGTCGTCCCGTTTCCAGGCCGGCGTGCGCGCCGTCGAACTCGGGCTGCTGTCCAGGGCCGGGTGAGCCGTCCGGGCGGCGGTGGCCGCCCGCGACGGGGGAACGGACTCCAGGAACGGAACATCCAGCGAGAAATGGGGGCACGAGGTGTGCGGCCAATCGGGGGACGAGTTGGAGCATGCTCTCTTGCAGGTCAGAGAGTTGATCGAATCGACGATGATCATCCATCGGGACCGCAGCCGGCGGGAGCAGCTCATCACGGCGCTCCCCGGCGGCTACGGACAGCTCATCGGCGTCACCCGGGAGCTGATGGGGCAGGCCACCGCCACCATCGACATCCTGCGCTCCCGGGTCCCGGGCACCGGCAGCCAGCTGGAGGAGATCGGGCGGCTCGAGGCCGACCTGGTGCACTTCGCGCGGGAGCGGGTCTCCGCCCGGTTACTGGCCGGCCCGGACCTGGTCGGGGACTCCCTGAGCGGCTGGCTGCCCAACCCGCCCCGGCAGCTGACGATCCGGGTGGCCCGGCTGCCGCCGCTGCAGGTGCTGATAGCCGACCGCGCCACCGCCCTGGTGGTGGTGGGTTCCCCCGCCGAGCGCCGGGCGTCCCTCATCAAGGCGCCCGAGGTGTTGCAGGCCCTGTGCACGCTCTTCGAGAGCATCTGGCGCAGTTCCGCTCCCCCGGACGAGCACCTCGCGTTCGGCGACCGTGACCGGGCGCTCCTGGTCCGGCAGATCCTCGGCGCCATGCGGGCCGGCGTCACCGACGAGGTGGCCGCCCGCGAACTGACCGTCTCCGTGCGGACGTACCGCCGCTACGTCGCGGAGATCATGGCGCTGCTCGGCGCCACGTCCCGTTTCCAGGCGGGGGTCAGGGCCGCCGAGCTGGGGCTGCTGCCGCCCGCGCAGGGCGGCGCGTACCGCCCTTGAGGAGGGTGCCGCAGCTTCCTGAAACGCGCGTTGCCCCGCCGTGGACCGGGCAGTTTGATGGGTCCTCAGGGAACGGGACCGTCCTCGGGGACGCCTCCCGTCACCGGAGGTTCCCCCCGTAGCCACCGGTCCGCGGGGACCCGTACCGGCCGGTCCGGTACGGGTCCCCGTGCCCTCGACGGACTTCGTTGCGGAAGGTGGATCCATGGGTGGGCGGCCGATCGGTCTGGTGTTTCCCGGTCAGGGGACGCAGCGTCAGGCAATGGGCGCGCCGTGGCGGGACACGCCGTCGTGGGAGCCGGTCACCTCGGAGATCTCCGAGGCCACCGGGGAGGACATCGCCGACCTGCTGCTGCACGCGACGACGGAGCAGTTGCGGCGCACCGATCTGGCGCAGGTGTCGGTGTTCTCGGTCGCGATGACCGCCCATGCCGAGGCGGTGCGCCGGGGGGCGTTCGACGGGCCCGTGGTCGCCTGCGCGGGACACAGCCTGGGTGAGTACGCCGCCCTCACCGCGGCCGGGGCGTACACCCTCTCCGCGGCGGCGGCCCTGGTCGCCGCGCGCGGCCGGGCCATGCGGGAGGCCTCCGGTGCCCGCGAGGGCACCATGGGGGTGCTGGTCGCGGCCCCGCTGGAGAGCGTGGAGCACCTGGTGGACGGCGTCCGGCAGGAGGGCGCGGACGTGTGGGTCGCCAACGTCAACGCCCCCGGTCAGACCGTGGTCTCGGGGTCCCCCGAGGGGGTCGGGCGGGTCGCGGACGGGGCGTCCTCGATCGGCGCCAAGTTCATCCGGTTGCAGGTCGGCGGCGCCTTCCACAGCCCGTACATGGCTCCGGCCGCCGAGGCCCTCGCCGCCGCGCTGAAGGACACGGCGGCGGCACCCCGGCACCTGCCGGTGGTGGCCAACGTGGACGCCAGGCCGTACGACGGTGCCGTCGGCTGGACGGAGCTCGGCACCCGCCAGCTCACCTCGCCGGTGCTGTGGGAGGAGAGCGTACGGACGCTCACCGGCGCCCTCGGCTGCGGCCGGCTGGTCGAAATCGGGCCCGGACGCACGCTGGCGGGGCTGATCCGCCGTATCGACCCGGGGGTCGAGGTGGTGTCCGTGGACGGCCCGGCCGCCCTGGACTGACGACGGACCGCGTGAGCAGAAGAGATCCGGACACCACCATGGCACCAGTTCCCGACGGCCCGCGGACCCTCACGGCGGCCGGCCCGGCGACGGCGACCGCTCCCCGGGAGTGGATCAGCGGCATCGGCGTGCTCGACAAGGCGTCCGTCCTGCTGGAGATCGTCGAGCAGGCGCCGGCGCCGCTGAGCGAACTGGTCGCGCGCAGCGGGCTGTCCCGGCCGACCGTGCACCGGATCGCGGTGGCGCTGGAACGGCTCGGGCTGCTGACCCGGGACTTCCACGGGCGGTTCGTGCTCGGTCCGCGGCTCGGCAGCATGTCGGTCGAGGCGCGCTACGACCGGCTGGCGCAGGCGTCGGTGCCGGTGCTGGACGACCTGCACACCCGCACGGGGCTGGACGCCCGGGTGCTGCGGCGCCGCGGCCGGACGCAGACCTGCGTGGCGACCTGCACACAGGGCACCGTCGGGCCCGACGGTTCGGAGCGGGTGCCGGTCGGCATGTCCCGGCCCTCGACCGCCGGGCCGGTCGCGCTGGTGCTGCTGGCCTGGCAGGAGCCGGAGGAGATCCACGAGGGGCTGCGCGGCGCGCGGTTCACCGCGGCCCACCTCGCCCAGGTGCGCCGCCGCGGCTGGGCCCGCGGGTCGGACGTCATGGTGCCCGGCGACATCGTGTTCGCGGTGCCGGTGCGGGCCGGGGGCGACCGGGTGGTCGCCGCGTTGTCGGTGTCGGGGCCGCCGGGCCGGATGGACGCGATCCCGGGGCGGTGGCTGGGCGCGACCGTGTTCGACTCGGCCGCCGCGCTGACCGACGCGCTGCGCCGCTCCCACGCGACACCGTCCCGCGGGCGGGCCGTGCGGGGAGGGGCGGCGGCGGACGCGGACGCCGGCTGACGGCCCGCTCGGGCCCGTCACCGCACGTCGGCCGGCCCGCAGCGCGCCGCCCGGCCGAGGACGGGCCCCGGGCGGGGGCGCCCACTGAGGCACACCGGCGTCCTTCCGGCCCCGGTCGTCTGCGGGTCGGGCTGCTGCTGTCCGGACGACGGCGAACCCGTCGGGCTTCTCCCGGCGTTGCCCGGCATCCGCCCGGCCTGCGCCTCCCGCGCCTCCCGCACCACCCGGCTGGCGGCCGGCCCGCAGCGCGCCGCCCGGCCGAGGACGGGCCCAGGGCGGGGTCGCCCCCTGAGGCACACCGGCGTCCTTCCGGCCCCGGTCGTCTGCGGGTCGGGCTGCTGCTGTCCGGACGACGGCGAATCCGTCGCGCTTCTCCGGGTGTTGCCCGGCATCCGCCCGGCCTGCGCCTCCCGCGCCTCACACACCGCCCGGCGCTGGCGGCGGGCCCGCCGGGCCCCGTCGGCATGTCCTCGGGCCACCCGGAGCCGCGCAGCGCACGCCACCCGGTCCACGGCGAAGACGCCGCGCCTCTCCGGGCATGGCCCTGACGGCCCGGCAACCCCCCGGCCCCGATCCCCCTCGCATCGCACGCCACCCGGCTGACGGCGGACCCGTCGCGCCCTTTCGGGCGCGGGTGCCCCCGCCCGGGACGGGTGCCTTCGGGGTCGAGGGTGGTCAGCGGCTCGGTTTGGTGATGGTGAACAGGACGCGGAGCACCAGTACCGAGCTGATCAGCAGCATGTTGTAGCCGAAGACGTCGAACAGGCGCAGTGAGTCCGCGAGGCGCGGGCCGCCCCGGGTGGACAGCAGCAGGATGCCGAGGAGGCCGGTCAGTCCGCCGAGGAAGGCGAGCAGCACGTCACGCACGATGCCCCGGATGAAGCGCCGGTCCCGTTCGTCGGCGAGCAGCCGTACGTTGACGCTGAGCCTGCCCTGTTCCAGCGCGCTGCTGATGCGCTCGGCCCGGCGCGGCAGCCGGAGCAGCATCGGCAGCACGGCGGCGGCCTCCTCCGCCACGGAGCGGCTCAGCTGCGTCGGGGTGAGTCTGCGGGCCATCTCGGTGGAGGCGAAGGCGCGTGCCTCCTCGACGAGGTCGAACCCCGGGACGAGACGGCCCAGCGCGCCCTCCACCGTGGCCAGCGCGCGGAAGGCCGCGGCCACTTCGGGCGGCACGGTGAGGCCGTACTGCGCCACGAGCACGAACAGGTCGCTGAACATCTCACGGCCCGGGGGTCCCGAGGAGGCGAGGTGCCGGGCGGTGTACCGGCCCAGGGCGCGGGTGAACCGCTCCTCGTCGATCTCGTCGGGGCGCTCCACCAGGTCCAGCAGGGCGTCGGACAGCGCCTGCGGATCGTTGCGGTCGATCGCCATGAGCAGTTCGCGCAGACTGGCGCGCAGCATCCGGTCGATCCGGCCGACCGAGCCGAAGTCGATCAGGCCGAGCCGGCCGTCGCGCAGCACCAGGACGTTCCCGGAGTGCGGGTCGGCGTGGAAGACGCCGCCGATCATGATCTGGTGCAGCAGCGCGCCGAACAGGTCGCGGGCGAGCCGTTCGCGGTCCAGGCCCTGTGCGTCGACGACGGCGTCGGCGCGGTTCAGGGTGACGCCGTCGAGCCATTCGACGACCAGGACCCGTTCGGTGCTCAGCTCGTGGTGGACCTCGGGCAGCAGGACCCGGGGGGCGGCGCCGGACGGCCCGTCCCCGTCGGAGGCCGCGTCGGCGTCGGCGAGGGCGGTGTTCGCTGCCACGGCGGCGGTGTTGCGGGCCTCGGTGCGAAAGTCCAGCTCCTCGTGGAGGGAGTCGGCGAACCCCTGCACCAGTGCGCGGGAGCCGACCGTCCTGCCCCAGGTGGTGCTCCGTTCCAGGATGTCGCTGATCCGGAAGAGGATGTCGAGGTCGCGTTCGAGCACCTGCCGGGCCCCCGGCCGCTGCACCTTGACGGCCACCGCGCGGCCGTCCCGCAGCCGGGCCCGGTGCACCTGGGCCATGGAACCGGCCGCGAGCGGTTCGGGCGCGAACTCCGCGAACACCTCCTCCGGCGGGGCCTTCAGCTCCTCGGCGAGGACGCGTTCGATGTCCGGCCACGGTTCGGGGGCGACCTCGTGCTGGAGCGCGCTCAGTTCGTCGACGAACACGTCGGGCAGCAGGTCGTGGCGGGAGGAGAGCGCCTGGCCGAGTTTGACGAAGGTGGCTCCCGCCTCCTCCAGGGCCAGCCGCAGGGACCTGGCCAGGGCGGCCTGGTCCTGCGGGCTGGCGGTGCCGCGCCGGGACCGGCCGGTCAGGAAGCGGCGCAGTCCGTGCCGTACGGCGATCCCGCTGAGCTGGGTGTAGCGGCGGCTGCGCGCCAGTCTGCGGCGCACGGCGCCGGGCCAGCGCACCATGCCGCGCACGGAGCCGCCGGCGACCACCGCCTCCGAGAGCACGAGGAAGATCATCGCCCCGAGCAGGGCCCCGCCCAGTTGCACGGTCACCAGCGGGGTGCGGCTCGCCTGCGGGCCCATCGGCGTACCGACCACGCCCGCGGCGAGCAGTCCGGCGACGCCCGTGAGCAGGGCCCGGACCGCGCCGATGCGCAGTCCGAGCACCCTGCGGGCCAGTACGGCCATGATCATGGGGCCGAGCAGTGCGGTGGCCCCGGCGATCAGGAGATAGCTGCTCACGTACGGTGCGCGGGGACGGGCTCCTGGGCCGCCGCGGGCTCGGAGTCGTCACGCGGCTCCGGGTCGGTGCGGACGCGGCCGGGCCACCAGGTGCGGTGGCCGAGCAGGGTGGTGACCGCGGGCACCAGCAGGACGGCCATCACGAACGCGGTGAGCAGGATGCCGAAGGCCACGGCGAAGCCCATCTGCCGGAGCATGGAGTTCTGGGCCAGCAGCAGGACGCCGAAGGTGCCGGCGAGGATGACGGCCGCGGTGCCGATGGTGGACGTGGAGTGGGTGATCGCCTGGCGGACGGCCTGCGCCGGGGTGCTGCCGCGGCCGACCTCCTCGCGCAGCCGCGCCACCATCAGGATGTTGTAGTCGGTGCCGATGGCGACGACGAACAGGTAGACGATCACCGGCAGGGTGAAGGGCAGGCCCGCCTCGCCGGCGAGGTTCTGGAAGACCCAGACGGTGGCGCCCAGCGTCGCGGCGAAGCCCAGTCCGACCGCGACCATCAGGTACAGGGGTGCGACGACGCTGCGCAGCAGCAGGCCGAGGATGACCATGATGGCGAGCCCGGCGGCCGGGAAGACCACGGAGTAGTCGCGGTTGGTGGCGTGCTGGATGTCGGCGAGCACGGCGGAGGTGCCGCCGACGAGGGCGCGGGTGCCGTCGGGCGCCGCGTCGTGGGCCGCGTCGCGCAGCGGACCGGCGAGCAGTTCCACGGCCTTGTCGCTGTCGGGCTTGTGCGCCAGGATCACGCCGAACTTGGCGATGTCGCCGTCGGGGGCGAGCACCGGGGGCATCACGCGGCCGAAGTCGGCGGCGGTCAGCTTCTCGGCGTAGGCGTCGAGCCGGCCCCGGTCCAGCTTGCCGCCGTCCTTCGCCTCCAGGAACACCCAGGTCGGGTCGGTCTGGCCGGCCGCGAAGCCGCGCTCCAGTTCCTTGGCCGCCTGGACCGACTCGAGGTCCTTCGGCAGCGAACTGCTGCTGTCGAAGACGGTGTTGAAGCTGAGGACGCCGGTGGCGAGCACGGCGAGCAGACCGCCGGAGACGGCGGCGACGAGGCCGGGACGGCGGGCGGTGAGCGAACCGGTCCGGGCCGCGAAGGTGTGCTTGGGTTCCCTGCTCCACGCCTTGGACGGCCAGAACGCCTTGGTGCCGAGGAGGGAGAAGACGGCCGGTACGAGGGTCAGCGAGGCGACCAGGGTGACGCCGACGGAGATGGCCAGCGCCGGGCCGAGGGCCTTCAGCATGCCGAGGCTGGACAGCAGCAGGGCGAGGAAGGCGACGACGACCGCGCCGGCGGCGGAGGCGATGGTCTCCCCGACCCGGGTGACGGCCTCGGTCATGGCCTCCTTGGGCGCCTGTCCCTTGCGCAGGAACTCCCGGTAGCGGAAGAGGAGGAAGAGCAGGTAATCGGTGCCGACGCCGAAGAGGACCACGATCAGGATCGACCCGATCGAGGCGTCCGCCTGGAAGCCGCCGGCCTCGGAGGCGATGGAGATCAGGCCGGTGGCGAGCACGAAGACGAGGGCGATGACGAGGACCGGCAGGATCGCGATGAGCGGGCTGCGGAAGATGGCGGCCAGCAGCACGATGAGCAGGACCAGCGTCGCCATCATGATCATGGCGTCGGTGTCGCCGGAGGACTCCTTGGTGTCCAGCGCCGTCGCCGCCGAGCCGGTGATGCCCATGTGCAGGTCGGTGCCCTTCAGGAGGGGCACCGCCTTCTCGCGCATCTCGCCGACCGACTCCATCAGGGTCTCGTCGTAGGGGTTGTCGGTCGTCGCCAGGATGCTCGCCAGGGCGATCTCGCCGTTGGCGGACACGGCCTGCGGGCCCGTCTCGACGGCGCCGATCTTCTCCAGGTCCGCCTTCTCCAGCCCGGCGGCGACCTCCTTCACGTCCGCGAGGTCGGCGTCGGTGAGCCGGCCGTTGTCGGTGCGGCGGAAGACGATGACGGAGGCGGGCTGTTCCTCTTGCGGGAACGCCTTCTTCTGGAGTTCCCCGGCCTGCACGGACTCGTAGTGCGAGGGCAGGAATTCGGCCTGGTCGCTGACCGGTTTCAGGGGCGGCGCCAGGGACGCCACGCCCACCGCCGCGATCACCCACACCAGTATCGTCAGCCAGGGGTGTTTGACGGCGGACCGTCCGACCCGTCCGAACATGGGGGGAGGCTCCTTCTCAGGGGGGTGCATGGGCGCACCGATTGTGGTCCGCGCGCGTTCCCCCTCGCCGGTCGGCGGCGCGGAACTGGCATCAAGCTGCCGGGACCCCGAGCGGAATGCCGGCGCGCGTTCCGTTTCGCCGTCCCTCCTGCTCCGGGCCGCGCGCGACCGGGCCGGGTGCGGGTGGCCTCGGGGGCCTCTTGACACCTTCATGCCAGGCCCGTTGTCGGCCTTGGGGCGGACTGCAATCGTTGCGGACGGGAACAACGGAGCGTGTTGGACCGTGGTTCCGCTTCCGCAGGCCGCCCCGACAGGATGAGTTCCCCCGTGACCGCAGAGCAGTTGGCGGAGCCGCTGTACGAGGCCCCGGCCGCCCCGGCACCGGAGAGCGGCCGGCCACCCTACGCCGCCGCGCTGCTGAGCCGGCTCGGTCCCGACGAGCCCGGTTACCAGTCCCGCCTCGGCGGGGCGCTGGCCGATGCGGAGCGTCTGCTGCGCGCGTGCACACGGGACGCGTCCGATCCCCGGGTGAGGGCGCTCACCGGGCACCTCGCGGCCACCGGCGGCAAGCGGATGCGGCCCCTTCTGGTGCTGCTCGCGGCGGAGTTCGGGGATCCCGGCAGTGAGGGCGTGGCCCGGGCGGCCGTCGTCACCGAACTCGTCCACCTGGCGTCGCTCTACCACGACGACGTGGTGGACCGTGCCGCCACCCGGCACGGTGCCCCCACCGCCAACGCCCTGTGGGGCAACCGGGTGGCCGCGATGGGCGGGAACTGGCTGCTGGCCAGGGCCGCCCGGCTGTCCGCCGACCTGGTGCCGGAGGCGCTGGCCCTCAACTCCCTCACGGCGAACCGCATCGTGGCGGGCCAGATGCGCGAGCTCACCGGCCCCGGGCCGGGCGAGGACGCCCTCGCCCACTACGTCCGGGTCACGGCCGGCAAGACCGCCGCGCTGCTGGCGATGTCGCTGGGGGTCGGCGCCTGGCAGGCCCGTGCGTCCCGGGCGGTCGCCGACACCCTCGTCGAGTACGGCGAACAGCTCGGCATCGCCTTCCAGATCGCCGACGACCTGCTCGACCTGCTCTCCCCCGAGGCGTCCAGCGGCAAGGAACAGGGCCGGGACCTGCTCGTCGGGGTGCCCAGTCTGCCCGTGCTGCTCGCCCGGGAGGGCACGGACCCGTGCGACGCGGAGCTGCGTGAGCTGCTGGCGGCGGGGCCCGCGGCGGGGGCGGGCTGGCACCGTCGTGTCCTCGACCTCTTCTCCGTCTCCCCGGCGACGGTCCGCGCGCGGGCGCTGATGCACCAGCGGCTGGCCCGGGCCCGCACGGCCCTCGCCACCCTGCCCCCTCTCCCGGCCCGCCACACCCTCGACGCCCTCTGCGACTTCGTGGCCCTGCGCACGGGGTGACGGGTCTGCGGGCGGTGTGCGTGGCCTGGCCTGGCCTGCGGATGAAGTGCCGTGGCTTGCACGCGGGTGACCCGGCCCGCACGCCGGACGACACGGCCCGCGCACGGGCAACCCGGCTGCCCGCCCCACGACACAGCCTGCCTCCGCGCGACCCGGCCCGCACGCCGCACGACACAGCCTGGCCACGGGTGACCCGGCCTGCGCGCGAGGCGCCATGCTCCGCGCACGAGGTGGCGGGACGCTCACGGCGGCATGGACCCTGCCCTCGGTGACGTGGTGCCGCGCGGGCGGTGGCCCGTCGCGCCGCGCGTGTCCCTTCGTCGCCGCCCGGCCGGTCGGGCTGCCGGGGCGGGTGTGCGGGCGAGGTGGGGTGGGGAGGACGGGAAGCGCCGGCGAGGGGCCGGGGCGGCCTCGTGACCGCGTGCGCGGTAGCAGGACCCCCGACCCTGTCCTGTTGGGGTGGCCGCATGGTGCCAGGCGCCCTCCGCCGCGCCCGCACCACCTCTCCCGGCACGGCCCCGCGCCCGCCCTGACGGCGGTTCCGTGGGTCCGCCGGGGCCGGGGGCCGCCCCGCCCGGGGATCGCCCGGCTCGCGGCCGCCCGGCGCCGGCTCGGGACACCGGTGCACCCGGAGCCCACCCCGCCCACGCCTGCCCACGCCCGATGCAACCCCGATGCCCACCCGACGCACGCCCGGTCCACGCCCGATCGACGTCCGAACCACGCCCGCCTCACGCCCGCCTCACGCCCGCCTCACGCCCGCCTCACGGCACCGTGTGCCCGAGGTGTCGGGGCCCGGGGCACACGGTCGTACGGGGTACTTCAGATGAGGCCCACCTGCATGGCGCGGGCGCCCGCCTGGAACCTGCTGCGGGCGTCCAGCGCGACCATGGCGGCCGCCACGTCGTTGCGGACGGTGCGGACGCTGCACCCCAGCCGCCGGGCTATGGCGTCGTCGGTGAGGCCCTCGGCCAGCAGGCGCAGGACGATCTCCGTACGGGGTCTGCGCGTGGTCGCCGCGCCGGGGTTGCGTCTGAGCTGCCGCACCGCCGTGCCCCGCTCCCAGAGCCGCTCCGACAGGGAGCACAGGGAGTCCAGTTCCGCGGCGGACCGCACCACCCGGGGTGTCCGGGCGTCGTCGATCACCACGGCCACCGCACCGTCCATGATCATGGCGCACACCGGCACCGAGTCGGCCATGCGGGGCGGGACGTCCTGCTGGGCCAGCCACTGCGCGTGGACCATGGCCGGGTGGGCGTGGAAGACGGAGGCCGCCCACACGGCCCGCAGCCGCATGCCGCGCCGCAGTCCCATGTCCACGATGGGACGGGAGAAGGGGAACCCGCCCTCGACGTACCGCGGGACGAGGAAGACCACCTCGCTCTCCGCCTTGGCGACCATCCGTTCGATCACGGTGGACGCGTCGGTGCGGTGGCCGCCGCCGTCGGCCGACTCCTCCATCCGCTCGGCCGCCCGCTCGTGCAGGGCGATGAACCGGTCGATCTCGACCGGGCGGGGCTGCGGGGAGCGCCCCTCGTGCATCGACCGGGCCAGCAGGGCCGGGAGGCCGATGCACGGCTCGACCGCGCGGAAGGCGGTGGGGTCGTCCGCCGAGACGGCGGCGAGTCCCTCGGCCCGCAGTGTCTCCATCGCTCGTACGACCTCGGACGCCGGCCACTTCATGACCTGCGCCAGTTCCTGCGTCTGCCAGTTCGTCCGCCGGAGCAGCCTCCGGTAGAGAAGCTCCGAACGTTCGTCGAGACCGATTCCGGATTGCGCCACGTCAACCTCTCGGAAGGTGTTCTTCCCAGGGGCAGGTTTTGCCCACTCGCGGATTAAACCTAGACACGGCCAGAACGGCTTGGAGTGTTCGGAGTTCGGTTCGACAGCTTGGTGCCACCGGGACGGGACATCCCGCCCACTGCGCTCGGGCAGGGGGCGGGATGAGGGCACTACCGGTCATGCGGTCCGCGGTGCGGGGCTCGTGCGCGGGGGCGTCACATCACCCGGAACGAGCGCTTGGAGATCGGTGCGCACACGCACACCAGGGCCAGGCACACCGCGACGGTGGTGAGCAGCTCCACCACGGTGACGTTGCCGGCGACCATGCTGCGCACGGCGTCGTTGGCGTACGAGATCGGGTTGGCCTGGGCGATCACCCGCAGCCCGGTCGGCATCGACTCCGGCGGCACGAAGGCGTTGGAGGCGAACAGCAGCGGGAAGGTGAGCAGCGTGGTGATCATGCGCAGCACGTCGCCGTTGCGCAGCAGGGCGGCCATCATGATGAAGATCCAGCTCATGGACCAGCCGACGAGCAGGCTCATGAGGATCGCGCCGAGCACGCCGAGGATCCCGCCGGGTGGCGAGAAACCGAAGATGACCGCGGCCAGCACGGCCACGGCGATCAGCTGGTACAGGGAGCGGGCCGCGTCGGCGAAGCTGCGCGCCAGCAGCACGCTGAACCGGTTGATGGGCAGGGTGTGGAAGCGGGTGATGACCTCGTTGCGCAGGTCGTTGATGAGACCGTTGCCCGCCTGGGCGCCCGCGGCGACCGCCGTGATGATCATGATGGCGGGGGCCAGGCCGTCGATGTAGGCCATCTCCTTGGACATGCCCGGGGCCTCGCCGAGCACCTTCAGCACGCCGGCGAACATCAGCAGCATGACGAGGGGCTCGACGAAGGTCACGATGATCACCCCCGCGTTCATGTAGGGCCGCAGCGAGCGGCCGGTGAGCGCGGCGGTCTGCGAGATCAGGCCGCTGGTGCCCCACTGGGCGGTCACGCCGTCGCGCCGCACGGGCGGTGTCCGCCGGGGGTTCGCCCCGGCCTCGACGACCGTCATCTCTGTACTCCTTCTGCGGTGGGGATGGTCGGGACGGTCACGCGGGCACCGGGGTTGCGGCGGGCTCGTGGGTGAGCCGCAGGTAGACGTCGTCCAGGGTCGGTTCGGAGAAGCCGAGTTCGGCGATCTCGGTGTGCGTCTCGTTCAGCGTGCGCACCACGACCGCCAGGTCGGCGGAGGCGGCCACGGGGACGCCGAGCGCGGACGGGGAGTCCTGCGCGGCGGCGGCCCGGAACCCGGCGGCCTCCAGGGCGCGCACCGCGCCCGGCACCTCCGACTCCGCCGTCAGCGTCACGGTGACCATGCGCTGGCCGACGGCCGCCTTGAGTTCCGCGGGGGTGCCCTCGGCGACGATCGAGCCCTTGGAGAGCAGGGTGATCCGCTCGCAGAGCCGGTCGGCCTCCTCCAGGTACTGCGTGGTGAGCAGGACCGAGACGCCGTCCTTGGCGAGCCGCTCGATGACCTCCCACACCGCGATCCGGGAGGTGGGGTCCAGTCCGGTCGTCGGCTCGTCGAGGAAGATGACCTGCGGCGAGCCGACGAGGCTCGCCGAGATGTCCAGCCGCCTGCGCATGCCGCCCGAGTAGGTGGAGGCCGGGCGCTTGGCCGCGTCGGTCAGCTCGAACAGCTCCAGCAGTTCGTCCGCGCGGGCGAGGGCCTGGCGCCGGCTGGCGCCGAGCAGCCGGGCGATCAGGGTCAGGTTCTCGCGCCCCGACAACTGCTCGTCCACGGACGCGAACTGCCCGGTCAGCCCGATGCGCCGGCGGACGTCCTGCGCCTTGGCGGTCACGTCCAGGCCGCAGATGCGGGCGGTGCCGGTGGTCGGCTCCAGCAGCGTCGACAGGATGTGCACCAGGGTGGTCTTGCCGGCGCCGTTGTGGCCGAGCAGGCCGTGGATCGAACCCTCGGGAACCGAGACGTTCACACCGTTCAGCGCGGTGACGTCACCGAACGACTTTGTGACGTCGATAGCCTCAATCATGGGATTGGCCACGTGCTTGGCCTCCGTTGCTCTCTCCGGCGGCCCGGTGGCAGGCCATGGTCTGGATATGTCCGCGGAATTTCCTGTGCCGCTGCTCCGTGATGCTAGGGCGATATCACAAGGGAGACGGCGTGTCTGCAGGTTGCTGAAATACCGCGGCCGTCGAATCGGGTGCGCTGATCCGTTCGGTGCGCGGTCGCGCCATACGGAGGTAATCCTCGGTGGCGAGGGCCATGGAGAGATCCAGCCGGGCCGCGTTGAAGAACAGGGTGTCGCTGCGCAGCAGATCCTCTTCGACGATCAGCTCGAGGTCGGGGTGGAAGGAGAAGGGAATGATCGAGCCGCTGACCGAGCCGGCCAGCCGCTCGGCGGTCTCCCGGTCGGCGAATCCCGCCTTGCGCCCGCCGGCGCACTCGGCGACCCTCGCCAGGTCCAGGCGCCGGTCGCCCGGGATGACGGCCAGGACGTACCGGCAGGTCCGCTTGGTCGGCCGGACGGCGACCACCAGGCACTTGGCGCTCTGCTCCAGCGCGTGTCCGCGCAGGGCGCTGGCGACCTCGGTGCGGCCCTCGGGGGCGTGCTCGATGAGCCGGTAGGCGGCGCCGTGCCGGTCCGCGAGCGCGCGCAGCCGCAGGTACGTCTCCCCGGTCATCAGACCGTCAGGCCGCCGTCGATCTGGAAGACCGAGCCGGTGATGTAGGCGGCGCGTTCGCTCGCCAGGTAGGCGACGAGGTCCGCGACTTCCTCGGCCCGTCCGAAACGGCGCAGCGGAATGCTCTTCGCCGCGTCCTTCTTGACCTTGTCGGCCAGTTCGGCCGTCATATCGGTCTCGATGAAGCCCGGTGCCACCACATTGGCCCGGATGTTGTAGCGTCCGGCTTCCTTGGCGAGCGCCTTGGAGAAACCGATGATGCCCGCCTTGGAGGCCGAGTAGTTGGCCTGGGTGGCGTTTCCGTAGACACCGGCTATGGACGAGATATTGATGATCGTGCCGGATTTCCGCTTCATCATTTCGAATATCACGGCACGGCACACGTGGTAGACGCCGTCGAGATTGGTGTCCAGGACGCTGTGCCAGTCGTCGTCGGACATGAGGACGAGCGGGTTGTCCCGGGTGATGCCGGCCGAGGAGACCGCCACCTCGACGGGGCCGAGTTCGGACTCGGTGCGGGCGACCCAGTCACGGACCGAGGCGGCGTCGGTGACGTCGGCGCGGACGGCGAGCGCCCGGTGGCCGAGTTCGCCGGCCTCCTTCTCCAGTTCCAGCGCGGCCTGTTCGTTGGACTGGTAGCAGAAGGACACGTCGTATCCCTCGGCGGCGAGCCGCAGGACCACGGCGCGGCCGATCCCGCGCGAGCCGCCGCTGACCAGGGCGACCGGCGCTGTGTTCTCCGTCATGACACTCCGTAGGTTGTCGGGGCGGCCCGGGCGGGCCGGATGGGGCGGGCACGGCACGGGGCGGGCCGCCGCGGTTCAGGAAGCGGGCGGCGCGAGGGCCTCGCCGGGGCGGAAGGCCATGGTGATCTGGCCGATCGTCAGCAGCGGCGCGCCGCCGACGGTGCTCTCGCCGGTGAAGATCATCGTGTCGTTCACGGCGCGTTCCAGGCGGGCGTGGTGCTCCACGGTGTCGCCGGGGAAGACCCGCCGGTGCAGCTCGATGCCGCTCATGGAGCCGAACAGCATGACCTGTCCGTCGGCGGTGTCGCCGGCCAGGCGGGTGGCGAGGATGCCGGCCGTCTGGGTCCAGGACTCGATCAGCAGGAAGTCCGGGTAGGCGAGGTCGTCGTCGCCGGGCGTCTCGCCGAGCCGGGCGTACCAGGGCTCGTTGAGGGTGACGGCCTTGACGGCCCGGATGTGGTCGTCGCCGGTGCTGAGGACGCGGTCGACCATCAGCATCGGGTAGCGGTGCGGCAGGGCGGCGCGCACGCCGGCGGCGGTCAGCACGGTGTCGCCTCCTGCCGGTAGCGCAGGCGGACGGAGGCGGCGGGGCCGCGTCCGGTGGCCACCTTGGCGGCGCAGCGCCAGGTGTCCCCGCCGCGCGGGGACCAGGTGATGTCGACGGTCAGTTCGTCGCCGGGGTGGACCGCGGAGAGGAACCGGGCGGACTCCACGGCGGCCAGCCGCAGTCCGCCGGTGTCCGGCGGCGGGGCGGTCTCCGCGGCGCCGCGCACGCACTCCATCACGCAGACGCCGGGGAAGATCGGGAAGTCCGGGTAGTGGCCGGCGAAGACGGGCTCGTCACCGGTGACCGCCACCGTGAACCCGGCCGTCCACGCCCCGGAGTCCGCGTCGCGGGCCGGTGCGCGCACCGGCCGCGGGACGGCCAGGACGGTGCCGGTCACGGGCGCTCCCCCAGTTTGCGGCGGACCACCTCGTAGGCGCTGTCCAGGGTCCGCACCTCGCTCATCTCGGCCTCGGCGAACTTGACGCCGTAGGTGCGTTCCAGCACGACGACCACTTCCAGGGCCATCAGGGAGTCGACGCCAAGGGTCCGGACGAAGTCGGTGTCGTCCCGGACGTCGGTGACGTCGGCGTCGATGGTGTCGGCGAGCAGCTGTCGCAGGTGTTCCCGGTCGAGACCGGCGGCCGCGTCGATCGGCATGTCCTGTGCTTCCTTCTTCGTGCTTCGTGGTGGGCGTCGGTCAGCGCGCGGACAGGCGCAGCGCGGCGCAGGCGACGACGCCGTTGTCGTCCACGGAGGAGACGAGGGCGACGGCGCCGGCGGGGGCGGCGGACTGCTCGGCGGCGGCCAGCAGCGAACCGATCTGGAAGGCGGCGGAGGCGGCCGCGGTGTCCCCGACGGGGCTCATGGCCGGGGCCCGGTCGAGGACCTGGGCGCCGAAGCGGGCGGTGAGCACCTCGCGTTCGCGGGTGCCGGCGGACCCGGCGGGGTTGGAGGTCGAGACCGCCCACACGTCGTCGCGGTCCACTCCCCCGCGCCGCAGTACGGCGTCGACGCACGCGGCGAGCGCCTCACCCGGGTCGTCGTCGAAGTACACCCGCGACTGGACGGCCAGCACCTCGGCCAGGGCCCGGTCCGCCGCGTCGGCCGGATCGGCCGACTCCAGCATGAACATGGCGCAGCCCTCGCCGAGCAGGGTGCCGGCGCCGTCCTCGCCGCGCCGGTGGTGGTCCAGCCAGGCGCGGGCGTGGGAGAACTCCTCGGCCGCGCCGGACAGCACCGTGCGGGCGCGGCCGGAGGCGAGCAGTCCGGCGGCGTAGCTGAGCGCGGACAGGCCGGCGACGCGGCCGCCGGCGATGGTGGTGTTGGGGCCCTTGAGGTTGTGCCAGATGGCGCACTGGCCGGCGGCGCAGTTCATCACCGCGTTCGGCATCAGCGACGGGTCGACGTAGAACGGCTTGTCGCCCTCGAGGGAGGCGCGGGTGAAGTCCATCATGCTCTGCGCGCTGCCGGTGGTGGTGCCCAGCACCAGGGCGGTCTCCTCGTCGGAGGCCGTGCGCCGGTCGCCGGAGTCGCGCAGCAGGTCGCGGACGGCGGTGACAGCCAGTCCGGTCACCCGGTCCATGGAGCGGGTGCCCTTCTTGCCCAGCACCTCGCGCAGTTCGAAGCCGGGGATCAGGCAGGCGTGGCTGTCGGGGGCCGCCCACTGCCCGGAGTCCAGCGGCGTGGAGGTGTCCCGTCCGGCGAGTACGCCGGCCACGAAACTGTCCTTGCCGATGCCGTACGGCGACACCGCGGACCAGGCGGTGATCACCGGCCGGGTCGCGGTCGCCGGCGCGCTCGCCGAAAGGGTCATGGTCAGATTCCGTTCTGCTCGGTGGTCTCGGTGGTGCTCGGGGGCCGGGGCTTCCCCGGCACCCGCGGGCCCGGGGTCCGGCGGGGGACGCTCAGACGCCGGCCGGTGACGGGCGGGCGGCGGCCGGTGCCGGCGGGCGCAGGACCAGCGTGGCCACGCCGTCGTCGGAGTCGGTGCCCGCCACCAGCCACATCGGGCCGTCGGCGCCCGCGTCGAGCGCGCCGATCGCCGCCGCGCACTGCACCACGCCGAGCGCGCCGGACAACTCGCCCCACACCGCGGCGAGATCGTGCACGGGCAGCCCCTCGGACAGGGCCGGGACGGCCGCCGCGGGCGCGTACCAGGCGGCCGGCTCGGCCTCCACCTCGGCCAGCTCGCCGATGGTGCCGGCCACGTCCGGGCCCCGGGTGTGGGCGCCGATCACGGCGCGGACGGTGGCGCCGCGGGCCTCGGCGGTCTCCGCGCGCTCCAGCACCAGGGCGGCGGCGCCGTCCACCAGCGGGCCGCCGACGAGGGCGCGCGCGATCTCGTTGTCCGGTTCGACGCCCACCACGACGACGTGGTCGGCGCGGCCGGAGCGCAGCAGCGCGGCACCCCAGCGGATCGCGTCGAGCCCCGAGGCGGGCCCGTTGCACAGCATCAGGTTGGGGCCCTTGAGCCCCCACCGGATGGCGATCTCGGAGGCGATGATGTTGCTGGAGGCGTTCGGGGTGTCCATGGGGCTGACGCCGTGGGTGCCCTCGTCGGCGATGGTCCTCACCACGCGGCAGACGGTGTCGACGTTGCCCAGGTTGGAGCTGACCAGCACGGCGGTGCGGGTGCCGTCGACGGTGAGCACGCCGTCGGCGAGGAGTCCGGCGTCGGTCAGCACGCGCTGCGCGGCGCACAGCCCGAGCTGGGTGGCGCGGTCCTTGTAGCGCAGGCCCTTCTTGCCCAGGACGGCGGCCGGCTCGACGGGGTCCCCGGGACGGCTCGCGGTGGCCAGGGCGGTGGCGGAGTCGGCACCCGGCAGGGCGACGCCGACGCCGGTGACGGTCATCATCATGATCCCTCGACAATCGCTACGGCGTTGACGCCGCCGAACCCGAATCCGTGCACCTGGGCCAGCGCCACCTCGTGCTTGGCCTCCTGGCCGCGGACCAGCCGCAGGCCGTCCGCCTCCTCGATGGGCTGCTCCAGGTTGACCAGCGGGGGCACCTTGCCGGTGGCCATCACCTGGAGGGTGGTGACGAGGCTCATCAGGCCGGCCGAGCCGCTGGTGTGGCCGGTCATCGGCTTGATGCCGGTGAGCACCGGGCCGCCGGCGGCCTCGCCGAACACCTCGCCGTAGGCGGTGATCTCGACGAGGTCGTTGAGCGGGGTGCCGGTGCCGTGCAGCAGCACCAGGTCGATGTCCTCGGGGCGGGTGCCGGCCAGCCGGTGCGCCTGCCGCATCGCCTCGGCGACCTGGACCGGGTCCGGGGCGGTGGGGTGCTTGGCGTCGCAGGTCATGCCGACGCCGCGGAGCCTGCCCCACAGCCGGCCGCCCGGCCAGCGCACGTGCTCGCCGCGCAGGACGACGGCCGCCGCGCCGTCGCCGAGGATGGTGCCCCGGCGGTTGACGTCGAGGGTGCGCAGCGCGGTCGGCGGGTTGGGCTGGACGCGGTCGGCGAGCCCGTGCATGGACTCGGTGATCGAGTCGACGCCCGCGACGATGACGGTGTCCGCCTCGCCCGCCGCCAGCAGGTCGGCGCCGAGCGCGAGCGTGTAGAGGGAGGCGGAGCAGGCGTTGGAGACGGTGAGGGTGTCGGTGGTGCCGAACCGTTCCCGCAGCGCGGTGCCGAAGTGCAGCCGGTCGGCGCCGAACGGCGCTCCGTCGCGCCACCACAGCTCGGCCGAGCGCAGCTCGCGCAGTCCGGTGCCGACGAGCACCGGCACGCCGGACAGGTCGTCGCCGAGGCCGGCGTCCGCGGCGGCCTGGGCGACGGCGTCCAGCAGGAACGCGGTGGCGCGCAGCGGGCGGTCGGCGCCCTGCTCGGGCCGGTCGTCGATCTCGAAGAGCTGCTTGCCGTTGTAGCGTTCGCCGTCGAATCCGCGCATCGGGCCGAGTCCGCCGCGCCCGGCGCACAGGTTGGCGAAGATCTCGTCGGCGTCCCGGCCGACGCTCGCGACGGCACCCACGCCGATGATGGGCACCCTCATCGGACGTCCTCCTGGTACTTGCCGAGGATCACGATGGAGTTGTTGCCGCCGAAGGCGAGGCCGTTGTTCTGCACGATCCGCAGGTCCGCCTCGACGGACTGGTTGGGCACGCAGTCGATCTCGCACTCGGGGTCGGTCTGCCGGTGGTTGATGGTCGGCGGGATGAAGCCGTGGTGGATCGACAGGGCGCAGGCGATGGCGGCCAGCGCGCTGGCGGCGCCCATGGTGTGGCCGAGCATGGACTTCAGGGAGACGGTGCGCGGCACGGTGTCGCCGTACACGTCGTGGATGGCGCGGGACTCGGTGACGTCGTTGGCCTTGGTGCCGGTGCCGTGGGCGGAGATCAGGTCGACCTCGTCCGGCTTGACGCCGGCGTTCTCCAGGGCGATCTCCATGCAGCGGGCGACGCTGTCCTGGTTGGGGGCGACCTGGTGGTAGGCGTCGCAGTTCATGCCGTAGCCGAGGACCTCGGCGTAGATGCGGGCGCCGCGGGCGCGGGCGGAGGCGAGGCTCTCCAGCATCAGCACGCCGGCGCCCTCGCCGGTGAGGATGCCCTTGCGGTCGGTGTCGAAGGGGCGGCACACGTCGGGGGCGATGGTGCCGAGCCGGTAGAAGCCGGTGAAGGTCTTGCGGCACATGGCGTCGGCGCCGCCGCACAGGGCGTAGTCCGCCTCGCCACTGCGGATGGCGTCGAAGCCCTGGCCGATGGCGTAGTTGCCGGCCGAGCAGGCGGTGGCGATGGTGACCGCCTCGACGTCGGACAGGCCGAGTTCCTGGGCGGCGGCTATGGACAGGCGGTTGGGGTAGACGCGGCGGGCCACGGTGGGGTCCATGGCGGCCGGTCCGGAGGCGACCTCGGTGCCGACCAGGTGGTCGAGTTCGTAGGACTCGCCGTCGGTGGTGCCGATGGAGATCATGCCGCGCCGGGCGCGCAGGTCGTCCAGGTCGACGCCGGCGGCCTCGACGGCCATGCGGGCGGCGGCCACGGAGAACTGCGTGGCGCGGCCCAGGGTCTCGGTGGGCAGGTGGTGGATCCAGCGCTCGGGCTCGGCGCCGGTGATCTCGCAGCCGTTGGCGTGGGCGAAGCCCTCGGTGTCGAACAGCGTGATCGGCTTGGCTCCGCTGCGGCCGGCCCGCAGCCCTTCGGCGAACTCATCGGCGCCCACACCGATGCTGGAGAACACGCCGAACCCGGTCAGCACCACCCGGGTGGCCGCGTCGTCACGCGTCGCGTCGGAAACGTTCACTGACATCAATCTCCCTCGGTACGGCGTGGTCGCCTTGGATGAGGACAGGGCCGGGCGGCCGCCTGGCGACCGGAGGGCCGGAGCGTGCTGCCCGGCCCTCCGGGTCGCGGGGCGTCCCGCCGTTACTTCTGGGCCGCGACGGCCTCGCCCACCACGGCGTAGACGCCGTCGAGGTTGACCATGCGCTCCAGCTCGGACTGCTCGATGGTGATCTTGAACTCCTTCTCGAGGCCCGCGAGGATCTCGATGGCGCGCAGCGAGTCGGCGCCGTGGTCCTCCTTGAAGAGGCTGCTGTCGGTCACCTCGTCCTCCTCGAGCTCGAGGACGTCGCAGACGATCTCCTTGATGCGGGCCTGGGCGGTGGTGTCGATGGCCGTGGTCATGTGATGTCCCTCTGTTCTTCCGGTGTTCGGTCGGTGCGGTGAGTGGTTCGGTCGGTGGTGCGTGGTGGTGCGGTCGGCGGTCCGGCCCGCGGACCGCCCGGGGATCACCCGCGGGCGCCGGCGGGGCCGGGCGACGGGAGGTGGAAGGGGCGGGGGCGTGCGGGGGCGGTGCGGCGGGCCGACCCGCGGCACACCTCCCGCGGGTCCCAGCCCTCGGCCCGTGCGGGCAACAGGTCCGGGTCGCCGTACACGGTCCCGGCGCGGGCGGCGGCGAGCAGCGGCTCGCCGAGGATGTCGCCGGCGCAGCCGATCCCGCCGAGCATGACGCCGGCGATGCCGTTGCCGGCCTGGGTGCTGGCGCCGACGACGTGCAGTCCCTTGACGGCGGTGGCGGTGCCGGGGCGGGCGGTGCCGCCCCATTCCGCCATGCCGAAGGGGGTGCCGCCGGTGGAGAGGGTGTACCGCTCGTGGGTGAGCGGGGTGGCGGCCTCGATGTGGGTGAGGTGCGGCCGCAGCGGGCCGAGGGCCTTCTCGGCGGCGTCCAGGGTGGCCTCGGTGAGCTCCTGCTTGCGCCGCAGATAGGTCGGGTTGCGGCGGTAGTCGCCGCCGCCGGCCGGTCCCTCCTCGACGCCCCACCACGCGTAGTCCGGCGGGCAGAGCGTCATCACCTGGAGGTTGGCGTGGCCGGGCGGGCAGAGCTCCCGGTTGTGCGGGTCCTTCAGCGAGGCGAACGAGCAGAACAGGAAGGGCACCTCGCCCGTCTCGCCGCCGCTCACCCGGTCGAAGTAGCCGTCGATGTCGTCGGTGTCGTACCACCACAGGTTGGCGTTGGGCCGCTCCCGCAGGTCGGTGTCGAGACCGAGGTAGAGGACCAGCCAGGGCATGCCCATCCTCGCCTGCGCGGTGCGGGTGACGACCGACTTCTGGAAGTGCTCCGGGCCGACGAGTTCGAGCACGGTGCGCGGGTAGTCGGCGTTGGACACCACCAGGCCGGCGGTGACGACCTCGCCGCTCTCCAGGTGGACGCCGCGGACCGTGCCGTCCTCGACGAGGATGCGGGCCACCCGGCTGCGGGTGCGGACCTGTCCGCCGTGCGCCTCGATCACCTCGACCAGACCGGCGGCGAGCACCTGTCCGCCGCCGGCCGGGTAGTAGGCGCCGCGCAGGTAGTGGTCGGTGACGCTGGTGTGCCGCGCCACCGTGGCCTGCTTCGGGGTGAGCCCGTAGTTGGGGGCCTGGGCGGCGAGCACGGTACGGGCCCGGGAGGACAGCCCGCAGTGCCGGAACAGGTCGTCCAGCGTCCGCCTGCCCCACTGCCGGATGGTGGCGGTGCGGGCGGCGATGTCCTGCGGCGCCCACCCGTGGGCCTCGAACAGCGCGGAGCGCTGCTCGTCGCCGAGCGCCGAGCAGACGTCGACGAACGTGTTCAGGCCCGCGGCCTCCTCGGGCATGGCCTCGGTGAGACGCTTGCGGTACGCGTCCCAGCCGGCCGGCATGTCGACGGACACGCCCGGTACGCGGATCAGGTCGAAGCCGTCCTGGTCCATCTCCAGGAAGTCCACCCGGTCACCGAGTCCGACGCCGGACAGGATGCTCGGGATGACTCCGCCGGGGGCACAGTCGCCCAGGTAGTGGACGCCCACATCGAATTCGTAGGCGCGGCGTCGCCGGAACACATGGCTGTTGCCGCCCACGATCGAGAACTGCTCCAGTACCAGGACGCGCTTGCCCGCGGCGGCCAGGTACGCGGCGGCGGTCAGGCCGCCGAGTCCGGCACCGACCACGACGGCATCCCAGTCGGTGCCGCGCGCGGTGCCGTGCGCGTCGCTGTCCACAGTCGTCTCCTCGTCATGTGGCGTGGGTGGGTGGCCCCGGCCGCCGCACCGGCCAGGGCTGTCAGGGGTGGGCGCGGGGCCCGGTCAGCCGCAGCCGCCGGCGTGGCCCTGGTCGCCGCCGGCCGCCAGCAGGTCGGCGTGGGTGGCGGGGTCCGGGGCGTCGGCGGCCCGCTGCCCGGCGGGTGCGGCCGCGTCGGCGCCGAGGACGGCGCGGACGAAGGGCCGCACCCGGTCCACGCCCCAGAACTTGTCCCGGCCGTGGAGGAAGAAGGGCACGCCGAACAGACCGTCGTGGGCGGACTCGGCGAGCAGGGCCGCGCCCCGCTTGCGCAGGTCGGGGTCCTCGGTCGCGGTGGACAGCCGCTGGGCGTCCAGGCCGAGTTCCTCGGCGATGCCGGCGATCACCTCCGGGTCGGAGATGTTCTTGGCGTCCTGCCAGCGGGCCTGGTAGGCGGCGGCCACGAACTCCTTGCCGCGGCCCTCGTCGTCGGCGGCGATCCACGCCAGGTGGGCCACCTCCCAGCAGGGGTCGCGGTCGATGGGCCAGCTGACGTCCAGCCCGCGCTCGGTGGCGAGCCGGCGGGTGTCCTGGAGGATGTAGAAGTTCTTCGCCCGGCTCATGGCGACGATCGGGAGGGTGACGCCCTCGTCGGCCAGCAGCCGTGCGGTCTCCTCGTCCGGCTCCCAGAACGGCAGCCAGTCGATGGCGTCGAGCACCTCGGGGTGGGTGCTCATCAGGTCGCGGTACGCGAACCAGGAGTAGGGGCTGCGCAGGGAGAAGTACCAGCGCGGCCGGCGGCGGGAAGCCATGGGTGTCCTCCGGGCTGTGGGGTCGGTGGTCACTCGCCGCGCAGCGCGCGCAGGACCTCGTCGTCGAAGACGGCCATCTGCCACTCCGAGTCGGGGGTCTCCTTGTGGCAGTAGCCGTGGGTGATCTCGCCGGTGGCGGTCTTGACGAGCTTGCCGTCGCGCACCACGTAGAAGTCCATGCGGGAGGTGTAGAGCATGTCCTTGAAGACCGACTCCACGGTGTAGACCGAGTACAGGTCCTCCTCCATGACCGCCTCGTCGGTGAAGCGCAGCTTGTTCTGCGTCACCACGGGGATCCAGCCGCGCTCGTCGAGGAGCCGCTTGATGCTGATGCCGCGGGAGGCGACGAAGAGGTGCTTGGCCTCCTCCATCTGGCGCAGGTAGCCCGACATCTGCATGCGCTCGGTGAAGTGGCAGTAGTAGTAGGGGATGCGCCACTTCCAGCCGATGGCGTTGTCGTCGCCGATGATCTCGGCGAGCACCGGGTCGGTGGAGGCGTCCTCACCGCGGTGGAAGGCGCCGTGCAGGTCGTCCACCGGGGCGGAGGCCAGCTCGGCGGGCTCGGCGGTGGCGAGCCGGTCGACCACGAAGCGCTCCAGCTCCGCGGGGAGCGGCGCGGGGTCGGGGATGGCGGTGTCACGGCGCAGCAGCACACGGAACTTGGAGGTGACGGCCTTCTTGGGGGCGCCGTCGCGCTCGACGATCGCGGCCACCGCGAACACCATCTCGCGGTCGGTGTCCTTGGTCTTCGGGGTGACCTCGACGGTCACGTCGTCGTCCAGGGTGAGCACGGTGTGCAGCCGGGTGTCGACGCCGACCACGTCGAAGTTGACGCCGTGCACCAGGTACAGCTCGGTGGCGCCGAGGCCGACGGCCCGGAAGTGGTCGAGCACCGCCGCTTCGAGCAGGTAGTTGTCGCACTTGAAACCGATCGCGGTATTGATGTTGCCGCCCTCGTAGGAGGGGCGCATCGTCACCGAACTCGATTCGGTCAGCAGTTTCTTGATGTCGACATCGGTCAGGGTGGCCATCGATGTTCTCCCGTACTCAGGTGACCGCCGCCGGGGGGTGCCCCGCCGGCAGCGTGGTGAGGAATTGCTGGACGGCGAGCGAGAAGAGGTCAGGGCGCTCGGCCATCGGGGTGTGCGCGCAGCCCTCGATGCGGTGGATCGAGGCGTTGCCGAGCCGGGCCGCGAGGCGTGCGCCCTCGGCCGGTGGCGCGATCGGGTCCCGGTCGCCGATGACGACGTGCACGGGCAGGCCCACCAGGTCGACGGGCAGGAAGGGGGTGCGCAGGTAGACGTGCAGGTGGCGGACGACCCAGTGCGGGCCGAGCTGTTCGCAGGACCGTTCGGCCATCTCGGCCCGCAGGTCCGGGGCGAGCGGCTTGCGCGACCTGGCGCTGATGCCGTCCTCCGCGCCCAGCCGCAGCAGGTCGAGGAAGGCGGGCAGCTCGGCCCAGGTGAAGTCCTCCGGGTGCTCCCGGTAGAACGGCGAGACCAGGACGACGCCCCGCACGCCGAGTTCCTCGCGCGGGTCCCGGCCGGCCGCCGCCAGGTCGGCGAGCAGGGTGAGCAGCAGGACCGTGGCGTAGGAGTGGGCGATCACCACGTCGGCGCCGCCGGGGATCCGGCGGATCGCCTCGGTGATCCAGGCGCTGTCGTCGCGTTCGGCCACCGCGAAGGTGCCGCCCGCCCGCCAGGGCAGGCCGGCGCTCCACAACTCCAGTCCGGGCGGCCGGTGTTCCACGAAGGCGTCCCAGCAGCTCTCGCTGCTGCCGAGGCCGTGCAGCAGCAGCGCACGCCGGCCGGCTTCGCCGGACCCGGTCCGCTGCCTGAGCACGAGCGGCTCGACATCGCCTTGTCGGAGCACCGGACATCCCTTTCCGAAGAAATTCGGGCAGCGGAGGATTGTGCCGGGGCAGCAGAATTCTTTCCGCCCGGCGGACGCCCGCCACGCTAACAACTCTTTCCGTGCCGCCAGACGGTCGGCCGGGGATTTTGCAGCGATATGCAATCCGCCGCACGGGGCGCGCTTTTCGGCGCGCCGCACACTCAAATCATCCAGGAATTGCGGCCGACCGAAAGGGCCGTTTCAGCAAGCTGCGACTACAGGGCTTTCCAGGTGGTGACGACGTCGTCCGCGCCGCCGTGCGCCGACAGCGCCCGCCGGGCCGTCAGCAGGGCCTTGGGCCAGTTGACGGTCAGTACGGCGGCCAGTCGCGTGCCGCGCCGGTAGGCGACGGCGAAGCGGCGGCGCCCGCCGCCGGCGCGGACCACGGTGATGTCGTCGTCGGGTCCCGGCCGGCCGAGCACGGTGATCTTGCCGCCGTACTGGTCGGACCAGACGAAGAACTCGCCGCCGCTGGGCACCGGTTCGGGCCCGGTGATGCTGCGGGCGACGGCGTCGGCCTGTGCCACGGCGTTGGTCCAGTGCTCCACGCGGACGTGCCGGGCGAGCAGCGGGTCGTACCAGCGGGCGGCGTCGCCGACGGCGTATACGGTGCGTCCGGCGTCGGCGGCGCCGTACGCGTCGCACAGGATGCCGCCGTCGTCGTGCAGCGGGACGCCGGAGCCGGCCAGCCAGCCGGTGGCGGGGCGCACGCCGATGCCGACGACCACGACGTCGGCGGGCAGCACCCGGCCGTCGGTGAGGGCGACGCCGGTGACGTCCGGCTCGCCGAGCAGTGCGGTGACGCCGGTGCCGGTGAGCAGCCGTACGCCGTTGTCGGCGTGGAGCAGGGCGAGTTCGGCGGCCACCTCCTCGCCGAGCAGCCCGGACAGCGGTGCGGGCAGGGCCTCCACCACGGTCACGTCCATGCCGCGGGCGCGGGCGGTGGAGGCCACCTCGGCGCCGATGAGACCGCCGCCGACGACGACCAGCCGGCCGTGGCGCGCACGGTCGAGGCCGGCCCGCAGCCGGTGGCAGTCGGCGAGGGTGCGCAGCACGTGCACACCTCCGCGCGGCATGCCGGGGAGGGTGCGGGGCGCGGCACCGCAGGCCAGGACCAGCCGGTCGTAGCCGAGGCGGGTGCCGTCGTCGAGGTGCAGCCGGCGCTGTCCGGTGTCCAGCGCGGCCGCCGCGGCGACCACGTGTGCGGCGTCCCACCGCGCGGGGTCGCCGAGCGAGGCGCGCTCCGCGTCCCAGTCCCCGGCGAGGATCTGCTTGGACAGCGGCGGCCGGTCGTAGGGGGCGTCCGGGTCGGGGTCGACCAGGGTGATCCGCCCGGTGTGACCGGTCTCGCGCAGTCCCGCCGCGAGTCGGCTGCCACCGACGGAGGCACCGACGACGACCACGTGCCCGGCGCTGCCCAGGGGTCCGGCGGTCACGACAGCGCTCCCTCGGCCGGGGCTTCGGGGGCGTACGCCGCCAGGGCGCGCGGGGTGCGCAGTTCCAGTACGTCGCGCAGGCCGAAGGTCCAGCCGGCCCTGCGGGCCTTGGTGGCGAGGCGGGCGGCGCGCAGGCTGTCCCCGCCCCGGCTGAAGAAGTCGTCGTCGAGGTGGACCGCGGGCAGGCCGAGGACCTCGGCGTACAGGGCGCACAGCCGGACCTCGGCCTCGCTGCGCGGCGCGGCGCCCGTGGGGGCGTCGGCGGCGGGCGGTTCGGGCAGGGCGTCCTTGTCGAGCTTGCCGTTGGAGGTCAGCGGCAGGGCGCCGACCACGACGACGGCCGACGGGACCATGTACGGGGGCAGCAGCCGGGCGACGGACTCGCGCAGTCCGGCCGGGTCGGGGGCGTCGCCGTCCTCGGGGACGACGTAGCCCGCCAGGTAGCGGTCGCCGGCGGCGTCCTCGCGGGCGATCACGGCCGCCTGCCGCACCCCGGCCTGGGCGGCCATCACGGAGGTGACCTCGCCCAGTTCGATGCGGTAGCCGCGGATCTTGACCTGGTCGTCGGTGCGGCCCAGGTACTCCAGGTTCCCGTCGGGCCGCATCCGCGCGATGTCGCCGGTGCGGTACATGCGTCCGCCGCCGGGCGCGGCCACGAACCGTTCCGCGGTCAGCCCGGGCCGGCCCAGGTAGCCGCGCGCGACCTGGCCGCCCGCGATGTACAGCTCGCCCTCGGTGCCGGCCGGGACAGGGTTCAGCCGCTCGTCCAGGACGTGCAGTTCGGTGCCCGGGGTGGGGCGGCCGATGGGGGTGGCGCCCGGCTCGGCCGGGTCGTCGGGGGCGAGGGAGAACACGCAGCAGCCGACGGTCGCCTCGGTCGGGCCGTACTCGTTGACGACGGTCGCGCCGGGGTGGGTCTTCCGCCACCGCTCGACCACGTCGCCGATCAGCATCTCGCCGCCGACGACCAGTTCACCGGTCGGGGACAGCTCGGCGGGCAGCGCGGTGAGCAGCGGCAGGTGCGAGGGGGTGGCCTTGACGAAGGCGGGCCGGCCCGCCGCCGTACCGGGCTCGGGCTCCCGGTCCAGCGATCCGACGCACACCCGGCCGCCCTGCAGCAGCGGCCCGTACAGCGCGGTGACCGTGAGGTCGAACGCCACCGGGGAGTGCAGCAGCGCGCTGTCCGCCAGGCCCGGGTAGGCGGCGCGGGCGAACTCCAGGTAGCGCACGAGCGTGTCGTGCTGCACGGTCACGCCCTTGGGGCGGCCGGTGGAGCCGGAGGTGTAGATGACGTACGCCAGGTTGCGGGCGGTGAGCGGGGCCGGCCGGTCGGCGTCGGTCGGGTCGTGCGCGAGGGCGCCGGCCGCCTCGGCGGCGTCGACCTCGGCGGGCACGGGGACGGTCAGCGGGCCGTCCCCGGCCGCGCCGGTGTCCTCGCCGTCCGGTACGAGCATCAGCCGCAGGCCGGTGTCCTCGACGATGTACGCCAGCCGCCCGGCCGGGCAGTCGGCGTCGACCGGCACATAGGCGGCACCGGTCTTGAGCACGCCCAGCAGGGCCACCAGCAGGTCGGCGGAGCGGGGCAGCCGGACCCCGACCACGTCCTCCGGGCCGATGCCGCGGCTCAGCAGCCGGTGCGCGAGCAGGTTGGCCCGGCGGTTGAGCCCGGCGTAGTCCAGCTCCCGTCCGCCGCTGTGCACGGCGACCGCGTCCGGGGTGCGCGCCGCCTGCGCCTGGAAGAGTTCGACAAGGGTCGGGTCGGCCATCGTGTTGTCCTCGTGGGTCACTTGCGTCTCCTGCGTGTCCTGCGTGTCCTGCGTCCGGTGGGGTCGAGGCCGTCGCGGGTCATCCGGCGCGGTCCGCGGCGAGCTGCCGGATCGTCGGGCGCAGGTACAGGTCGCGCATGGCCACCGTGTGCCCGCCGCGCCGGCGCAGCGCGGCGCCCACCCGCATGGCGAGCAGCGAATTGCCGCCCAGGTCGAAGAAGTTGTCGTCCGGGCCGACGGACACGCCGAGCACCTCGCTCCAGACCTCCAGCAGCACCTGCTCGAACGGGTCGCCGCCCGGCGCCGCCACGGGCCCGGCGGGCGCGGTGACGGCCTCCGGGGCGGCGGGCGCGGCGGGGGCGGCCGTCGGGGCGGGCCGGGGCAGCCGGCGGGTGTCGAGCTTGCCGTTGGTGGTGAGCGGCATCCGCTCCAGGGCGGTGACCGTGGACGGGACCATGTACGCGGGCAGGAAGCGGCCGGCGCGCTGCCGCACGGAGGCGGTGTCGTCGCCGTCCATCACCACGTACGCGTCGAGCTGGGCGGTCGCCGCGTCGTCCGGGTCGGTCCGGTTGAGCACCACGGCCGCCGCCGTGACCTGCGGGTGGTCCAGCAGCACGGAGCGGATCTCGTCCAGTTCGATGCGGAAGCCGCGCAGCTTGACCTGGCTGTCCAGCCGGCCCAGGTGCTCCAGCCGGCCGTCGGGCAGCAGCCGGCCCTTGTCGCCGCTGCGGTAGAGGCGTTCACCGGTGCGCGCGTCGGTCAGGAAGCGCTGCGCGGTGAGGTCGGGCTGGTTCAGGTAGTGGGCGGCGACGCCGGCGCCGCCGACGTAGATCTCCCCGGCGACTCCGGCGGGCAGCGGCCGGCCCTCGGGGTCGGCGACCCGCACCCACCAGCCGGGCAGCGCGTGCCCGACCGACTTGGAGGCGGTGAGGGCCTCGGCCCGGGTGACGGTCTGCGCGGTCACGTGCACCGTGGTCTCGGTGATGCCGTACATGTTGACCACCCGGCACGCGGTCTCCGGGTGGCGGTCGAACCAGGGCAGCAGCATCCGCGGGTCGAGCCCCTCGCCGCCGAAGACGACCAGCCGGACCGGCGCGGGGTCCGCGCCGTCCCGCTCGACCTCCACCAGGTGGGCGAAGGCCGACGGGGTCTGGCTGAGCACCGTCACCCGCTCCTCGCGCAGCAGCCGGTGGAAGTCCTCCGGGGAGCGCGACACCCAGTAGGGGACGACCACGAGCCGGCCCCCGGTGAGCAGACAGCCCCAGATCTCCCACACCGAGAAGTCGAAGGCGCTGGAGTGGAACAGCGTCCAGGTGTCGTCGGCGCCGAGTCCGAAGTCGCCGGTGGTGGCGGCCATCAGGGCGAGCACGTTGACGTGCGGGATGACGCAGCCCTTGGGGCGGCCGGTGGAGCCGGAGGTGTAGATGACGTACGCCGGGTCGTCGGCGCCGGTCTCCGACGGCGGGGGCCCGTCGCACCGTTCGGGGGCCAGCTCCTCGAGCGCGGCGGGGGTCAGGACGCGGGCGGCGGTGCCGCCGGGGAAGCCGGCGCGGTCGGTGACGACCGTGGTGAGTCCGGCGTCGGCGGTCGTGTAGGCGAGCCGGTCCTCCGGGTGGGCGGGGTCCATCGGCACGTAGGTGGCGCCCGCCTTGAGCACCGCGAGCAGTACGACGATCAGTTCGGCGGAGCGGTCCAGGCACACCCCGACCCGGTCGCGGTCCCGTACACCGAGGGTGCGCAGGGCGTGCGCCAGCCGGTCGGCGCGGTGGTCGAGTGCGCCGTACGTCAGCCGGGTGCCCTCGTGGCGCACGGCGACGGCGTCCGGCCGGGCGGCGGCGATCTCGGCGACGGCGGTGTCGACGCGCCGGGGCGTGAAGGGCGGTGGCGGCGCGGACCGGCGGTGCTCGGCGCGGCGGGCGTCGTCCTCCTCGTCCCAGGGACGGGCGTCGGCGACGAGGGTGTCCGGGGCCTCGGCGAGCGTGCGGTGCACCCGGCTGACGTGCCGCAGCAGCTGGTCGGCGATGTCGTCGGAGAGCGTGCGCGCGGAGTGGTCGCAGCGCAGGGCGCGCCCGCCGGTCGCGTCCCGGGTGACGGTGACGGTCACCGGGAAGGGCGGCAGCAGGAACGGCCGGTACTCGGCGTGGTCGGCGCCGGGCAGTCCGGCGGCCGGGTCGCGGTCGGCGCACACCAGGCCCACGGCGGCGGCCGGGGCGGGGTGGTCCCCGTCGGCGGCCAGGGCGGCGCGCAGTTCCTTGTCGACGGTGCCGAGGGTGTGCCCGCCGTCCGCCGCGACCGGTGCCGGGACGGCCGGGCGGCCCGGGGCGAGCAGGGCGAGCGCGGGCCGGGTGACGCCCTCGTAGCGGGCGAGGACGACGCCGAGGGCCGTGGCCCAGCCCTCGGCGTCCGTCTCGGGGTGCCCGGGCGGCAGGGGCAGCACACGGGTCACGGGGGTGTCCGGGCCGTGCGGGCGGCCGAGCCCCCAGTCGGGCCGGCCGGCGGTCCCGTCCGCGCCGCCTTCGGCGTCCGGCGCCCTCCCGGCGGTGGGGGCGAAGTCGCCCGTGCCGCCGAGCAGCCGGGCGGTGAAGGCGTGCAGGGCCGTCGTGTCCAGGGCGGCCCGGTGGGCGACCACGATCAGGTCGGCGGCGTCGTCGGCGTAGTGCAGCAGCACCGCGCGCAGCGGGGCGCCCCCGGCGGGCAGCGGGCGGCCGAGTTCGCGGTCCCGCCACCGCCGGGCGGCGGGCGCGCCGGCGCCGCACGGCACCCGCTCGGTCCACAGCCGCGCGGTGCCGGGGGCGGCCGCCGCCGGCGCGGTGGCGGCGGGCAGCGCGGCGGCCAGGGCGGTGAACCGGGCGGCGAGCGCGTCCGGTCCGTCCGCCGCCGGCCCGGCGGTGAGGCGGACGCGCAGCGCGTGGCAGGCCGCGCCGGCCGGGGCGGCGGACCGCTCGGGCGTGCGCGGCGCGACGGCGGCGTCCTGGTGAGTGATCGACACGACTGGTCCCCTAGGCATGGTTGTGATGGCTCGGCGGGTGGCTCAGCGGATGGTGAAGCCGCCGTCGACGGTCAGCACGGAGCCGGTCACCTGCCTGGACTCGTCGGAGGCCAGCCAGAGCGCGGCGCCCGCCACGTCCTCCGGTTCGATCAGCGCGTTCATCGGCTGCGACTGGACGAAGGTCTGCTCGTGCTCGCCGACCGGCAGCTCCAGCGACCTGGCGATCTCGGTGAGCATCCGGCCCTCGGCGGCGCTGTCGTCCCGGATGGAGCCCGGGCACAGGGCGTTGACGCGGACCTTGAGCGGGGCGTAGTCCAGGGCGGTGGCCCGGGTCAGCCCGATCAGGCCGTGCTTGGAGGCGGTGTAGCCGGCGAAGTGCCGGTAGCCGACCAGCCCGGCGGTGGAGGCGACGTTGACGATGCTGCCGGAGCGGCGGGCCACCATGTGCGGGCCGACCAGCGAGATCATGCGCCAGGCGCCGGACAGGTTGACGTCGAGCATCACCTGCCACTCGTCCTCGCCGATCTCGTGCGTGGTCCGGCCGGACGGCGCCACGATGCCCGCGTTGTTGACGAGGACGTCGACGGCGCCGAACCGGTCGAGCGTGGCGTCGACCGCCGCGCGCAGGGCGGCGCCGTCGCGGACGTCGGCGGTGGCCGTGAGCACGGCGGCGCCCTGCTCGCGGCAGAGCCGCGCGGTGTGGTCCAGCTGGCTGGCGGTGCCCAGCGGGTAGGGCACGCCGTCCACGTCGCCGCACACGTCGAGCAGGGCGAGATCGGCGCCCTCCCGGCTGAACGCCAGCGCGCAGGCACGGCCGACCCCGCGCGCGGCTCCCGTCACGACGACGGTCTTTCCTTGCAGGCGCACCAGGACTCCTTGAACGTTGGTGGTGGGGGTTGGGCCGGGCCCGTCGCGCCGGCTCAGGCGGGGCGGACGTCCGCGAGCACGTCGATCAGGCCCTCGGGGTTGTCGACCAGGTACATGTGGCCGCCCTCGACCTCGACGAACCGGAAGTCCCCGCTGGTGGCCTTGGACCACTCCATGGCCTGCTCGGTGGTGACGAGGGTGTCGGTGGTGCCGCGCACGGAGACGATCGGGGCGGGCAGCGGCCGGTCGGAGGACGGGACGTAGCTCTCGTGCATCTCCACGTCGGCGCGGAGCGTGGGCAGCAGCAGCTCCCGCATCTCCGGGTCCTCCAGGGCGTCGTGGCGGTAGCCGGCGAACTCCTTGACCCGCTCCAGGAACTGGTCGTCGTCGAGTCCGCTGGCGCCGTTCTCGCGGCGGGTCCACGGTCCGGGCGAGCCGCTGACCACCAGGGCGGCCAGCTCGACGCCGTCGGTGGCGGCGAGCCGGTGGGCGATCTCGTACGACAGGACCGCGCCGAGGCTGTGGCCGAACAGGACGACCGGGCCGGCGCCCTTGACGCGCTCCAGGACCTCGGGCAGCAGCCCGTCGGCGGCGGCGACCGCGTCCTGGTAGGGCTCCTCCGCGAAGCGCTGCTCACGGCCGGGGAGCTGGACGGCCGCGAGGTCGAACCGGTCCTGGGCGAGCGGCACCCAGGGGCGGAAGACCGAGGCGCCGGCCCCGGCGAACGGCACGCAGAGCACGACCGTCTTTGCCATGGTGATTCCCTTTTCTGTGCTGAGTGGTGCGGTGTGGGGCGGTGTGGGTGGGCGGTGTGGGCCGGGGGTCAGGCGCCGGTGGCGCGGGCCAGCTTCTTCGCCAGCACCGCCCCGATCTCGGCGAGCGGTTCGGGCCGCATCAGGTCGTTGTGGCCGGCGGCGACGGGGTGGACCTCCAGGCCGCCGTCGACGTGGCCGTGCCAGTGGCCGGGCTCGCCGGCCGGGTCGACGGTCGCGGCGAACAGCACCGCGCCGGCCCGGCAGCGTCCGGTGGGCGCGGCCCCGTCGAGACGGAAGCTGTTGGCCATCACGCGTTGCAGGCGCCGCAGTTGGCCGGTGGTGAGGCCGGCCAGGTCGGCGCCGGCGGCGCGCACCGCCGCCATGACGGTGTCGAGGTCGACGGGGCCGTCCAGCGCGTCCGCGTCGAGTCCGGCGGCGGCGAGGATGCCGTCGAGGAACTCCCGCTCGGAGAACCGCGCGTCGGGGTCGGCGGTGGTGTTCGGGTAGGCGTCGAGCAGGGCGAGCAGTTCGACCTCCTGGCCCGCGGCCTCCAGCCGTTCGGCCATGGCGTGGGCGATCCGGCCGCCGAGCGACCAGCCGAGCAGCCGGTAGGGGCCCTCCGGCTGGACCGTGCGGATCCGGGCGACGTAGTCGTCCGCCATCTCCTCCAGGGTCTCCGGCAGTGGCTCGTCGCCTTCGAGTCCGACGGCTTGGAGGCCGTGCAGCCCGATCTCCGCCGGCAGGTGTTCGGCGAGACCGGCGTAGGGCCAGCTGAGGCCGCCGAGCGGGTGGACGCAGAACAGCGGGGTGTCCGTGCCGCCGGGCCGCAGGGTGAGCAGCGGGCTCGTCGGTCCGGTGGCGGTGTCCCGGCCGAGGCGGCCGGCGAGCGTCGCCACCGTCGGCGCCTCGAAGATCGACACCACGGACAGGTCGGTGCCGAGCCGGTCGCGGACGCGGCTGATGAGCTTGGTGGCGAGCAGCGAGTGGCCGCCGAGGTCGAAGAAGTTGTCGTCGATGTGGACGGTGGCGTGACCGAGGAGTTCGGCGAAGATCTCGCACAGCGCCGTCTCGGTCGCGTCGCGCGGGGCGCGGCCGGGCCGCCGGTCGAGCAGGCGGGGCGCCGGGAGGGCCTTCTTGTCGACCTTGCCGTTCGGGGTGACCGGCACGGCGTCGATGACCGCGTAGTGCGCGGGCACCATGTGGTCGGGCAGCAGCGCGGCGAGGTGGTCGCGCAGTTCCTCCGGCGCCACGGGTGCGTCCGGCACGGCGGCGGTGACGTACGCGGCGAGGCGGGTGTCGCCCGAGGGGTCCCGGTGCGCGGTCACGACGGCGCTGCCGACGCGTTCGTGCCGGGTGAGGGCGTGCTCGATCTCGCCGGGCTCGATGCGCTGTCCGCGGATCTTCACCTGGTCGTCGGTGCGGCCGAGGAACTCGATCACGCCGTCGCGGGTGACGCGGGCCAGGTCGCCGGTGCGGTAGAGCCGGGAGCCGGGCGGGCCGTACGGGTCGGCCACGAACCGTTCCGCCGTGAGGTCGGGGCGGTTCAGGTAGCCGTGCGCCAACTGCACGCCGCCCAGGTACAGTTCGCCGCTGCTTCCGGTCGGGGCCGGGTTGAGGGCGGCGTCCAGGACGTAGGTGCGGGTGTTCCAGACGGGCCGGCCGATCGGTACGGACGCGGTGCCGGGGGCGGTGGCGCAGTCCCAGGCGGTGACGTCGACGGACGCCTCGGTCGGGCCGTACAGGTTGTGCAGCCCGACGCCGCCGAGCGCGGCGCGGAAGCGGTCGCGCAGTCCGGCGGGCAGCGCCTCGCCGCTGCACAGCACCCGGCGCAGCCCGGTGCAGCGGGCGGCCTCGGGCTCGGCGAGGAACACCTCCAGCATCGACGGCACGAAATGGACGGTGGTGACGCCCGCGTCCCTCACCAGCCGGGCCAGGTAGGCGGGGTCCCGGTGGCCGCCGGGCCGGGCGGCGACCTGCGTGGAGCCGGCCACCAGCGGCCAGAAGAACTCCCAGACGGAGACGTCGAATCCGGACGGGGTCTTCTGCAGCACCCGGTCGTCGGCGCCGATGCGGTAGGTGTCCTGCATCCACAGCAGCCGGTTCACGATGCCCCGGTGCGGGACGACGACGCCCTTGGGGCGGCCGGTGGAGCCGGAGGTGTAGATGACGTACGCGGGTGACTCCGGCAGCGGGCCGGGCAGGGCGCGGACCTCCTCGGCGGTCACGGCGGTCAGTTCCCAGTCGGTGCCGAGGTCGTCCAGCACGATCAGGGAGCGGACGGTGCCCTTGACGGCCTCGGGCAGGGCGCGCAGCGCCGCCGAGGTGGTGACCAGGACGGCCGGGCGGGCGTCGCCGAGGACGTAGGCGATCCGCTCGGCCGGGTAGTCGGTCTCCACCGGCAGGTAGGCGGCGCCCGTCTTGAGCGCGGCGAGCAGGGACACGGTCAGGGCGGCGGAGCGGGGCACGGCCACCGCGACCACGTCACCGCGGCGCACGCCCCGGGCGGCGAGCAGCGCGGCCAGCCGGGAGGAGCGGTCGTCGAGTGCGGCGTAGCTCAGTTCGGCGTCCTCGCCGATCACCGCCGGGCGGTCCGGGGTGCTCGCGGCCTGGGCGGCGAACAGCCCGGCGATGGTCTCCGGCGCGAAGCCGGACTCCGTCACGGGCGGCAGGTCGAGGGCGCGGGCGGTGTCGTTGAGGCCGGTGACCAGCCGCTCGTGCTCGTCCGCGTCGAGGATGTCGATGCGGGTGAGCGGGGTGGCCGGCTCGGCCACGCCGGTGGTGAGCAGCCGGGCGAGCCGTTCGCCGATGAGCCGCACGGTGCCGGCGTCGAACAGGTCGGCGCTGTACTCGATGGAGACGTCGATGCCGGCGGGGGCGCCGTCGAGGTCGGTGCGCTCGACGAAGTTGAAGCCGAGGTCGAACTTGGCGGCGGAGGTCTCCCCGTCGACCGGGCGGGCGGTCAGGCCGGGCAGGTCCAGGGAGGCGACCGCGTTGTTCTGGAGCACGATCATCACCTGGAACAGGGGGTGCCGGGCCAGCGACCGCGACGGCTGCACCGCGTGCACCAACTGCTCGAACGGCAGGTCCTGGTGGGCGTACGCGGCCAGGTCCGTCACGCGGACCCGCTCCACCAGTTCCCGCAAGCCGGGGTCGCCGGAGACGTCGGTGCGCAGCACCAGCGTGTTGACGAAGAAGCCGACCAGGTCGTCCAGCGCCGCGTCCGTGCGGCCCGCGATCGCCGTGCCCAGCGGCACGTCCGTGCCCGCGCCGAGCCGGGACAGCAGTCCCGCGACACCGGCCTGCAACACCATGAACAGCGACGACCGGGTGGTGCGGGCGAGGTCGGCGAGGTCCCGGTGGAGCCGGGCGCCGAGCTCGACCGACACCACTCCGCCGCGGTAGGACGCCACCGCCGGGCGCGCCCGGTCCACCGGCAGGCTCAGCTCGTCCGGGAGTCCGGCCAGCGTCTCGCGCCAGTGGGCGAGTTGCGCGGCGATCGGGGACTCCGGGTCCTCCTCGCCGCCGAGCACGTCCCGCTGCCACAGCGCGTAGTCCGCGTACTGCACCGGCAGCGGCTCCCAGTCCGGCGCGGTGCCGTCGAGCCGCGCCCGGTAGGCGGTGGCCAGGTCACGTCCCAGGGGTGCCTGGGACCAGCCGTCGCCGGCGATGTGGTGCATGACGACGCACAGCACGTGCTCGGTCCGGGAGAGCCGGAGCAGCGAGGCCCGCACCGGCAGGTCCGCCGCCAGGTCGAACCCGGCCGAGGCGGCCGCCCCGAGCGCGGCCTCCAGGCCGTCCTCGGTCACGTCGGTGACCTCGACGGGCACGAGGGCCCGGTCGGCCGGGACGACCCGCTGCCACGGTTCGCCGTCGGTCTCGGGGAACACGGTGCGCAGCGCCTCGTGCCGGGCGACCACGTCGTTGACGGCGGTGGTCAGCGCGGCCACGTCCAGCGGGCCGGTCAGCCGTACCGCCACCGGGACGTTGTAGGTGCCGCTCGGGCCCTCCATGCGGTTGAGGAACCACAGGCGGCGCTGCGCGAACGCCAGCGGCACCCGCTCCGGGCGCTCCGCGACCGCGCGGACGGGCGGCCGGCCGCCCGCCGACGAGGCGACGACCCGCTCGGCGAGCGCCGCCACGGTCTGCGCGTCGAAGATGTCGCGGAACGGCAGCTCGATGCCGAAGGTGGAGCGGACCCGGCTGACCAGGCGGGTGGCGAGCAGCGAGTGGCCGCCCAGGTCGAAGAAGCTGTCGTCGATGCCGGTGACCGGCTTGCCGAGCAGGTCGGAGAAGAGCCCGCACAGGGTCCGCTCGATGTCGTCGCGCGGGGCGCGGGACGTGCTCCGGTGGGGCTCGGGCAGGGCCGCGCGGTCGATCCGGCCGTCGGCGGTGCGCGGGAAGGCGTCGAGGGCCAGGTAGTGCGCGGGGACCGCGTACTCGGGCAGCGCGGCGGCGGCGTGGGCGCGCAGCGTCTCGGCGTCCGCCGGGGCCGCCGGGTCGGCGGGCACGTGGTGGGCGACGAGCACGGTCGCGCCGGCCGGGCCCGGGCGGGCGGTGACCAGTGCGGCGGCGACGGCCGGGTGCGCGGTCAGGACGGCCTCGGCCTCGCCGGGTTCGACGGTCCGGCCGCCAACGGTGATCCGGTCGTCGGTGCGGCCGACGAGTTCGACCGTGCCGTCCCGGGTGATCCGGGCCAGGTCGCCGGTGCGGAAGAGCCGGGAGCCGGGCGGGCCGTACGGGTCGGCCACGAACCGCTCCGCCGTCAGGTCGGGGCGGTTCCGGTAGCCGTACGCCACCTGTGCGCCGCCGACGTACAGTTCGCCGGTGCTACCCGCGGGCAGCGGGGCGAGGCGCCCGTCGAGGACGTACACCCGGGTGTTGCGGACCGGGCGTCCGGCGGGCGGGTGGGCGGTGGCCGTGCCGCTGGTGCCGTCCCAGGCCAGGGCGTCGGAGGAGGTCTCCGGGGCGCCGTGCAGGACGTGCAGGTCCGCGCCCGCCGACAGCGCCCGGAAGCGGTCGGGCAGCCCGGCCGGCAGCGGTTCGCCGCCGCAGAGCACCCGGCGCAGCCCGGTGCAGTGGGCGGCCTCCGGTTCGGCGAGGAACACCTCCAGCAGCGACGGCGCGAAGTGGACGGTGGTCACGCCGGCGCGGCGGATCAGCCGGGCCAGGCGGACCGGGTCGCGGTCGGTGCCGGGCCCGGCGACCACCTGGGCGGAGCCGGCGGCCAGCGGCGCGAACCGCTCCCAGACGGAGACGTCGGCGTCCTCGGGGGCCTTGTGCAGCACCCGGTCGTCGGCGCCGAGGCCGTAGGCGTCGCGCATCCACAGCAGCCGGTTCACGAGGCCCCGGTGCGACAGCAGCACGTCCTTCCCGCCGGGCGTGCGGATCAGGTAGGCGGGCGCGTCGGGCAGCGGGCCGGGCGGCTCGTGGTCCGCGTGGACGGTCACGGCCGCCGGTTCGTCGATGAGTACCGGCTCCGTCACGGAGGCGGGCAGGCAGGACCGCGCGTCCCGGGTGGTGAGGACGGCGGCGGGCGCGGTCTCGTCGAGGAGGCGGGCGATCCGGCCGGCCGGGTCGTCGGGCCGGACCGGCAGGCAGACGGCGCCGGCCCGCAGCACCGCGAGGTGCGCGACGGTCAGGGCGGCCGAGCGGGGCACGGCGACGGCGACGACGTCGCCCCGGCGTACGCCACGGGCGGCGAGCAGCGCGGCGAGGCGGCCGGAGCACTCGTCGAGCGCGGCGTAGGTCAGCTCGGCGTCCTCGCCGACGACCGCCGGGCGGTCCGGGGTGAGCGCCGCCCGGGCCGCGAAGAGCCCCGGCACGGTGTCGGCGGGCTCGGGCCCGTCGGTCTGCTCGACGCCGGGCCGGCCGGTCAGCAGCCGCTGCCACTCGCGCGGTTCGAGCAGGTCGAGCCCGCTCAGCGGCATGGCGGGGTCGGCGACGGCGAGGGTGAGCAGGCGCACCAGGCGCCGGCCCAGGAGGGCGACCGTGTCGGCGTCGAAGAGGTCGGCGCTGTACTCGACCGTCACCTCGACCCCGGCGGGCGCGCCCATGGCGTCCTTGCGCTCGACGAAGTTGAAGCCGAGGTCGAACTTGGCGGCGCCGATGTCCCCGTCGATCGGGCGGGCGGACAGCCCCGGCAGGTCCAGGGAGGCGACCGCGTTGTTCTGGAGCACGATCATCACCTGGAACAGGGGGTGCCGGGCCAGCGACCGCGACGGCTGCACCGCGTGCACCAACTGCTCGAACGGCAGGTCCTGGTGGGCGTACGCGGCCAGGTCGGCGACCCGGACCCGCTCCACCAGCTCCCGGAACCCCGGGTCGCCGGAGACGTCGGTGCGCAGCACCAGCGTGTTGACGAAGAAGCCGACCAGGTCGTCCAGCGCCGCGTCCGTGCGGCCCGCGATCGCCGTGCCCAGCGGCACGTCCGTGCCCGCGCCGAGCCGGGACAGCAGCCCGGCCACACCGGCCTGCAACACCATGAACAGCGACGACCGGGTGGCGCGCGCGAGCCCCACCAGGTCCCGGTGCAGACGGGCGCCGAGGTCCACCCGCACCAGACCGCCGCGGTAGGACGCCACCTCCGGGCGCGCCCGGTCCACCGGCAGGCCCAGCTCGTCCGGCAGCCCGTTCAACGTCTCGCGCCAGTACGCCAGTTGCGCGGCGATCGGGGACTCCGGGTCCTCCTCACCGCCGAGCACGTCCCGCTGCCACAGCGCGTAGTCCGCGTACTGCACCGGCAGCGGCTCCCAGTCCGGTGCCGTGCCCGCGAGCCGCGCCCGGTAGGCCCGGCCGAGATCGCGCGCCAGCGGCGCCTGCGACCAGCCGTCGCCCGCGATGTGGTGCACCACGACACAGAGCACGTGCTCGGTCGCGGAGACCCGGAACAGCGAGGCCCGCACCGGCAGGTCCACCGCCAGGTCGAACCCGGCCGAGGCCGCCGAGGCCAGCGCGGCCTCCAGACCCTCCTCGGTCACGTCGGTGACCTCGAGCGGCAGGTCGACGCCGGCCGTGGGCACCACCTGCTGCCAGGGCTGTCCGTCGACGTCCGGGAACACCGTGCGCAGCGACTCGTGCCGGCCCACGACGTCCCCCAGCGCCGACCGCAGCGCGGCCACGTCCAGGGTGCCCGACAGCCGCACCGCGAGCGGGATGTTGTAGGTGCCGCTCGGGCCCTCCATGCGGTTGAGGAACCACAGGCGGCGCTGCGCGAACGACAGCGGCACCCGCTCCGGGCGCTCCTCCGCCGCGCGCACCGGCGGCCGGCCGCCCGCCGACGAGCCGACGACGCGCTCGGCGAGCGCCGCCACCGTCTGCGCGTCGAACAGGGCGCGGACGGGCAGTTCGATGTCGAAGACGCTGCGGACGCGGCTGACCAGCCGGGTCGCGAGCAGCGAATGACCGCCCAGGTCGAAGAAGTTGTCGTCGATGGAGACCGAGGGCACGCCGAGGGCTTCGGCGAACAGTCCGCAGAGCACCTCCTCGTGCGGGGTCCTCGGGGCCCGCCCCCCGCCGGTGACGACGGTCAGGTCCGACACCGAGGTGCCGCCCGCCGCGCCCGCGGCGCCCTCGGCGCCCGCAGCCCCGATCGTCCGGCCGCCGGGCACGGTGACCGACGCCAGCGCCTCGGTCACCGGCCGGGTGTCGTCGTCGGCGACGGCCGTCAGCAGCCGCTCCAGCTCGGTCAGCAGGGCGCCGGCCACCTCCGGCGTGAACACGCCGCCCTGGTACCCCAGTCGCAGCTGGACGCGCTCGCCGGGGACGACGATCAGGGTCAGCGGGTAGTGGGTGGCGTCGTCGCCGGTGACGCCGGTGACGGTGAGGTCGCCGATGGACGACTGGAGGGAGTCCGCGTCCACCGGGTAGCTCTCGAAGGCGACGAGGCTGTCGAAGAGCCGGCCGTGGCCCGCCGCGCGCTGGACCTCGGTGAGGCCGAGGTAGTGGTGGTCGAGGAGGGCGGACTGCTCGTCCTGGACCCGCAGCAGCAGGTCACGCAGGGTCTCGCCGGGGGCGAGCCGGACACGGACCGGCACGGTGTTGATGAACAGGCCCACCATGGTCTCGACGCCGTCGATCTCGGGCGGGCGCCCGGAGACCGTCGCGCCGAAGACGACGTCCTCGGTGCCGGTGAGGCGGGCCAGCAGCAGGCCCCAGGCGGCCTGGACGGCGGTGTTGACGGTGATGCCGAGGCGGCGGGCGAGCGCGGCCAGGCGGGCGCTCGGCCCGGCCGGCAGGTCGGCGACGATCCGGCCGGGCAGCGCTTCGGGGGCGTCGTCGGCGTCCGGGGCGACCAGGGTGGCGCCGGGCAGGCCGTCGAGCGCGGAACGCCACGCCGTGAGGCCCCGCTCCTTGTCCTGCTTGCGCAGCCACGCCAGGTACAGCTTGAAGGGCGCGGCGGGCGGCAGGACGGAGGCGTCGCCGCGCGCCCCGTACAGGGCGAAGAGTTCGCCGAGCACGATCGGCATGGACCAGCCGTCGAGCAGGATGTGGTGGCAGGCGAACATCAGCCGCCAGCCGTTCTCCGCCAGCCGCACCACGGTGAACCGCAGCAGCGGCGGCGCGGTGAGGTCGAAGCGCACGGCCCGCTCGGCCGCCTGCAGTTCGGCCAGCCGCGCCGCCCGCCCGGCGGCGTCGAGCGCGGACAGGTCGTGCACGACGACGGGCGTGTCGAAGGCGCGCGGCACGACGCTGACGGGCCGGCTCAGGTTCTCCGAGAGGAAACCGGCCCGCAGGTTGTTCCGGCGGACCAGCAGCGCGCGCACCGCGTCGTGGAACACGTCCAGGTCGAAGGGGCCCTCGAAGTCGATGGCCAGGCGCACGGTGTAGACGTCGAGGGCGTCCTCGTCGTAGGTCGCGTGGAAGAGCATCCCCTCCTGCAGCGGTGCCAGGGGAAGGATGTCCTCGAAGAGGTCGTTGCTGGTCACTGGGTCTTCCTCCACTCTGCTTCCAGCACCCCGAGGTCGTCGAGTTCGAGGTCGATCAGTGACAGGTCCGAGGGGGTGAGGCCGGTGGGCTGTTCCTCGGCGGCGTGGTCGGCGAGCGCGGTCAGCGCGCGGAACCAGCCGTCGGCCAGCCCGCGCAGCTCGCCGGGGTCCAGCAGGCGGCGCGGCCAGGTCCAGTTGGCGACCAGGCGCGGTCCGGCGGGGCCGTCCTCGACGACGACGTTGAGGGAGACCGCGTGCGGGGCGGGCATGTGCGGGTCGCCGCCGCCCAGGTCGCGCAGCACCTCGCCGTCGGCGGACATGCTCCAGTCGTCCCCGGCGTCCGCGTCCTGGGCGTCCGCGCCGGCGACGGCCGTGCGGCCCAGGTAGTTGAAGCCGAACTGGGGCTGCCCGTAGGCGGCCAGTTCGTCCCGGGTGCGCGGGTTGAGGTGGCGCAGCAGGCCGTAGCCGACGCCCTCGTCGGGCATCTCGCGCAGGGTCTCCTTGACCCGGGAGAGCGCCTTGTGCAGGGCGGCGGGGCTGGTGAACACCTGGCCCCAGGAGACCGGTCCGAGGTCGAGGCGGACCGGGGCGAGGCTGGTGAACCAGCCGACGGTGCGCGAGACGTCGAGGTCGTGGCCGGGCGGTATCTGCCGGCCGTGCCGTTCGACGTCGACCAGGACGGCGGTGCCGGCGCCGAGTCCGCGCCGTCTGCGCCAGTCGGCGACCGCGAGGGCGAACGCCGTCAGGAACACGTCCTCCACGCCGCAGCGCGCCGCGGCCGGTACGGCGGTCAGCAGCCGCTCGGTGACGTCCTCGGGCAGGGTGACGGCGAGCGCGCTCTGGGTACCCATGGTGTCGACGGCCGGGTCGCGCCGCTCGGCGGTCACCATCACGTCCTCGTCGCGCAGCTGGTCCGCCCACCAGGCGACCTGGGCGGCGCGGGCGGGCTGCGCGGCCAGTTCGCCGAGCCACTGGGCCCAGCGCCGCCACGCGGTGCCGACCGGTTCGAGCGCGGGCTCGGCGCCCGACGCGGCGGCCTGCCAGGCGGCGGCCAGGTCGGGCACCAGGATCCGCCAGGACACCCCGTCGACCACCAGGTGGTGGGCGAGGAGCAGCAGCCGGCCCGGGGCGTCCGCCCCGGCGTCGAACCACACCACCCGCACCATCTCGCCGTCCGCGGGCGACAGTTCACCGACGGCCCGCTCCGCGTGCTCGGCGATCGCGGCCCGCAGCTCCCGCGTCCCGGCACCGCTGACGTCGACCCGGGTGACGCAGCCGGCGGCGTCCACCGCGCCGCGCGGCCGGACCGCGTACGACCACCGGCCGTCCGTGTCGGACAGGGTGAGCCGCAGCGCGTCGTGGTGGTCGAGGACGGTGCGCACGGCCGTCGTCAGCGGCTCCATGCCGAGTCCTGCGGGCACCCGCAGCAGCACCGACTGGTGGAACCGCTCGGTACTGCCGCCCAGTTCGCGCAGCCAGTGCGTCATCGGGGTGAGCGGCACCTCGCCGATGCCGGCGTCCGGGTCCTGCTCGGGCAGGTCGTCCACGCTGCGGGCGACCGCCGCGAGACCGGCGACCGTCTTGTGCTCGAACACGTCGCGCGGGGTGATGACCAGGCCGCCCTTGCGGACCTCGCCGACCAGCTTGATGGAGACGATGCTGTCGCCGCCCAGCTCGAAGAATCCGGCGTCGGCGCTCACCTCGGGCAGCCCCAGCACCGCGCGGAACGCCTCGGCGACGATCTTCTCCGCGTCGGTGGCCGCCGCCCGGCCGCCGTCGTCGCCGCCGAACTCCGGGGCGGGCAGCGCGGCCTGGTCCAGCTTGCCGTTGACCGTCAGCGGCAGCGCGTCCAGGACGACGACCGCCTGCGGCACCATGTACTCCGGCAGCCGCTCGGCCGTGTGGGCGCGCACCGTCTCCGGCGCGCACTCCGCGTCCCCGCCGGGCACCACGTACGCCACCAGCCGGCGCGGGCCGGGCCGGTCCTCGCGGACCACGACGGCCGCCGCCTCCACTCCGGCGCAGCCCGACACCACCGCCTCGATCTCGCCGAGTTCGATGCGGAAGCCGCGCAGCTTGACCTGGTTGTCGCGGCGGCCGACGAACTCCAGCGTGCCGTCGGCCCGCCACCGCACCACGTCGCCGGTGCGGTACAGCCGGGCGCCGGGCGCGCCGAACGGGTCGGCGACGAAGCGTTCCGCGGTGAGGGCGGGCCGGCGCAGATAGCCGCGGGCCAGTCCGGTGCCCGCCACGTACAGCTCGCCCGCGACGCCGACCGGGCACGGGTTGAGCGCGCCGTCCAGGACGTACACCCGGGTGTTGGCGACCGGCCCGCCGATGGGCGGGGTGGCCGTGCCGTCGACCGGCGCGGACGCGGTGGCGCAGACGGTGGTCTCGGTGGGGCCGTAGGCGTTGATCACCCGGCGGCCGGGCGCCCAGCGGGCCACCAGGTCGCGCGGGACGGCCTCGCCGGCGAGGACCAGGGTCAGGCCGGCGGGCGCGGACCGCGGGTCGGCGCCGGACAGGGCGGTCGGGGTGAGGGTGGCGTGGGTGAGGGCCCGCTCGCGCAGGAAGGCGGTGAGGGCGTCGCCGAGGACCGGCCCGTCGGAGGGTGCGAGGACCAGGGCGGCGCCGTTGAGCAGTGCCATCACCGTCTCCCAGGCGGCGGCGTCGAAGCTGGGCGCGGCGAACTGCCCGACCCGGCTGTCGGGGGTCACGCCGAGGTGGTCGGCCTGCCAGGCGGCGAGGCTGCCCAGTCCGCGGTGGCCGACGACGACGCCCTTGGGGCGGCCGGTGGAGCCGGAGGTGTAGATGACGTAGGCCGGGTGGTCGGGGGTGAGCGGGGAGCGCCGGTCGGCGTCGGTGACCTCGGCGCCGGAGTGGCGGGCGAGGGCCTGGACGACGTCGGGGCTGTCCAGGAACACCGGTTCGGCGATCTGGTCGGGCAGCCGGTCCGCCAGCCCGGTGAGGGTGACCACCAGCACCGGGTCGCCGTCGGTGAGCATGTAGTCGATGCGGTCGGTGGGGTGGTGCGGGTCGACCGGCACATAGGCGGCGCCCGCGGTCATCACCGCGAGCAGGGCGGTGGTGAGGTCCGCGGAGCGCGGCAGGACCAGCGCGACCCGGTCCTCGGGTCCTGCGCCGCGTTCGATCAGCAGCCGGGCGAGCCGGTTGGCCCGGTCGGCCAGCGTGGCGTAGTCCAGCTCGCCGTCCTCGCCGACGACGGCGGGGCGGGTGGCGTGGGCGGCGGCCCGGTCGGCGAACAGCTCCGGGACGGTGGCGGCGGGCACCGGGCGGCGGGTGTCGTTCCAGCCGGTGAGCAGTTGCTCGCGCTGGGCGGGCGGCAGGATCTCCAGGTCGCGCACCGGGCGGGCGGGGTCGGCGACGGCGGCCCGCAGCAGCGCCACCAGGTGGCCGGCGACGCGCTCCGCGCTGTCGCGGTCGAACAGGTCGGTGGCGTAGTTCAGCAGGCCGGAGACGGAACCGGTGGCGGTGTCCTCGACCAGGGTGAGTTCCAGGTCGACCTTGGCGACCGGCAGCAGCATCTCGTGCGGGGTGACCTCCAGGCCGGGCAGCTCGACCGCGCGCAGGTCGTTGTTCTGGTAGGCGAGGATCACCTGGAACAGCGGGTTGTGCGACAGCGAGCGGTCGGCGCCGACCAGGTCGACCAGCCGCTCGAACGGCAGGTCCTGGTGGGCGTAGGCGCCCAGCGCCGCCGCGCGTGCCCGGCGCAGCAGGTCGGTGAAGGTCGGGTCGCCGGAGACGTCGGTGCGCAGCACCAGCGTGTTGACGAAGAAGCCGATCAGGTCGTCGGCGGCGGCGTCGGTGCGGCCGGCGACGGGGGTGCCGATCGGGATGTCGTCGCCGGCGCCGAGCCGGGACAGCAGCGCGGCCAGCGCGGCCTGGAACACCATGAACGGCGTGGTGTCGGTCTTCGCGGCCAGCTCGCGCAGCGCGCCGGCCAGTTCGGCGTCGACGTGCACGGGCACGGTGCCGCCCTCGTGTCCGGCGACGGCCGGGCGGGGCCGGTCGGTGGGCAGGTCGAGTTCCTGCGGCGCGCCGGCCAGCTGCTCCTTCCAGTACGCGAGCTGGGTGGCGGCCGTGCTGTCGTCGGCCTGCTCGTCGCCGAGCAGGTCGCGCTGCCAGAGGGCGTAGTCGGCGTACTGCACCGGCAGCGGCCGCCAGTCGGGCGCGGTGCCCGCGAGGCGGGCCCGGTAGGCCGCCGACAGGTCGCGGACCAGGGGTGCCTGGGACCAGCCGTCGCCGGCGATGTGGTGCACGACCGCGCACAGCACGTGCCGGTCGGGGGCGAGGCGGAACAGCCAGGCGCGCACCGGCAGGTCGACGGCGAGGTCGAAGCCGGCCGTGCCGGCCGCGTGCAGGGCGGCGGGCAGTCCGGCCTCGGTGACGTCGGTGACGTCGATGTCCACGACGGCGTGCCCGGCCGGCAGGACCTGCTGCCAGGGCTCCCCGTCGGTGTCCGGGAACACGGTGCGCAGCGCCTCGTGCCGGGCGACCACGTCGTTGAACGCGGCGGTCAGCGCCTCCGTGTCCAGCGCCCCGGACAGGCGTACGGCGAACGGGATGTTGTAGGTGGCGCTCGGCCCCTCCATGCGGTTGAGGAACCACAGGCGGCGCTGGGCGAAGGACAGCGGCACCCGCTCCGGCCGGTCGGCCGGGCGCAGCGCGGGCCGGGCGGCCGCCGGGGTGTCGGTGAGCCGGGCGGCGAGCGCGGCGACCGTCGGTTCCTCGAAGACGCGGCGGATGGGCAGTTCGACGCCGAGCACCGCACGGACCCGGCTGACCAGGCGGGTGGCCAGCAGCGAGTGGCCGCCCCGCTCGAAGAAGTTGTCGTGCACGGAGACCGTGTCGAGGCCCAGCACCTCGGCGAACAGCCCGCACAGCAGCTCCTCGTGCGGGGTGCGCGGGCCGCGGGTGTCCTCCTCGGCGTGCTCGGGCGCGGGCAGGGCCCGCACGTCCAGCTTGCCGTTGGTGGTCAGCGGCAGCGCGTCCAGGGCGACGACGGGCCGGGGCACCATGTAGTCGGGCAGCCGCTCGGCCGCCCAGGTGCGCAGCTCCTCGGTGTCGAGGGTCGCGCCGGGGGCCGGGACGGCGTAGCCGACGAGGTGGCGCACCCCGGGCCGGTCCTCGCGGACCACGACGGCGATCTGGCCGACGGTGTCGTGCCCGGCCAGCACGGCCTCGATCTCGCCGAGTTCGATGCGGAAGCCGCGCAGCTTCACCTGGTTGTCGGTGCGGCCGACGAACTCCAGCAGGCCGTCCTCGCGCCAGCGCACCACGTCGCCGGTGCGGTACAGGCGGGCGCCGGGCTCGCCGTAGGGGTCGGCGACGAACCGCTCGGCGGTCAGGTCGGGCCGGCCGACGTAGCCGCGGGCGAGGCCCACGCCGGCGACGTACAGTTCGCCCGCGACGCCGGGCGGGCACAGCCTGAGGCCGCTGTCGAGGACGAGGACGCGCTTGCCATCGAGGGGACGGCCGATGGGCACGGACTCCGGGACGGGCGCGCCGGCCGGCAGCCGGTGCGCGGCGGCCATGACGGTGACCTCGGTGGGCCCGTAGGCGTTGACGACCGTCAGGTCCGGGCAGGCGTCGAGGGCCTGGCGGACGGCTGCGGCGGGCAGCGCCTCGCCGCCGGTCCACACCTCGCGCAGCGACCGGAACGTCTCGGGCGCCTCGGCGGCGATCAGCCGGAACAGGCCGGTGGTGAACAGCGTGGCGGTGACGCGGTGCCGCACCAGGGTGCGGCCGATGGTGGCGATGTCCAGGTCCCCGGGCGGTCCGACGACGAGGGTGCCGCCGTTCAGCAGCGGGATCCACATCTGGTAGGTGGAGGCGTCGAAGGCGTGCGCCGACTGGAGCAGCACCCGCTCCTGCGCGCCGCCCGCGAACAGGCCGTCGGCGGCCAGGTCGGCGATGCCGCGGTGGGTGACGGCGACGCCCTTGGGCCGGCCGGTCGAGCCGGAGGTGTACATGATGTACGCGGTCCGGTCGGGGCCGGGCGGCATCGGGACGCCGCCCTCGGGCAGCGGATGGTCCTCGGGCAGGTCGCCCTGTTCCAGGATCAGCCGGATGCCGCTGTCGCCGAGGACGTGCTCGCGCCGGGCCGCCGGCCAGCGGTGGTCGACCGGCACGTACACGGCGCCCGCGCGGATGACGCCGAGCACGGCGAGGACGTACTCGGCGGAGCGGTCCATGGCGATGCCGACGGGCTCCTCGTCGCGCACCCCGCGCCCGCGCAGCCAGGCGGCGATCCGCTCGACGCGGTCGGTGAGTTCGGCGTAGGTCAGCGACAGGTCGCCGCAGACCAGGGCCTCCCGGTCGGGTGTCTCGGCGGTGCGCAGGGCGAGCAGGTCGGGCAGGGTCCGCGCGGCGGCGGGGACGGGCCGCGGGCTCCACTCGTCCAGCAGCCGGGACCGTACGGCGGTGTCCAGCACGTCGACGGTGCCCGCCGGGACGGACGGGTCGGCGACGAACGCCTCCAGTACGGCGGTCAGGGCGCGGCTGTAGCCCTCGACGCGGGCCTCGGTGAAGGCGTCGGCGCGGTAGGTGAAGCGCAGTTCGAGCGAGTCGCCGGGGATGACCATGAGCGCGAGCGGGTAGTGCGCGCCGTCGGTGGAGAAGACCCCGGCGACCGACAGTCCTCCGGGCAGGTCGAGGGCGGCCGGGTCGACGGGGAAGTTCTCCGTCACGGTGAGGGTGTCGAACAGGTCGCCGTGCCCGGCGGTGCGCTGGATCTCCGCGAGGCCGAGGAACTGGTGCGCCATCAGGGCGCGCTGTTCGTCCTGGAGGCGCCGGCACAGCGCGAGCAGCGACTCGTCGCGGTCCAGGCGCACCCGGACCGGCACGGTGTTGAGGAACAGGCCGACCATGGTGTGCACGCCGGGGATCTCCGGCGGCCGGCCGGCGAGGGTCATGCCGAAGGTGACGTCGGTGCGGTCGGTCAGCCGGCCCAGCAGCAGGCCCCAGGCGGCGTGCACGACGGTGTTGAGGGTGAGGCCGAGTTCGCGCACGCGCCGGTCGAGCAGCTGGGTGGTCTCCGGCGACAGCGTCGCGGCGACCTTGCTGGGCAGCACGGACGCGGAGCGGTCGTCGGGCAGGGCGGCCAGCAGGGTCGGCCCGTCGAGCCCGGCGAGCGCGTCCCGCCAGGCCCGGCCGGCCGCGTCGCGGTCCTGCCGGGCGAGCCAGCCCAGGTGGTAGCGGAACGGTGTCACCGGCGGCAGCGCCGCGGCGTCACCGCCGGCCGCGTACAGCTCGAACAGTTCGCGCACCAGGACCGGCGCCGACCAGCCGTCGAGCAGGATGTGGTGGTTGGTGACCAGCAGCCGGTGCCGCAGCGGCGCGGTGCGCACCACGGTGAACCGCAGCAGCGGCGGGTGGTGCAGGTCGAAGCGGGCGGCCCGGTCCCGTTCGGTGACCTCGCGCAGCGCCGCCTCCCGCTCCGGCTCGGGCACCTCGCTCAGGTCGACGTCCCGCCAGGGCAGGTCGACCTGCTTCGGGACGAACTGCAGGGGCCGCGCCCCGCCGTCCCGGAAGCCCGCGCGCAGGTTGCCGTGCCGCTGGAGCAGGGCGCGGGCGGCGGAGCGCAGGGCGGGGACGTCGAGCGGTCCGTCGATGTCCATGCCGAGCTGCATGACGTAGACGTCCGGGCCGTCCTGCTCGTCGTACTGCGCGTGGAAGAGCAGGCCCTCCTGCAGCGGGGTGAGCGGCAGGACGGCTTCCAGCGACGAGGGGTCGGTGCTCATTGACTCAAACGCTCCAATTCGATGCGAACTCGTCCAGCTCGTCCTGGGAGACCAGGGGGATGTCCCACTCGCTGCCGTCCGGCCCGCCGGCCGCGCCGGTGTCGTCCGGTGCGGGGGTGGCGGCCGCGGCGATGGCCCGGACGGTGCGGTGGGCGAAGACGTCCTGCGCGGTCAGGGTCAGTCCGGCCGCCCGGGCCTTGCTGACCAGCTGGATGGAGACGATGCTGTCGCCGCCCTGGCGGAAGAAGTCGTCGTCGGCGCCGACCCGGGCGAGCCCGAGCACTTCGGCGAAGATCCGGGCGACGGTCTCCTCCTCGGGTGTGGCGGGTGCCAGGTGCGAGGCGGAGGCGGCGGCGTCCGGGGCGGGCAGCGCCTTCTGGTCGAGCTTGCCGTTCGGGGTGACGGGCAGCGCGTCGAGGACGACCAGCGCGGCGGGCACCATGTAGTCGGGCAGGCGGGCGGCGAGCGCGTCGTGCAGCTCGGCGACCAGGGCGCCGTCCTTGCGGCCGGCCAGCGGGTCGTTGGCGTACCGCTCGGGGGCCGGGCCCGGCAGGTACAGGTCCCGGTAGGCGGGCTCGGGTTCCTCGCCGGCGCCGGACGGGACGAACACGGCGTCCAGCCGGCCGTCGGCGGCCGCGGCGGTCCAGGTGACCAGGGTGCGGTAGCCGGCGCGGGAGCCGATGTCGGTGAGCGCGCCCACGGCGATGCCGTCGGGTGCGGGGACGCCGTCGATCTCGGCGACGGCCACCAGGTCCGCGGCGAGGCGCCCGTTGGGGATGCCGGTGACGCGCAGCGGGCCGGCGGCGCTCTCGCGCAGCCGGGTGGCGAGCCCGGTGAGGCCGCCGGCGTCGTCCCAGGCCAGGGCGGGCACCGGGGCGAGGGAGACGGCGTCCGCGGGGCGCTTGTGCAGCACCACGTCGTAGCGGTAGCGGCTCAGCTCGTTGTCGTAGGCGCCCTGCTTGATGCGGATGTCGACGCCGCCGAAGCCGTCCAGGGTGTCGGCGAGGGTGTCGAACAGGCCCGGGTCGACGAGCAGTTCGGTTTCCCGCTCGACGGCCCGGTCGACGGCGGCGCGCGCGGCGGCGGGGCTGTCGCCGGGGTGCGCCACGCGGTGGACGCCCGCCCGCATGCAGCGCAGCAGCCGCAGGTCGCGCAGGTCGCCGAGGAAGACCGCGCCGGTGTCGCCCAGCAGGGCGAACGCCTTGGTGATGACCTCGGTGAGGTAGTCGACGCTGGGGAAGTACTGCGCCACCGAGTTGATGACGACGGTGTCGAAGGTGCCCTCCGGCACGCCCTCCAGGCTGTGCGCCGGGGCGGCGGTGAACCGGGTGCGGCCGGCCAGCACCGGGTCGGCGGCGGTCTGCCGGCGCAGGGTCTCGATGACCGTGCCGGACAGGTCGGCGCCCCAGTACAGCTCCACGTGCGGGGCGACCGGCGCCATGATCAGACCGGCGCCGACGCCGATCTCCAGCACCCGCTTCGGCCGCAGGTCCAGGATCCGCTCGACGGTGGCCGCGCGCCAGGCGCGCATCTCCTCCTCGGGCAGCACCGAGCCGTCGTAACTGCTGTGCCAGCCCGCGAAGTTCTCGCCGAGCGGCGGTCCGTCGGCGTCGTCGGCGGCGCCGTACACCTCGTCGTTGATGACCTGCCACTTGTCGACCTGGTCGGTCTCCAGGCCGGTGTCGCGTCCCTCGGTGGCCTGCCGGGCGGGCACCACGTAGCCGACGAGCCTGCGCTCGCCGGGCCGGTCCTCGCGGATGACGACGGCCGCCGACGCGACCTGCGGCTGGTCGGTGAGGACCCCGGCGATCTCGTCGGGTTCGACGCGGAAGCCGCGCAGCTTGACCTGGTCGTCGGCGCGGCCGACGAACTCCAGCTGTCCGTCGGCGCGGTGGCGCACCACGTCGCCGGTGCGGTACATCCGCTCGCCCGGCTCGCCGAACGGCGCGGCGACGAACCGCTCGGCGGTCAGTCCGGGGCGGCCGAGGTAGCCGCGGGCCAGGCCGACACCGGCGACGTACAGTTCGCCGTCGACGCCGGGCGGGACCGGGCTGAGGCGGGAGTCCAGCACGTACACCCGCATGTTGGTGATCGGGGTGCCGATGGGCGGGACGGCCGCCTCGGTGAGCGGCCGGCTCATGGTGGCGCAGACCGTGGTCTCGGTGGGGCCGTAGGCGTTGATCATGCGGCGGCCGTGGGACCAGGTGCCGGCCAGTTCGGCCGGGCAGGCCTCGCCGGCGACGGTGAGCACCATGCCGGCGGGTACGGCGGCCGGGTCCAGGCCGGTCAGCGCGACCGGCGGGATGGTGGCGTGGGTGACGCGGTACTCGGTGAGGAACCGGGCGAGGGCGTCGCCGAGCAGCAGCCCGGTGTCGACGGGCAGGACCAGCGCGGCGCCGCGCAGCAGCGCGATGCAGGTCTCGGACACGGCCGCGTCGAAGCTGGGCGTGGCGTACTGCACGACCCGGCTGTCGCGCCGGATCGCGAACCGTTCGATCTGCGCGGCGGCGAGGTTGCCGATGCCGCGGTGGGTGACGACGACGCCCTTGGGGCGGCCGGTCGAGCCGGAGGTGTAGATGACGTAGGCGGCGTGGTCGACCGCGGCGGGGCGGACCCGTTCGGCGTCGGTGAGCCGGGTGTCGGGCCGGGCGGCGATCTCGGCCGCGGTGGCCGGGTCGTCGACCACCAGCGTCGGCGCGTCCGGGACGACGTCGGCGGCCGTCTCCGCGACGTCGGCGCGGGTCAGCATCAGCGCGGGTGCGCAGTCCCCCGCCATGAAGGCCACGCGGTCGCGCGGGTATCCGGGGTCGACCGGCACGAACGCGGCGCCCGCCGTGACCACGGCGAGCTGCGCCACGACCAGGTCGACCGACTTCGGCATGACCAGCAGGACGCGGTCCTCCGCGCCGATCCCCCGCGCGACGAGCTGCCGGGCGAGCCGGTTGACCCGCGCCTCCAGCTCGGCGTACGACAGTTCCTCGGCGCCGGCGACCAGCGCGAGCGCCTCGGGCGTACGGGCCACCTGGGCGGCGAACAGGGCGGGCAGGGTGTCGAAGTCGACGGCGCGCGCGGTGTCGTTCCACTCGACGAGGACGCGCCGGCGCTCGTCGTCGCGGAGCACGTCCAGTTCGCTCAGCCGGGCGGCCGGGCGGGCGGTCGCCAGGTCCAGCAGCCGCACCAGCCGCTCGACGAGCAGTTCCACGGTGGAGCGGTCGTACAGGTCGGTCGCGTACTCGACGGCGCACACCATGTGGTCGGGGCCGTCGCCCTCGTCCCGCACCTCGCGGAAGTCGAAGAGCAGGTCGAGCTTGGCGGTGCGGGTGACGGCCGGCTCGATCCAGGCGTCGAGGCCGGGCAGGTCGAGGGTCGGCGTGGCGTTGTTCTGGAAGCCGAGGCCGATCTGGATGAGCGGGTGGCGGCCCGCCGAGCGCTCCGGGTTGACCGCCTCGACCAGCCGCTCGAACGGCAGGTCCTGGTTGGCGAAGGCGGCCAGGCCGTCCACCCGGGCCTTGCCGAGCAGGTCGTCGAAGCGGGGGTCGCCGGCCAGGTCGGTGCGCATGACGAGGGTGTTGACGAGGAAGCCGACCAGGTCGTCCAGCGCCTCGTCGGTGCGGCCCGCGATGGAGATGCCGAGGGGGATGTCGTCTCCGGCGCCGAGCTTGCTCAGCAGCGCCGCCAGCACGGTCTGCACCACCATGAACGGGCTGACGTCGAACTCGCGGGAGCAGCGCATCAGCTGCTGGTACTGCTCGGGGGTGAGCCGGAAGCGCAGGGTCTCGCCGCGGTAGGAGGCGACGGCCGGGCGGGGCCGGTCGGTGGGGAGGGTGACCTCCTCGGGCAGCCCGGCCAGGTACTGCTTCCAGTGCGCGAGCTGGGCGCGGATGGCGGAGTTCGGGTCGTCCTCGTCGCCGAGGATCTCGCGCTGCCACAGCGTGTAGTCCGCGTACTGCACCGGCAGCGGCTTCCAGTCGGGGACGCGGCCCTGGCTGCGGGCGGTGTAGGCGGTCTCCAGGTCCCGGGTGAGCGGCACCAGGGACCAGCCGTCGCCGGCGATGTGGTGCACCGGCATGAGCAGCGCGTGGTCGTCCTCGGCGACGCGGAAGAGGTGGGCGCGCACCGGGGCCTCGGTGGCCAGGTCGAAGCCGATGGCGGCCATGTCGGCCATGGCGTCGGCCAGTTCCTCCGCGGCGATCTCGGTGACGCCCATGACGGGGGTGGCCTCGGCGGCGGACAGGATGTGCTGGCGCGGGGTGCCGTCCCGGTCGGGGAAGACGGTGCGCAGGCTCTCGTGCCGGGCGATCACGTCGCCGATCGCGGCCTGCAGCGCCTCCTCGTCGAGCGCCCCGAGCAGCCGCACCACGAGCGGGATGTTGTACGTGCCGGCCCCGCCGTCGATCTTGTCGACGAACCACAGCCGCAGCTGGGCGAAGGACAGCGGGATGTCCTGCGGCTTGTCCATCACGGTGAGCGGGCGCCGCGCCTCGGGCACGTTGCCGGTGCCGGCCAGCCAGCCGATCAGCGCGGCCGGGGTGGGGTGTTCGAAGACGGTGCGGATGGCCAGCTCCACGCCGAACGCGGCGCGCACGCGGCTGACCAGCCGGGTGGCGAGCAGCGAGTGGCCGCCCAGGTCGAAGAAGTTGTCGTCCAGGGACACCGACGGCAGGCCGAGGATCTCCGCGAACAGACCGCAGAAGATCTCCTCTTCGGGGGTGCGCGGGGCGCGCCCCGAGGCGCCGGCGCCGAAGTCGGGCGCGGGCAGGGCCCGGGTGTCGAGCTTGCCGTTGGTGGTCAGCGGCAGCGCGTCCAGCTGCACGAACCAGGACGGCACCATGTGGTCGGGCAGTTCGGCGGCGGCGTGCTTGCGCAGCGCGGCCGGCTCCAGTACGGCGCCGTCGCCCTGGCCGCCGACGACGTAGGCCACCAGGCGCTTGTCGCCGGGGGTGTCCTCGCGCACGACGACCGCGGCCTGCCGCACGTCGGGCTGGCGCAGGACGGCGGACTCGATCTCGCCGGGTTCGATGCGGAAGCCGCGGATCTTGACCTGGTGGTCGGAGCGGCCCAGGTACTCGAGGTTGGCGGAGCCGTCCTCGGCCCAGCGCACCACGTCGCCGGAGCGGTACATGCGCTGCCCGGCCGGGCCGAAGGGGTCGGCGACGAAGCGGGTGGAGGTCAGGTCGGGGCGGCCCAGGTAGCCGTCGGCGACGCCGGGGCCGCTGACGTACAGCTCGCCGGGGACGCCGGGCGGGGTGGGGCGCAGCGCGCCGTCGAGGACGTACAGGCGCAGGTCGTCGATGCCGAGGCCGATCATGCTGCCGGTGCCGGCGGTGGCGTCGGCGGCGTCCAGCATCAGCTCGGTGGTGTGCACCGTGGTCTCGGTGATGCCGTACATGTTGACCAGCCGCGGCGCGTCCTCGGCGTGCCGCTCGTACCACTGGGCGAGCCGGCCGAACTCCAGCGCCTCGCCGCCGAAGACGACGAAGCGGAGCGCGAGTTCGGCGCCGGTGTCCGGTTCGTCGGCGTCGGCCTGGATCAGCTGGTAGAAGGCGGACGGCGTCTGGTTGAGGACGGTCACCTGTTCGCGGGCCAGCAGCCGCAGGAACTCGTGCGGGGAGCGGGTCACGTGGTGCGGGGGCACCAGGAGTCCGGCGCCGTGCAGCAGGGCGCCCCAGATCTCCCACACGGAGAAGTCGAAGGCGTACGAGTGGAACAGTGCCCACACGTCGTCCGGGCCGAAGCCGCTCCAGTGGCGGGTGCGGTCGAGCAGCCGGATCACGTTCTGGTGGGCGACGACGACGCCCTTGGGGCGGCCGGTGGAGCCGGAGGTGTAGATGACGTAGGCGGCCTGGTGGGGCAGGAGCGGGCCGCCCCGTTCGCCGTCCTCGACGGGGGCGTCGGACAGCGCGGCCAGGGCGATGCGGATGAACGGGTCGTCCAGCACGATCGTGGGGACGTCGCCGTCGGGGCGGGCCGCCAGGGTGTCCTGGTGGGCGGTGACCATGGCGGTCGGGCGGGCGTCGCCGAGGATGTAGGCGGCCCGGTCGGCCGGGGAGTCGGGGTCGATCGGCAGGTAGGCCGCGCCGGCCTTCACCGTGGCGAGCAGCGCCACGGGCAGGTCCACCGAGCGGGGCATGGCGAGCGCGACGAGGTCGCCGCGCCTGACTCCGCGCGAGATCAGCAGGCGGGCCAGCCGGTTGGAGCGCTCGTCGAGCTCCCGGTAGGTCAGGGTGCGGCGGTCGTCGCCGTCGAAGGCGATCACGGCCGTGTGGCCGGGGTGGGCGGCGGCCGCCCCGGCGAAACGTTCGGTCAGGGTCGACAGCACCTGCTCCGGGGCGGAGGCCGTGGCGTCCACGCCGCCCCAGTCGTTCACGAGCCGGGTGCGCAGCTCGTCGTCGACCGTGTCGAACGCGCCGACCGGGCGGTGCGGTCGGGCGGCGAACTCGCCGAGCAGCCGCATCACGAGGCGGTGGTGGCGCTCGGCGGCACCGGAGCGGTAGACGTCAGGGTTGGCCGTCATGTCGAAGCGGAAGCCGCCGTCCGGCTCGGCCATCACGATCAGCGAGAAGTCGTCGTCCTGCCCGGCGGTGAGCGGGTGCAGGGTGGCGGGCAGGCCGGCGAACTCCACGGCGGGGGACGCCACGTGCAGGTTGAGGCGGGGGCCGAGCAGCCGGCCGTCGGAGCCGAGGAGCTTCAGGTCGCGGCGCAGGTCCTCGTAGCGGTACCGCTTGTGCCGGGACGCCTCGCGCATCCTCAGGTGGGCGTGCCGGACGAGTTCGGCGGCCGTCATCTCCGGCCGCACGTCCAGGCGTACGCCGATGACGTTGGAGACCATGCCGGGCACGGCGCGGCCGGCGGCGGTGGTGCGGGCGGCCACGGACAGCGCGACGACGACGTCCGGACTGCCCGTGACCCGGCTGGTGTAGGCGGCGAGGGCGGCCAGGACAGCGGCCGGCCAGCCGACACCGACCGTGCGGGCCGCGTCGCGGACCCCGGCGGCGACGCCGGCCGGGACGCGGGCGCCGCCGCGCAGCTGGTGGTGGGGCATCGCGGTGGGCCGGTCGCCGAGGCTGGGGACGGCCGGGGTGTCGGCGAACCGGGCGGTCCAGTACTCCCGGTCGGCCTCGAAGGCGGCGGAGGCCCGGTAGGCGGCCTCGTCCTCGACCAGTGCGCGCAGCGGCGGGAACGCGCCGTCGGTGGTGTCCTCCCCGGCGACGAGCCGGGTGTAGACCTCGGCGACCCGGGCGGCGACCAGGCTCGCGCCGGCCGCGTCCATCACCACGTGGTGGTAGCGGTAGTAGAACAGCGACCGGTCGTCGGCGACCTTCAGCAGCGCGAACCGGTACAGCGGCTCGCCGCTCATGTCCAGCGGGGTGCCGGCGTCGGCCCACATCCACGCCTCGGCGTCCTGCCACGGCGTCTCGGCCGCGGTGAAGTCCACGACCCGCACGGGCTGTTCGGCCCAGTCGCCGACGGGCTCGACGACCTGCACCGGGCCGGTGCCGTCGTCGGTGATACGAGCCCGCAGGGCCTCGGCCTCGGTGACGACCTGGCGCATCGCGGCGACGAACAGCCGCTCGTCGACCGCTCCTTCGATGTCCAGGTAGAGGGCCGCGTTGAAGGTGGCGTTGGGGCCGCTCAGGCTCTGTGCGTACCAGATCCCGGCCTGGCCGGCGGTCAGTGGCAGAACCGTGGCTGACGAGTCAGACATCTGTCCTCTGTTTTCTTCGGGCCGGGCGGATCCGGTGTTCGGCGGTCGAGGGAGTGAAAGGCCGGGTACTCAAAGGCCGGGTACTCGGACGTACCGAGTCAACGGATACACGACGGGGATAATCGCTGTCGCGGGCCGGTGCAATTTCCGGAAACGACCCCGCACCGAGGGAATTCAGTTTCTTCGGACCGGCCTTCTGCAGCTAGCGGCAACCCGCTCGGGAAGCGCCCTCGGCGTCCCTAGGATCGCCCGCAAGAAATGACCTCAGCTCAGATTTAGGGGTAACGTCATGACCGACGCCGAGACGAAGATGGCGAAGTGCCCTGTCGCCCCGCACGGCTGGCCCAACCCGCTGCTGCCGGAGTACGACCAACTGCCGGAAGGCCGGCCGCTGACGCAGGTCACCATGCCGTCGGGCAGCAAGGCGTGGCTGGTCGCGCAGCACGACCAGATCCAGCGCCTGCTGGCCGACAACCGCTTCAGCGTCGAGCCGCACCCCACGTTCCCGATCCGGTTCCCCGCGCCGCAGGAACTGCTCGACATGATCGCCCGGGACGCGAAGAACCTGCTGGTGACCATGGACCCGCCGCGCCACACCCGGGTCCGGCAGATGGCGCTGCCCGACTTCACCATCAAGGCCGCCGAGAAGCTGCGGCCGCGGATGCAGGACCTGATCGACTACTACCTGGACAAGATGGAGGCCGAGGGCGCCCCCGCCGACCTGGTCCAGGCGCTGGCCCTGCCCTTCCCCGCGCAGGTGATCTGCGAGCTGGCCGGCATCCCCGAGAACGACCGGGAGATCTTCACCCGCAACGCGGCGATCATGGTCGGTACGCGCCACTCGTACACCATGGAGCAGAAGCTCGCGGCCAACGAGGAGCTGATGAAGTACTTCGCGGCCCTCGTCACCGAGAAGCAGAGCAACCCGACCGACGACATGCTGGGCAACTTCATCGCCCGGGCCGGCAAGACGGACGAGTTCGACCACCACGGTCTGACCCTGATGACCAAGATGCTGCTGCTCGCGGGCTACGAGTTCATCGTGAACCGCATCGCGCTCGGCATCCAGGCCCTGGTCGAGAACCCGGAGCAGCTCGCCGCGCTGCGCGCCGACATGCCGGGGCTGATGCCCAAGACCGTGGACGAGGTGCTGCGGTACTACAGCCTCGTCGACGAGATCATCGCCCGGGTGGCGCTGGAGGACGTCGAGATCGACGGCGTCACCATCAAGGCGGGCGAGGGCATCCTGGTCCTCAAGGGCCTGGCCGACCGCGACCCGGCGAAGTACCCGAACCCGGACGTCTTCGACATCCACCGCGACTCCCGCGACCACCTGGCCTTCGGCTACGGCGTCCACCAGTGCCTCGGCCAGCACGTCGCGCGCCTGATGCTGGAGATGAGCCTGACCAGCCTGGTCGAGCGGTTCCCCGGGCTGCGCCTGGTGGAGAGCGACGAGCCGATCGAGCTGATCGACGGGCTGCCGCCGGTCCACAAGCTGACGATCGGCTGGTAGGCGCCATGAAGGTCCACGCCGAACGCGACCGCTGCATCGGCGCCGGTCTGTGCACGCTGCACGCCCCGGCCGTCTTCGACCAGGAGGACGACGGGATGGTGGTCGTCCTCAACGAGAGGCCCACCGGCACCGACGCCGACGACGCCCGCAAGGTCGCGGAACACCTCTGCCCGGGCAAGGCCGTCCGGATCACCGGCGGCTGACCCCGTACCCCCGTCCCCGGGCCGCGGGTCCGGCTCCCCGTCCACCACGGACGAGGGGCCGGACCCGCGGCCGTTTCCCCGCCCTTCCCGCACCCGTACTGGAGTGGACAGACCCATGACTCAGCTCAGCGGATGGAAAGTGCTCAGCCCCGGCAGGGGCGGCGGCGACCTGGTGCTCGCCGTCGACTTCGCCACCACCGGCCGCTCCGACTCGTCCTTCAGCGACCTCGCCCCGCGCCTCGACCCGGCGCTCGCCGTGTGGGAGACCCGGCAGCCGGCCGGCACCGCGCCCCTGACCGCCGAGGACTACCTCGCGCTGTGGGACGGCGGGGCGGCGGCCGACGGCCGCCGGGTGCGGGCGGTGCTCGGCTACTGCGCCGGCGGCGTGTTCGCCGGTGAACTCGCCGCGCGCGTCGCGGCCCGGCAGGGCGGCGAGGCCCCGCACCTGGTGCTGTTCGAGCCGGAGGTGCCCGAACCGGACGGCCTGTACCGGGACTTCGCCGCCATGATGAACCAGTTCGCCTCGGTGCTGACCGCCGAGGAGGTGGGCGCCGCCCAGCGGGAGGCGGAGGCCGCCCGCACCGCCGACGTGGACTTCGGCGCGTACGGCGACGTCCTCGTGCGGATCTTCACGGAGCGGGCGGGCGCGGCGTTCGCCCGCGAGGAACTGGACACCGAGATGCTGGACGAGTTCGCCGCCGTGTTCCGGTCGTACGTCTCCTACCTGGACGCCGCCCGCCGCATCGACCCGGCGGCCGCGTGGAGCACCGGCACCGCGGTGAGCTCCCGCACCCCCTCGCAGGGCGCGGCGCTGGCCGGGCGGGGCGTCGGCATCGACGTCGACCACGCGGACATGCTGCGTGACGCGCGGGTGGCCGAGGCGGTCAACCGCATCCTCGGCTCGTACGTGACGTCCTGACCGCACGCGGGACCGGACCGGCCCCCGCCGGAGGACGGGGGCCGGTCGTGTGCGCGGTGGCGCGAGGGGCGCGTGCCTGTGCCGTGGTCAGGGGGCGGCGGTCATGGCGCGGTCGACCCGGTCCCGGGGCCGGCTGGAGCCGACCAGGGCGCCGACCGTCATCACGCACCGGTCGCCGTCCCAGGTCTGCCCGGAGACGAACACGTTGTTCGCCATCAGCCGGTCGATGCGCGACACATGGCGCAGGACGGCGCCGGGCCGCACCTCGCCGTAGAAGCGGCAGTCGCGGAACGCGGCGGCCACGGGCACGCCCTCCGCGGTGCCGGTGGACAGCCACAGCAGCACCGACGCCTGCCCGAAGGACTCCAGCATCAGGGACCTCGGGTACATGTACCGCGACAGGGGCAGTCCGTCGGCCAGGCCCCGGTAGCAGGGCTCGGAGCCGGAGACCGCCTTGGCGACGGTGATCCGGCGTCCGGGGTCGAGGGATTCGACCCGGTCCACCATGAGCATGGGGTGCCGCACCGGCAGCAGATCGAGGATCCCGGTGTAGTCGGGTCCGGGCGGCCCGCCGGCCTCGGCGGGCGGGAGGCCGTCGGGGGGCCGCGCGGCGAGGACGGCCGCGCGGTCGCCGAGCGTCGCCTTCACCGCCGCGACGGGGGTGCCGTCCTGCCGTACGCCGTCGGCGGTCACCGCCAGGCGTCCCGGCCCGTCCGGTGTCACCGTGACGTCCAGGCGGATCTCGTCGCCGCCCTGCATCGGCGCCAGCCAGCGGCCCGACCGCACCTCCAGCAGGTTCAGCGGCTCGTCCGGGCCGGTCAGGTCGGTCACCGCCTGGCGCAGCGCCTCCAGGACGAACACGGCCGGCAGCAGCGTGAGCCCCGGGAAGTGGCCCTCCATGTACGGGTCTTCGGGGTCGACGGTCTTGTAGAGCACGAACCGGGTCCCGGGCCCCTCGGACAGCGGCTCCGTGCGGTCCACCGCGCGCAGCGGCGCCGCGTAGGCGCGCCGCGCGGAGCGGGCCCCGGCCCCGGCCCCGGCCCCGGCCCCGGTCATACGAACCACACCTGGTCGTACTCGGGCCAGCGCAGGGCGAGTTCGGCCGGGTCGAGCAGGACGGTCCCGGCGACGAGCCGGTCCGGGGCGAAGCCCAGGGCCGTCACCGCGTCCCGGTCCACGAAGACGGTGAAGTCCTCGGCGACGAGGTCGCGCACGGAGCCGCGGTAGTCGGGCAGCGTGTCCAGCGTCATCGTGCCGAGCCGGACCGACGGCCGGTAGACGTCCTCCTCGACGGCGAGGGTCACCGCGGCGCCGCGCAGCGCGACGTCCACCCGCCGGAACTGGCCGTGCAGGTCGAGCAGTCCGTACAGGGCGTGGAAGAACTGCGCCTCGACCGCGCCCCGGTAGGCGCGGTCCAGGACGCACAGCACCGGCGGGCCCGAGCCGCGGCCGGCGGCGGTGGTGGTGCTGCTGCTCATCAGGCCCCTCCGAGGTAGAGCGTCTGCCGGGCGCCGGCGATGGTCGTCGCCAACCGCAGCGGGGAGCGGTGCCGTACCTGCGGCACGTGGTGCACGGCACCGCGCTCCTCGGAGCAGGCGGTGCACGCGATCCACCCGAAGCGGCCCTCGCCGTCGGCGATCATCCGCTGCACGACGGCCGACGGGGACGGGTAGTGCCCCTCGGGGTCGCGGGTGTTGGGCAGCTTGGTGGCGCCGAAGGTGTCCTGGGTCATCATGTTGGCGTAGCCGCACGCCCAGACCCGGACCGAGCCGCCCCGGTCGAGCACCGCCTGGGACAGGCGCAGCGCCGAGGTCACGACGTCACCGGAGTGCGGGGCCGCGGTCAGGATCAGCAGCAGGTCCCACATCCGGCGTTCCAGGCCGGCCATCAGTGCCACACCCCCCGGCAGCCGTCCTCGGTGAGCGCGGCGGCGGCGAGGTCCATGCCGGCGATCCTGACGTGTGGCGACAGGGTGGTGGCGGACAGCGCGCGCTGCGCCGCCGAGAAGTCGTCCACGAGGATCTCGGCGCCGGCCTCGGCCAGCCGCCGTATCTCGGGGACGTCGCCGCCGACGGCGCTCAGGACGCCGTCCTCGACGAGGAACACCCGCACCCGGTGGCCGGCCTCGGCGAGCGCCACGGCGTCCATGAGGAACGCGCCCGCGTTGGGGCCCGCCCAGTTTCCCTTGCTCTCGACCAGGAAGTAGGACGCGGCGCCGGCACCGGCGGTGGTGCCGGCGGCCGCCGTCTGCGCGTCCATCAACCGCCCAGCTTCCGGTTGAGCAGGACGTGGATGTCGGGGAACGTGCGGACCGAGCCGAGTTCCTCCTCGGGGATCCTGGTCCCGTAGCGCTGTTCCAGCGTGACCATGAGTTCCAGGGCCACGACGGAGTCGACGCCCAGTTCCTCGATCAGGAGGACGTCGTCGGTCAGCGCCGACAGTTCGACATCCAGCGTGTCCGCCACCAGCTCGCGAAGTTCCGACACGTCCAGCGTGGTTTCGGCACTCACCGGAATTCCCTTTCCTCGGGCCATTCGCGCGTTTTACGGAATTGTGTTTCGCGGATGGATGCTAGGTCAGCGCGACGGAAGGTGACGAGGCGGGCGGCTGATCCCTGCAGGTACTTGCAAGCGCCGCGGGCGGTGAATGCCGGGAATGCATCCTGAATGGTGTCGGCCATTGTGCCGCGCCCTCGGGAAAGAGCCAACAGCGAGGCAGGTGCACGGTGACGGTGGTGGTCACGGGACTCGGTGCGGTGAGCTGCTTCGGCAGCGGCATCGGCGCCCTGTGGGAGGGGCTGCTCGGCGCGAGCCGGCGGCCGGATCCCGCACCGGACGTCTGCGGCCTGCCGGCCCGCCCGCACCTGTACGCGGTGCCGGACGCCGACGCCCCCGGGCGGGGCACCGGGCGCACCGGCGCGCTGCTGGCGACCGCGGTCGCCGAGGCCGTCGCGGAGGCCGGCCTGACGGCCGGGGACCTGCGGGACGCGGGACTGACGGTGGGGACCTCCCTGGGGGACATCGACCTGTCGGAACACGGCGTGGGAACGGGCGCGGGCTCCAGTCCGGGTCAGGACACGGTTACGGGCGCGGGCGCGCCGTTCGACGGCGCCGTGTCCGTGCCGCCGCCCGCCACCCACCGGGTGGCCGCCTCCCTGGCCTCCCGGTTCGGGATCGGAGGCCCCGGCCAGACCCTCTCCACCGCCTGCTCCGCCGGCGCCTACGCGGTCGCCTGGGGCGCCGAGCTGATCGGGACGGGCCAGGCGGACATCGTCGTGGCCTGCGGCGGGGACGCCTTCTCCCGTGTCGCCGTCGGCACGCTCCAGCGCTTCGGGCTGCTGGACGACGCGTGCTGCCGTCCCTTCGACACCGGCCGCGCGGGCATGGTCACCGGTGAGGGCGCCGCCGCCCTGGTGCTGGAGTCCGCCGAGTCGGCACGGCGGCGCGGCCGGACGGCGCACGCCGTGCTGGCCGGTCACGGCTGGAGCTGCGACGCCCACCACCCGATGGCGCCGGAACCGTCCGGTGAACAGCTGCGCCGCGCCGCCGCGCGGGCCCTCGCCGGGATCGACGGGGCCCCGGGCGCGGCCGTGCTGCACCGCGCCGGTGTGGCGGTCAACGACACCGTGGAGTCGACGGCGATCAGCGCGGCGGTGACCGCCGCCGGCGGATCGCCCGGCGAGGTGCTCGGCTACGCGCCCAAGGCCGTCATGGGTCACACGGCGGGCGCGGCCGGGGTGTTCGGCTGCGTGATCGCGGCCCTCGTCCTGCGCCACGGCCTGGTCCCGCCCAACGCGCACGTCACGGACCCGGACCCGGACTGCCCGCTGACGGTGCCCCTGGACGCACCGGCCCCGCTGGCCCGTCCGACGGTCCTGGTCAGCGGCACCGGCTTCGGCGGCAACAACGCCGTACTGGCCTGGCGGGCCGCCGCATGACCGTGGTGATCACCGGAGTCGGCGCCGTCGCCGAGGAGCCGCGCCCGGGTCAGGGGCAGGGCGAGGACGGCCCCTGGTTCGACGCCGCCGCCCATCTGGGCCGGCGGGGCTGGAAGTACCTGACCCCGGCGACCCGTTACCTGCTGGCGGCAGGCAACGAGGCGCTCGGCAGACGCCACACCGACCCGCCGCTCACCGGGGCCGAGGCCGAACGGTTCGGTGTGGTGACCGGCACCCAGTACGCCATCGCCCGCGTCCACCGCCGGATGGACACCGTCCTGACGACCGAGGGCGTGCGCGGCATCAGCCCCGCCGAGGTGCCGGGCTTCTCGATGAACACGCCCGGCAGCCAGTTGGCCATCAGCACCGGCGCCCGCGCCTTCTCGGTGACGCTCACCAACCCGGTGACCGCCGGTCTGGAGGCGGTGCAGTTCGCGGTGACCGCGCTGCGCGCCGGCCGCGCCGACGTGGTGGTGGCCGCCGCGACCGACCAGGCCCCCGAGGACCGCGGCGGCAGCGGCGCGTACGACGCCGCCGCGGCGGTCGTCCTGGCCGCGAGGGGGCGGACTCCCGGCCCGGCAGGCGCCGAGGGCCCCCTCGCCGCGGTCACCGGCGGGCTCTCCCGGTTCCTCCCTCCGGGGCCCGCCGGTGCCGTGGACCCCGCGGCCCTCGCCGCGAGCGCCGCCCGCGTCGCCGCCCTGGCCCGGGGCACGGACGGCGTGCGCCTGGTCGTCGGCGCACCACCGGCCGCCGCCTCCCGCGCGGCGGAGGTCCGTGACGCCGTGGCCGAGGCCCTGGCCGAGTCCGGCATCCCGGTACGGGACCCGGCCGCCGACGGGACGCGGCCGGCCCGGCACTGCGCGGTGTCGGGCCTGCTGGACCTGGTCGGCCTGGCCCGCGCGGGCGAACCCGCCCTGCTGGTCTCCCTTTCCGAACCCGGGCATCTCACCGCAATAGGAATCCACCGCCCCGAAACCGTTGGTCCAGAATTCATCTGAGTGGCGGATATCCGCAGATGCACCGGGCCGGCTTTGACCCGTCCACCGACCCCCGGATAGCGTGCCGATATGACTGTAAGGGCAGAACAGCCGATCGACCGATTGACCAGGTTTCGCCGAATCGGCGGCCTCGGAGCAGCCATAGCGGTGACACCGTATCTGCTCATCAAAATCGTCTGGACTTTCGGTTTCTTCATTCCGACCGAGGAAATGGGCGGTGCGGACTGGCGTGCGATCAACGCGGCGACCGCGTTCCTCGCCGCCGTCGGCATCGTGCTGGCGATGGCGTTCTCCCGGCCCTGGGGCGAGCGGCTGCCCGCCTGGCTGGTGGCGCTGCCCGTGTGGGTGGGCACCGGGCTGCTCGTGCCCATGCTGCTGCTGGCGCCGGTGCTCGGCCCGGCCGCCATGACCCGTGACCAGGACGCCGGTTCACCGGACTTCTGGATCTACGAGCAGATCCTCGTGATGATCTCGCTGGTCGGCGTCGGCGTCGGGCTGCCCCTCGCCCTCGCGGGCTACGCCCGGGCGCGCTGGCCGGAGGCCCTGGGCGGCCCGCTGGCGTACGACGAACCGGCGGGCGGGACGCGCGAGTTGCAGGTGACGCTGGCCCGGCTGATCGCGGCCGGCTGTGTCCTGCTCGCCGGTGTGAAGGTGTTCTGGGCGGCGGGCGGCACCCTCGGTCTGGAGTCCGGCCAGTTGGAGCGGCGTGACCTGTGGTGGCACATGCTGTCGCTGAGCACGGCCGCCTGGGCGCTCGCCGGGGCCTGGGGCATCCTCGTCCTGACCGCCCGCCGCGGCACCCGCCGGTTCCTGCCGCCGATGGCCGCCGCGTGGGTGTCGTCCGGCATGCTCTTCTCGTACAGCGTCTACAACCTGCTCACCCTCACCGACATGCAGCAGCCCTCCCCCGAACTTCCCATAGCGGGAGCACTGGCGAGGGACGTCAGCGCGGTCCTGGGCGTGATGATGGGCATGACGCTGCTGCTGGTCCTGCACGACCGCCGGCGCGCCCTGCGCACCACCGGCTGACACCCGCCGTAGGAACATGACACCGCCGCGCGATCCCCGCGCGGCGGTGTCATGTCGTACGGGCCCATGTCCTGCGAGCCCATGGTCAGTGGGCAACGGCGGCGCCGGGTACCGGCAGGGTGCACCACTCCGGCAGCCTGGCCCACACGTCGGGCGTGTAGAAGTGCCCGCCGGGCAGCTCCACGGCCTGGAAGGCGCCGTCCGTCAACGGCCGCCAGTGCCGCTCGACATCGGCGAACGGCGCGGCGTCCTCCGTCCCGTACAGCACCCGCAGCGGCACCGACACCCGTGAGCCGGGCACGAACCGGTAGGACTCCGAGACGGCGAGGTCCGCGCGGAGCAGATCCACCGCGATCTTGACCAGCTCCGGTTCGGCGGCGATCGCCGGGGACACCTGCCCCAGGTCCCGCATCCACCGCACCAGGGCCTCCGCGCTGTCGTCGGACCGCGGCACGACGTCCCCGGGCACCTCCCGGCGCCTGGGCGGTGCCACACCGCCCGACACCACGAGCGCCTCGGGCACGGCGAGCCCCAGGCGTTCGAGTTCCGCGGCGGTCTCGAAGGCCACCCAGGACCCCATGCTGTGGCCGAACAGGATGTAGGGCCGCCCGGTGAGACCGCGCACGGCGCGCACCACGTCGTCCCGCAGGTCGGTCCAGACCCGGGCGAACGGCGTGCCGAACCGCGCCTCCCGGCCCGGGTAGCAGATCAGCGCCAGTTCCACGTCGTCCGGCAGGGCGTTCGCCCACTGCCGGAACGGCGCGGTGCCGCCGCCGCAGTAACTCAGGCACACCAGGACCCGTTCGGCGTCCGGCCGCGGCCGGGGCCGGTGCACGGCGGCGCCGCCGGGCGCGGAGAGCATCGTCGGCCTGTTCACCGGTTCAGCCGGCGCCTTCCATCTGGCGGACCAGACTGAGCGGGCGCATGTCGGTCCAGTGCTCGTTGACGTAGTCGAGGCAGGCCTGCCGGCTGTCCTCGGGGTGGGCCACCGTCCAGCCCGCCGGGACCTCGGCGAACGCGGGCCACAGCGAGTGCTGGCCCTCGTCGTTGACCAGCACGCGGTACTGGGCGTCGTTGTCCTCGAAAGGATTGCTGCTCATCGTCCACTCTCCAGGCAAGGTCACTGTTCGTTCCCTGAACGGCGGGGCCGGCACCGTGTTTCGCGTCCCGCACGCTGTCGGTCGTGCGAAGCCGGAGGACTGCTCGGGTCGTGGGACCTGACAGGTGATCGCCGGTCGCGCGTGACGCGGTTCACCGCGCAGTGACGTCGATGCGCCCGTGTTTCGCGGTCGGCGCGAAAGCCCGGAAATCCGCACTCACGCATCCTCCCCCCATCCGTGGCCACACCGACGGCAGAACCCGATCACAAAACCCGCCGCACCCTCACGCTACCGACCCCGAACTCTTCCCTTTCCCGCCCTTTCATCAACCTGCACCGGGCACCGGCGGCCCCGTCGGCCACCGCGTCGGAAAGCGAGAAAGGCAGACGCGCGCCCGGCCGGAAAGGCGGGGCGCGGCATTTCTCCGGCGTGGAACGGCGGCAGCCGCGTGAGGCACTGAGCTGTTTTCAACCTTCGTTTGAGCAGGTCAGGTGGAGGACGAGGACAGCCATGACCAGGTCGGTGATGCGGGTGGTGCTGCACCGCAGCTTGCACAGGAGCCGCCAGGTCTTGAGAGTGGCCATGGCCTGTTCGCCGAGGGCGCGGATCTGCGCGTGGGCGCGGTTGACTTCCTGCCGGCCGGCGGAGAGTTGCTCCCAGCGGCCGCGGTAGGGCACCCGGATCGTACCCCGGGCCCCTTGGTATCCCTTGTCCGCCCAGCAGCGGATGCCGGCCTCGGTCAGGGCGTCTATGATTCCGTGCTCGCGGGCCGCGCGGATGTCGTGGACGGCGCCGGGCAGTGCGGGCGAGACCCACAGGAGCCTGCCTGCCGGGTCGGCGAGGACCTGCACGTTCATGCCGTGCTTCTTGTGCTTGCCGGAGTAGAAGGGCCGGTCGGCGGCGATGCGGTCGATCGGCAGCAGCGTGCCGTCCAGGATCACGAAGGCTTTGCGGGAAGCGGCCCGGACGGCCTCGGCAAGGCCGGGAGCGAGCGCGGCCGGCAGTTCGACGGCCTCGGACACGTACCGGCAGACGGTGCTGACGCTGATGCCGAACCCGGCTGCGAGCTGGGCGTAGGTGTGCCCGCACCGCAGGTGGGCCAGGACCAGCAGAGCCTGCCGGTCCGTTCCCAGCCGGCGCCAGTTGGGGGTGTCGCAGCGCACTGTGCAGCGGTATGGGCCTCCGCCCGCGTGTGCTCCTTTGGCTGCGGCGGTCATGGGCAGCGTGACAGTGCCCGTCTTCGGCCTCGCGGTCGGCTGATCTGCTCACCGGTGTCCCGTGGTGCTGCCGCGTTCGCGGCAGCACCACGGGACATCAAGGCCGGGCTACCGGTCACCCCCGTTGACCCCGACACCGACCGCGACGGGACTTGCCGTACCGTCCGGGTTCCTCAGGGTGGTGAGCGAACCGATGTCCACCGCGTCCGGCGCCGCGGTGCGAGCGCTCGGTGAGCGGTTCAGCGCGCTGCCGCCGGGGTTGGTCGGTGCGCTGCCGTCGGGATGGGGCGGGATGACGCAGTTGGACTTGTCGGATTCGAGGGAGCCGTTGATGGCCGTCACGCAGAACTCGTAGTTCCACACGCCCGGGAACAGGAAGCCGACGCCGTAGTGGGTGTCCTCGATGATGTTCTCGTCGGCCTTCGGCGGGGTGGTGCCGCCGTCCTTGATGTTGGAGACCCACAGCCGGTAGCCGGCCGCCGAGTTCGCGCCGTTCCAGTCCAGTTCCACCGTGGTGGGATCGACGGTGGTCACCCGCAGGCCGGTCGGGGCGGCCGGGGTACCGCCGCCGACCATCACCGGACGGGCCAGTGCGGGCAGCCCGCCGCCGGCGGCGTTCCAGGTGGCCGCCGCGACGAGGTAGCGGTGGCCCGGTTTCAGCCCGTGGATCTGCACCCGGTTGCCGCGGAAGCCGGTGCCGGTGAGCCAGGCGCCGGGCGTGTCCTTGTCGAAGAGGATCACTTCGTGCCGGTCGATGGTGGTGGGGTAGTCGGGTGGTGCGATTTCGAGCTCGATGCTGTCCCGGCCGATGGGCCGGCTGGCGAGGATCCGCGGCGGCGGGGCCGTCTTCGGGCGGGCGACCGCGCTGACCGTGCCGGACCATGGGCCCTTGACGTTGTCACCGCCGACGGTGCACACCTGGTACTCCCACTGGATGCCGTCGACGGTCCAGGTGGTGTCGGCACGGTTGCTGTTGACGCGGCCCTCGCCCCAGGTCGTCTGGCCGGCGACCCGCGACCGCACGTCGTAGCCGAACGCCCCGTACACCGGGTCCCAGGTGACGGTCACTCCCTGGGGACTGGACTCGGCCTTCAGACCGCTCGGCACGGGCGTCGGCCGGACCGGCAGATTCTCGGGCGGGAAGGGGATCGGGCCCCGGCCCAGGCCGTACCGGTCGTGCAGGGTCTGCTCGAAGGCGATGGCGAGCTGGTACTCGCCGTAGGCGTTGGGGTGCAGGCCGTCGTAAGAGGCCGGGCAGGAGGCGGGGGCGCAGGAGTACTTCTTCTGCCAGTCGACGACCTCCACCTGGGAGATGGATTTACTCAACCGGGGGGCCGCGTTTGCGAGCAGCCGGTTGAAGTTGTCGGTCTTGGTGATCAGATCGTCCCGGCCGCCGATCTTCGACCGGTGCGGCACGGTGGCCACCGCGAAGTCGACCCCCGGCCGGGCCGCGCGGGCCTGGTCGATGATGGTCTCGATGCTGTCCAGGGTGCCGTTCTCGTCGCTGACGAACCAGCCCATGTCGTTGAAGCCGGCCGCGAGCAGGACGAGGTCCGGCTTGTAGGTCTCGACCTGCCGGCGGATGTCGCCCTTGATCTGTGCGGCCTGCCTGCCCCAGTGCGCGTAGTGGTCGCTGTCGAAGGCGACCCCGGCCGCGTAGCCGCCGTCGACGCGGATGCCCTGGTCCGCCGGCTTCTCGCCGACGAAGAGCGGCGGTTTCGGCGGGGAGGGCTGGTCAGGGGTGAACGTGCCGTGGTAAGGACCGACGAAGTCGACCGAGATGTTGTTCTCCTGGAACCACTGCCACAACCGGTAGCGCCAGGTGTAGTCGCCCTCGTGGCCCTGGCTGATCGAGTCACCGACCACCATCACCCGGATCGTCGACGGCCAGGCGGAGGCTCGCTGGCCCTGGAGCAATCGTTCGATGGCCAACCTGACGCTCTGCGCGAAGTCGGGGGTGAACAGGTTGCTGATGTACTCCAACGGGGTCGGCCACGAGCCGAGCCGGGCACTGATGTTCCGCGCGGTCTTCCCCACCGCCTCGATCACCCAGGCCATTCCCTTCGAGGCCCATGCCCTCAGGGTCTCGCGGGCCGCCGAGCCCAACCCGACCGCCACGCTCGCCGCGAGTACGGCGAGCGCCTCCTTCCAGACATCCGCATCGCCCAGCGACCGCCCGTCGAAGTAGGAGTTCAGCAGGTCACCGGTGAGCCCGCCCAGTCCGGAGGAGACGGCCGCGCAGACCGGTACGGCGAGAGGCGCGGCGGGGCCGAAGGAAAGTTCGCACACCTCAAGGGCCACCGCCCACACCGCGAAGCCGACCGCGATGGCGATCATCTTCTGCCACCAGTTCGCCGAAGCGTTCACCTCGCCCGTGGGTATGACGATGACGAGGCTGTCGCCGACGACCTGGATACTGCCGTCGAACCGGACGTCGCTTTGCCGGTCGTAGAAGTCCACGTTGCTCTTCTGCGCCTGCAGGTCGAAGGACTCGCTGAGCGTGATCCCCTTGTCCTTGTCGGCGCGCACCGTGTTGACCATCTGCGACATCTGCCGCTGCCACTCGTCCGGCTGCTGCGCGGTGTTGAAGTCGATGGCGGCCACCATGTCGGTGTCGCTGTTCGCCAGCGGCCGCAGAGATCCGGCGTCGCGGGCGCATCCCATCCGCAACGCCGCCGTGTTCTCCGCGATCGGCTGGCTGGCGAAGTTCGATCCAGCCGTGGCGCACGCCTCCCCCGCCGCCTCGGCCGGTTCCGTCATCCCCGCCGTCATCAGCGTCACTGCTAAGACGAGCGCGGTCAGCCACCCGGGTCTTCTCATGAACGTCCCCTCAATCAGCGTGGTCAACATCCGCGAACCTGAAAACCCTACGGATTCGGACCCTGAAGGTCGTCACCCCGCAGCGCCATCCGCGTGTAGCTCGCACGGGGGACAGCACGCCGGTGAGGCGACCGGCCGTGTGGGCACTCACCCGTGTCCGCCAGGAGCTTCGCGTGCATGTCCACTCATGACCTGACCGCCGCGCGGCAGCACGGGATCATCGGAGCTCTCGCAGATGAGGGGCTCAAATGCTGGGCAGACAAGGCGTATCAAGGTGCCGGCGGATCCGTTCGGGTTCCGTTTCGGGGCCGCCGCCTCCAGCGAGGGAAGCGTCACCGCAACACCGCTCACGCCAAGATCCGCTGCGTCGGCGAGCAGGCCATGGCCACCATCAAGAACCTGGTGAGGGCCGTTTTCGTCCTTCACACGCATCAGCGTGAGGTGGGAAAAGGCTTACTGCCGGGACGTGGCGGAGCCCGGGAGTCGTATCCAGCTCCCGGGCCCCTGGGGATGCCACCCAATTGCGCACGCCGGCGGCGTTTGAGAGGACGGATCAGTCATCAAGCCGTCGTGTTCTTCCTTTGAACTACCGCACCGTGCGAGAGGTGCAGGCGAGATTCGAACTCACATCCGACGGCATTCGTCCGTCCCCGGTCGCACCGGCGATCGGCGGCGATGCTGAGACTGGAGCGAGAGTCTGAGATTGACCGCGGCCGGTGTCCCGAGCCGCTCTTCAGGCTGAACTTCAGTGTCAGCTTGCGCTCCGTACGCGAACCGGTCCTCAATTCCGGCCCGCGCGGGTCGCGCACCCCCGCGCTCGCACGCGGGGGCGATCATGGATGCTACCGGCGGCCGGTGTCAGCCGAACAGGTAGCCGAACACCGCGTCGCCGACCCGCTGGTCGGTGACCTCGGCGCCGTTGGCCTCCTCACGGGCGAACTTGACCGCCTGCTGGAGCTTCTCGACCCGCTCCACCAGCTCGTTCACCCGCCGCGCAGGGAGGGCGCCGGAGAACTTCACCGTGGTCCAGTAACCGATCGGCACGTCCTCGTAGTACACCTCGACCTGCGCAGGGTGCTTGTCGGTCGCCTCCGCCTTGACGTGGTTGCGCGGGACCTTCTTGGTGCGGATCGTGCGGACCGGGTCCGTCTTCCACCAGTCCGTGGACGGGTCGTGGGACCAGGACTCGGCGGCGTCGAGGGTGGGGAGCTTCCTGATGAAGGCGTGCAGGTCGGTGAGCTGCTTCTCCAGGAAGAGGAGGTAACTGACCGGCACGTCCGCGACGACGGTCCGTCCTTCGACCGTGACGTCCGCGCGGGCCGTGCAGTTCGCCCAGTCCTTGGTGGCGGTCACGTCGAACAGCCGGGTCAGGGACGCCGCCATCTCCCGCAGCACGTCCTCGGCCTGGACCTGTACGCGCGTGGACTCGGGCGGCAGCTGCTCGCCCTCCTCGTCCTTCGGCTGGTACGTGCGCGAGATGCCGGCCATCAGCGCGGGCTTCTGCACCTTGGTGTGCGCCGCGTTGACGTCCTGGAGCGACTTGCTCTTGACACCCTTTTCGACAGCGATGATCTGGTTCAGCTTCGCCACTGGACTCCCCCTTCGAACAGGCAGGAACTTACCCCACCTGCTCGAACGCGCGCACGCGCTTTGTCCGCGGCCGGACGCGCAGGCCACCCGCCCGCACCCCGCCCGCCCCTCTCCGCGTCCGGGCCGGGGGCGGTTTTCGGCCGACGTCGTTCCCGGGCGTACGGGTTGGCGGCAGCTCTGTCCCAACTGATGGTTGATCAATAACCTTGTGCGGTACACGAAGTCACGACCGCAGGGAGCTCCATGTCCACCGCCCAGCAGGTGCCCGACATCCTCTCGCCCGAGTTCGCGGCGAACCCCTACCCCGCGTACCGCGTGATGCGGGAGACCGCGCCCCTCATCTGGCACGAGGCGACGCAGAGTTACATCGTCTCGCGCTACGAGGACGTGGAGCGCGTCTTCAAGGACAAGGCCGGCGAGTTCACCACCGACAACTACGCCTGGCAGCTCGAACCCGTGCACGGCAAGACGATTCTCCAGCTCAGCGGCCGGGAGCACGCCGTGCGCCGGGCCCTCGTCGTGCCCGCCTTCCGCGGCAGCGAGCTGCAGCAGAAGTTCCTGCCCGTCATCGAGCGCAACTCCCGCGAGCTGATCGACGCCTTCCGACACAGCGGCTCCGCCGACCTGGTCACCGACTACGCCACCCGCTTCCCGGTCAACGTCATCGCCGACATGCTGGGGCTGGACAAGACCGACCACGCCCGCTTCCACCGCTGGTACACGGCCGTCATCGCCTTCCTGGGCAATTTGTCGGGCGACGCCGAGGTGACCGCCGCGGGCGAGCGGACCCGGGTGGAGTTCGCCGAGTACATGCTGCCGATCATCCGGGAGCGCCGCGAGAACCCGGGCGACGACCTGCTGTCCGCCCTGTGCGCCGCCGAGGTCGACGGGGTGCGGATGAGCGACGAGGACGTCAAGGCGTTCTGCAGCCTGCTGCTCGCGGCCGGCGGTGAGACCACCGACAAGGCCATCGCCGGCATCTTCGCCAACCTGCTGCTCCATCCCGACCAGCTGGCGGCCGTCCGCGCGGACCACTCGCTGATCCCGCGTGCCTTCGCCGAGACCCTGCGGTTCACCCCGCCCGTGCACATGATCATGCGGCAGTCCGCCACGGAGGTGGAGCTGAGCGGTGGCACGATCCCCGCGGGCGCCACCGTCACCTGTCTGATAGGCGCCGCCAACCGCGACGAGAACCGCTACCGCGACCCGGACCGCTTCGACATCTTCCGCGACGACCTCACCACCACGACCGCGTTCTCGGCCGCCGCCGACCACCTCGCCTTCGCGCTCGGCCGGCACTTCTGCGTCGGCGCGCTGCTGGCCAAGGCGGAGGTGGAGATCGGTGTCGGCCAGCTCCTGGACGCGATGCCGGAGCTGCGTCTCGCGGACGGTTTCGAACCGGCCGAGGAGGGCGTGTTCACCCGCGGCCCGCAGCGGCTGCCGGTGCGGTTCACACCGGTGGGCGGCTGACCCGACCGCGCGGGCGGCCGCCGGGGGCGGCACCCGTCGGCACGGCACCCGCACGCCGTCCGTCCGCCGCCACCCGCCGGGCTCCCCTGCCCGCGGGGCTCGCTCCGCCCGTCCACCGGCCCGCGCCGCGGTCCGGGCCCCGGTCGCGGGGCCCGGGACGGCGCACGCCCCGCCGCGCGGCGTGCGCCCGGAACCTGGGGCCGGGGGCGGGCACGGACGTACGCCCCCCGGCCCGCCCGGGGCCCCGGCCCGCCCTACTGCACGACCGGCGTGAAGCGCACCGGGAGCGCCGACAGTCCCCGCATCCAGATGGACGGGCGCCAGGTCAGCTCCTCCGGCTCGACCGCCAGCACCAGGTCGGGCAGCCGCTCCAGCAGCGTCTCGACCGCCGTCCGCGCCATCACGTCCGCCAGCAGGGGGGCCGGGTACGGGCAGCGGTGCTCGCCGTTGCTGAACGACAGGTGCGCGGCGTTCTCCGCGCCGACGTGGGACTCCGGCCAGATCTGCGGGTCGGTGTTGGCGGCGGCCAGGCCCAGCACCAGGCAGTCGCCGGCCCGGATCTGCCGCCCGCCGAGCTGGACGTCCCGTACGGCCCACCGTCCGATGAAGTTCTGCGTCGGCGTGTCCAGCCACAGCACCTCGTTGAGCGCCTCGCCCACGCTGAGCCGGCCGCCCGAGACGTTCACCGCGAACCGCGCGTCCGTCAGCAGCAGACGCAGCGTGTTGCAGATCCAGTTCGCCGTCGGCTGCTGGGCCGCGGCGATCACGGAGATCAGGTCCTGGACGACCTCCTCGTCGGTCAGGCCCGCCGGGTGGGTCAGCATGCGCGAGGTGACGTCCGGACCCGGAGCGGCCCGCTTGTCCTTCACCAGCTGCCGCAGCCGCTCGCCGACGCGCCCGTACGCGGCCACCGGGTCGTCGCCCTCCGAGGCGTCCAGCGAGATCCGCAGGTCGTCGACGAGCCGACTGGTGTCCTCGCCCGAGGTCGGCATGCCGCACATCTGCACCACGGCCCGCATCGGCAGGGCGTGCGCGTAGTCCGCCATCAGCTCCGCCTGGCCGCTGCCGGCGAAGCGGGCGATGAGGTCGTCGGCGATCAGCTCGCAGTCGCGGGCGAGTTCGAACTGGTCGACGCCCTCCAGCGCCTCGGTGATCACCCCGGCCCGCCGCTGGTGCTCCTCGCCCTCGGTGAACAGCACCGACGGCTGGTACCCGACGAACGGCAGCAGCGGCCAGTCCTGCGGGATGTGCTCCCACTGGTTCCAGCGCCGCGAGTCGCGCGCGAACAGCTCGTCGTGGCTGGTCACGTACGTGACCTCGGAGTAGCCGAGCACCAGCCAGGCGGGGATGCCCCCGTCGAGCAGCACCGGTGCGACCGGGCCGTGCTCCCTGCGCATCGCGCGGTACAGCTGCGACGGCGTCTGCTGGTACTGGAGCCCTCCGAGGCGCACCGCGCCGGCGTGGGCGGGGCAGCCCGGTGGGGGCGCCTGCTGCTCGGAGGAGTAGCCGGAGTCGGTCACAGTGTCGCCTCCTCGGCGATGGCCATGGCGTGGAGGTGGTCGACCAGGGTGATCAGCACGTCCTTGCCGGACTGCCGGACCCGCGCGTCGCAGTCGACCATCGGCACGTGGGCCGGGAGGGCGAGCGCCTGGCGGATCTCGTCCAGGGAGTACCGGGCGGTGTCGTCGTCGAACCGGTTCACGGCCACCACGAAGGGCGTGCGGTGGTGCTCCAGCCGGTCGATGGCGTACCAGGAGTCGTCCATCCGGCGCGTGTCCACGAGGACCACGGCGCCCAGCGTCCCGGAGAACAGCCTGTCCCACAGGAACCAGAAGCGTTCCTGTCCGGGCGCGCCGAACAAGTACAGCACCATGCGCTCGTTGAGGCTGATCCGGCCGAAGTCGAAGGCGACCGTCGTGGTGGTCTTCGACGCCACCGCGCTGGTCTCGTCGACGCCCACGCCCGCCTGGGTCATCACCTCCTCGGTGTTGAGCGGCCGGATCTCGCTCACGGAGCGGACCAGGGTCGTCTTGCCGACGCCGAACCCGCCCACGACGACGATCTTCAGACCGGTCTCCGCGGTGTCGTTCAGCGGCGTGCGGTGGGAGGGCAGCTCAGAGGTTGCGGAGCCCATGGAGCACCTCCTGGAGTAGGGCGGAATCGGGCAGGGAGGCGACGGAGGGCGCCGCGCGCGGATGCCGGGCGGTGATGCGGCCGGTGTCGAGGAGGTCGCCGAGCAGGATCCGCACCACGGTGATCGGCAGGCCGAGTTCCGCGGCCACCTCGACCACGGCGGTGGGATGCCGGCACAGTTCCAGGATCCGGACGTGCTCCGACTGCATGCCCGGCACCGGACCGCTCTCGCTGACGATGAGGGTGACCAGGTCGAAGGAGTCGTCGGCGCGGCTCCGTCCGCCGGTGACCGTGTAGAGCCGGTCGGGGTCACCCGTGTCGACGGGTTTGCGCATCACGAGGTGCCGCTCCCCCGCGCGGCCTGGCCGCGCGGTTCGGCCCGCAGGTGCTCGCCGATCTGCTCGACCAGCTCCGACATCTGGTGGCCCACCACGCCGGGGTCGGCGTCCTCCCCGGCGACGACGGCGAGGTGCGCGCCCTCCCCGGCCTCGACGATGAACAGCAGGCCGCCGTGGAACTCGGTCATCGACTGGCGGACGCCGCCGGTGCCGTCGCCGAACTCCACGGAGGCGCCTTGGGCGAGGGCCTGTATGCCGGAGCAGATCGCCGCGAGCTGGTCGGCCCGGTCGAGCGTCAGGTGCTCGCTCCAGCAGAGCTTCAGGCCGTCCCGGGACAGCACCAGGGCGTGCCGGGTTCCGGGCGTCTGCTCCAGGAGATTCTGCAGGAGCCAGCTGAGGCTGTTGTCGGTGGTCTGCATGATGGGTGATGGGACGGTGGTGCCCGGCTGACCGGTCACCGGCCCGTTCCTCCTATCTCACGAACTCGAGCGGGACGGGGCGCCGTCGCCCCGTCCGCCGTACGGAAAGGGCGGGGACTACGGAGCCGTCGGCGGCTCGGAGGCGGGCCGGGTGTCCGGTCCCGCGGTGCCGTTTCCGGGCTGCCGTGCACGGGCGAAGGCGCCGAACCGCGAGCCCGCGTCGCGTGCCGGGCGCTGTGCCGCCGGGACGTCGGCGGCCGGCTCGGACGCCGACAGGCGCTGCTCGCGCTCGCGCTCCGCCTCGGCCATGGTGCGGCCGGGGGCGCGGACCGGCAGCCCGTTCGGCGTGGTGCCGTCGGGACGCCGGTGCCGCCCGTGTTCGGGCAGTTCGGCCCGTGCGGCGGGCCGCTCCGGGGCTTCGGGCCGCTCGGCCGCCGGCCCGCGGTCGGCGAGCTCGGGCAGCGGGCCGGGGCCGGCCGCGGACACGGCCGGCGCGGCGGGCGCCGCGGGGAGCGCCGCGGGTGCGGCGGGGGCGGGCGTGAGGGCGGCCGTCTCGGCGGCGGGCCGGGGGGCCGTCTCGTGCGGGACGCCGTCGCGCTGCTGCGCGAGCAGGTTCAGGGGCAGCAGGACGACGACACCGGTGCCGCCGCGGGAGGAGGGGCGGTAGTTGACGCTGATGCCGTACTTCACCGCGAGCCGCCCGACCACGGCCAGGCCGAGCCGGGTGCCCTGCAACGAGGCGAGGTCGGTGACGCGGCCGCTGACGGCCTCCTCGGCGCGGCGCATCGCCGCGTCGGCCATCTTCAGGCCGCTGTCCTCGATGGTGACGACGATGCCGGCGCTGCGGTCCTCGACGTAGACGTGCACCTCGTCGATGGGCGGGGAGAAGTTCGCGGCGTTGTCCATGAGTTCGGCGAGCAGGTGCATCACGCCCTCGGCGGCGAAGCCGGAGACGGCGGCGCGGGTGGAGCAGTGCAGGCGCACCCGCTGGTAGGCGGCGATGCGGCCGACGGCACCGCGCAGGATGCTCTCCATCACGATCGGCTTGTTCCAGGCGCGGCTGGACCGGCCGCCCATGAGCAGCGCCAGCCGGTCGGTCATCAGGCCGAGCTGGGAGGTGCCGTGGTCCAGCTTCAGCAGGTCGCCGAAGACCTCCTCGCCGTGCCGCTCCTGCATGTCCCGCAGGTCGGCGAGCATGCGGACGGCCTTGGCCTGGACGCGGCTGAGCGCCTTGGCGGAGGCGGCCTGTGCCGCGGCGGCACGCCGCTCGCTGTGGGCGAGCTCGCGGACGAACGATTCGGCCGGGGTGCGCACCGCGGGCAGCCGGGGCAGGTCGACCTCGGCGAGCACGGTCTCGGCGGACCGGCCCTCACGCAGCCGGGCGACCGCGGTGGGCAGCGTCTCGCGGGCGAGCCGCTCCAACTCGGCGACCGCCTGGTCGAGTTCCTGCCGTGCCTTCCGGTACTCGACGTCCAGGGAGGCCGCCCGCCGCACGTCGTCCTCGACGGTGGTGGCGAAGGTGTGCGAGATCCGCTGCAACTGCGGGTCGGACGGCGGCGGCACGCTGCCCAGCACCTCGGCCGCGCTCGCGCCCTCCCGCAGCCGGCCGGCCACGGCGGGCAGCGTCACCCCGGCCAGGTGCGAGATCTCGGCCGCCTTCCGGGCCGCTTCCGCCCGGAGGCGGCCGTTCTCCGCCTCCTGTCCGGCGGCCGCCTTCCGGGCCCGCTGGACGAGCCGGTGGCCGGCGAGGACGGAGACGGCCACGCACACCCAGGCGGTCGCCACGACGATCAGGGCCCAGGTGTGGGCGTCGGACGGTGCCAGGGCGACCGCCGCGCCGCCGCCGGCGGCAGTCGCCACCACGACGGCCAACGACAGGGCGGGCGAGGTGCGCGGCGCCTTCGCCGATGGGTGCTGGCGGGGCGGAGCAGGCACTGACATGGTGCGGTCCCTCGGTCCGTGAGAGCAGGGTGTGGGACGACCGGAGCAGGGCGGCCGTGGGCCGGGAAGAGGGCAGCCAAGAGGAGGGCGATCTTCCGGCCGGTTACGGCCCATGCTAGCCATCCCGCCGGGCGGGAAGTCCCCACTGACCGCATAGTCAGTAAGCAATCCGAGTTCGTCGCGATTCGATCGCCCGTACGGGGCCGCCGTGGTAGCCGGGACGACACCGAACGAACCACCCCATCAGGGGAGAAGAACCAGAAGGAACGCGCGTGCGATTCACCTGACAATGCGTCAACAACGGGGGAACGCAACGGATGTCACGGACCAATTCCACGCACCGACTGTTCAGTTTCAGCCAACCACACGGCCGTGAGGCCCCTCCCCGCCCCTGTTCGACACCCCGGACGAGCCCGGCGCACCGGGGTGGTGGCCGGGGCCGCGGCGGCGCGGTGGCCGCCGCGGCCGTGCCGGTCAGCGCCGTGGCTCCGAGGGGGCCTCGGCGGAGGCGGTCAGGGCCCGCAGGAAGACCTCCGGGTCCTCCTGCGGGCCCTCGATCACCGGCCCGCCGGCGATCTCGACGCGCGGTACGACGGTGATGCCCAGGTCACGGGCGCGGCGCAGCTCCGCGCGCACCTCGGCCACCGCCTCGTCGGAGGCCAGCAGCCGGGCGGCCCCACCGCGGTCCAGGCCGGCCCGCTCCACTCGGGTCAGCAGCACCTCGTGGTCGGAGAGGTCGGCGCTCTGCGTGAAGTACGCCGCGAACAGCAGCTCTTCGAGCCGGCTCTGCGACTGCCGCCCGCGGGTGCGCCCCGCCCACCACAACAGCCGTTGCGCGTCGAGGGTGTTGACCGCGAAGCCCGTGGCGTTGCGGAAGGCGATGCCGTGGCGCGGGCCGGCCGCGCTGACCTCCTTGTCCATCGACGCGGCGCGTTCGGGGCCGTACTTGCCGGCCAGCCAGTCGAGCATCGGGACGGGTTCGGCGGGCCGCTCCCCGTCGATCTGGAAGGGGTGCAGCACCACGTGCGCGTCGCCGCGCCCGGACGCCGACAGCGCCATCTCGAAGGTGCGCTTGGTGATGTAGCACCAGGGGCAGGAGACGTCGGACCAGATGTCGATCCTCATCGCGGGCCTCCGGTACCGGTCGGGACGGCCTTGGGCCGTGGGGCGTTGACCGTCTCGGGGTCGAAGCCGCCCAGCCGCGCGAACTCCGCCGAGATATCCCGCAGTTCGTCCCCGGGGAAGACCTCGGTCACGTCCTCGAAGCCGTCGGGCGCCCGCTCGTGCGCCAGGTCGATGACCACCTCGGGGCCCCGGCGCCGGGCGCCGGCCTGGAGGCGGGTCAGCGCCGGAAGCCGCTCGGCCTCGTAGGCGGCCAGGGCCGCGGCGGGGGTGTCCCGCGACGCCAGCTCACGGGCCAGCACCCGGGCGTCGACGATCGACTGGGTGGCGCCGTTGGACCCCATCGGGTACATGGCGTGGGCGGCGTCGCCGAGCAGGGTGACCGGCCCGTGCGTCCAGCGCGGCAGCGGGTCCCGGTCGACCATGGGGTACACGTAGGCCTCCCGGGCCGTGCGGATCAGGGCGGGCACGTCGAGCCAGTCGAAGGCCAGGTCGGCGAAGTGGTGCAGGAACGTTTCCGGTGCCACGGCCCGGTTCCAGTCGGCGTCCTCGAAGACGGCCTCCGGGTCGGCCGCCCGTGCCACGGCCCAGTTCATCAGCACCGCTCCGCCCGGCCCGTCGGGGACGGACATCGGGTAGACGACGGCACGCCGCCGGTCGTCCCCGGCGATGATCATCGACCGGCCGTCCAGGAACGGCGGGGCGAGGGTGGTGCCGCGCCACACCACGAGCCCGTTCCACGGCGGCGGCCCCTCCTGCGGGTACAGGGCGGCGCGCACCTTCGAGTGGATGCCGTCCGCCCCGATCAGCGCGTCCGCCGCCGTCACGGAGCGCCGCCCGGTGCTCGGGTGGTGCACCCGCACGTCGGCGCCGCCGTCCTCGCGCGGGGTGAACCCCTCGACCCTGGCGTCGGTCACGAGGGCGTCGGGTCCCAGCCGGCGGCGCACCGCTTCGGCCAGCACCGCCTGGAGCCGGCCGCGGTGCACGGACAGCTGCGGCCAGTGGTATCCCGCCGCGAGACCGCGCGGCTCCCGCCAGATGAGCTGGCCGTGGCGGTTGTAGTAGCCGAGGCTCCCGGTGGGCAGGGCGACCTCCAGCAGGTCGTCCAGCAGGTCGAGTCCGGCGAGTTCGCGGACCGCGTTGGGCAGGATGTTCAGTCCCACGCCGAGCGGTCTGATCTCCGCCACCGCCTCCAGGACGCGTACGTCGTCCACGCCCTCGGCGTGCAGGCTCAGGGCCGTGGTCAGGCCGCCGATGCCGGCCCCCGCGATCAGGACGCTCATGCCGACCTCCGCTCGGCGTGCGCGGCGGCGGACGGGGCCGGGCGCCGGGTGAGCCGGGCGGTGGCCCGGGTGAGGTCGATGATCTGCCGCAGCAGGTCGACGCTGGCGCCGCCGCTGCCCACCGGGTAGAGGCGCAGGTCGGCGTCGTAGGCCTTGCGGGCGATGCCCAGGTGGCGGCCGCGGAAGACGATGATCACCCGCAGCAGGCGGGCGAGGGCCTCGGTGGACGGTCTCAGGCCCGGCATCCGGCGCTCGGCGCCGTCCGGGTCGTCGCCGTAGGCCTCCACCAGCCGGGTGACCACCGACGGTACGCCCGTCCAGCGGTCGTACAGCTCACGCCAGCGCGGCAGGCTGTAGGGCACCGAGTCGCGCAGGAACTCCTCGTACTCGGGCTCGCTGTTGTCCGCGGCCCAGATCGCCTGGTCGATCAGCCACAGGGGGACCTGCGCGGCGGCCGGCCCGAGCAGCACCCGGCCGTCGAGGGTGATCTCCTCGAAGTACGCGCGCAGCCCCCGGGCGAAGAACTCCGGGCTGACCTTGGCCACGACCATGTCGATGGCCGAGACCATCGCCTCCACATGGCCGGTCAGCTCCTCGGTGAGCGCGGCGAACTTGGCGTCGGCGACCTCGGCGCCGCTCAGCCGCTCCGCCAGTTCCAGGGCCTCGCGCAGGTGCGGGAAGACCATGCGTACGGATTCCTGGAGATAGGCCTCCTGTATGTCTCCCGTGTACATGCGCTGGCGGCCGCCGGTGGGGTTCCAGTTGGTGTAGTGGTGCACCGTGTCGCGGGGCACCATGTCGGTGCGCCGCCCCAGTTCCAGCAGGACGGGCAGCACCTCCGGGACCAGGGGGAGCGGTTCGGGGCCGTGCCGCTTGATCGACCCGAGGAACATGCCGAGGTCGCGCATGGCCGCCACGCAGGCCTCCACGGAGTACCCGGCGACCTCGTCGGCGGAGGGCACCAGGGCGCGCAGCGCCGCCACGAGGGCGGGGACGTCGGAGCGCTCGTTGTGGTGGCGCAGGTCGAGGCAGGGCCCGTCGGCGGCGAGCGGGTCCAGCTCCCGGATCACCGCCGTGCGCGGGGAACTGCCGAGATCGATGCCGAGCGTGCTGGTCATGGTGTGTCTCCAAACTGAGTCGTCACGGAGTCGTCGGTCGCGGACTCCCGCCGCCGCCCGGCATGCCGGGGCGCACCGCGTGCCCGCCGCGCGGGCGGCGGTGACG